>NZ_JALNPN010000023.1:0-65349 GCF_024520835.1 Pantoea sp. Fr+CA_20
GGGCTGAAATGACCAGCCACACCCGATTTACTGTAGCGACAGACATTCAGATTTATTTCTGTGATCCACAATCGCCCTGGCAACGTGGCTCAAATGAAAATACGAACAGATTGCTCAGACAATATTTTCCAAAAGGGACTGACTTATCGGTTCACAGCCAGCAAAGACTAAACAGTGTTGCCAGACAGCTCAATGAAAGGCCGAGAAAAACGCTAGACTATGAATCACCCGCAGAGCGGTTTAGCCAGTGTGTTGCATCCATCGGTTGAACTCACAGCCAGAAGCGGACTTAGCAGACATAACTGGCGAACCCACCGTCATGGTAACTACTGGGATTTAAGCGTTTGTTTCCAAAATCCGCAGTCTGAATTGACCCTGAGTTCATCTATCAGAGGAGTTTGTAGAAATAAGGTGGCAGGACATGGGCGTTATATAGAGGAAGTTAAGCAGGACAACAGGACAGCTTGCAACGGTGCATGGAGCCGTGAAGAAAATATGCTTTATCACGTAATACTGGACAAGTCCGCAGCATCTGCATGCGCTAATCTTAGCCTTTACCATGAACTAACTCACTGATTCAAAAATGGAAATGAACCAATCAGAGGGGGCAAGTAAACGTCTGCCGCCATTCTTTGATATGGTCAATCAGAGCACGGAGCTTTGGCGCAATATTGCGGCGCTGGGGAAAATACAGATAGAAGCCTGGAAATTGTGGAAGATACTCATCAAGCACTGACACAAGCTGACCGCCTTTTATATATGGCCTGAATGTTTCTTGAGTAGCCATAGTGATGCCGCCACCAGCCAGAGCCAGTCTTAACATCAGACGCAGGTCATTAGTCGTAATATGCGGTTCAATCGCCAGATCGAAGGCTCTCCCGTTTTCTTCAAATGGCCAGCGATAGGGCTCAACATCCGGGGATGAGCGCCAGCCGATACACTGATGATGAACCAGCTCACGAGGATGACAAGGGCGACTATTGGCTGCAAGATAGGAAGGGGAAGCAACCACCATTTCACGTTGATCACCCGTAAGCGGAACAGCAATCATGTCTTTTTCAATCACTTCTCCGAGCCTGACACCCGCATCGTAGCCTGCAGCCACAATATCAAACTCTTTATCAGTGACAACAATATCAAGCTTCACACTGGTGTTAGCTGCCGCGAAGGAAGCGATTAACGGGCCTGAAAGAAATTCTTCCGCTATCGAGGTCACCGCGATTCTGAGAAGTCCTCTTGGCTTACTGTCAGGAGCAATATTGTCGAATGCAGCTTCGAGACTGGTTAAAGGCAATGAAAGAGATACACGCAACTGTTCTCCCGCTTCCGTCAGATGAACCGAGCGAGTCGTCCGCATGACAAGCATTGTGCCGAAAGCATCCTCGAGCCTTCTTATTCCCTGACTGACCGCCGAACGGGTCACGCCCAGCCGTGCTGCAGCTTTACTAAAATTATGCTCTTCTGCAACCGCAATAAAAACAGGTAAAAGATTGAGATCAATTTTCATTGTTTAGTACTGCTAACCACTGAGTCCAGTGAAAGCAGGATACTGCAACTTATCGTAAAGTTCTATTCTCTCTCCGAAATCAATGACAGGAGAACATCATGGACAAAGTTATATTAATCACTGGTGCATCAAGTGGCATCGGGGAAGGTATTGCCAGAGAACTTGGAACTGCAGGTGCGAAGGTATTACTGGGAGCACGTAGAGTGGAACGTATCGATGCCATTGCAGCAGACATTTGCAGCGCGGGCGGTATTGCTGATGCGCGGGCTTTGGATGTTACCGATCGACAATCCATGTCTGACTTCGTCCAGACAGCACTGGACAACTGGGGCCGTATTGATGTCCTTATTAACAATGCAGGCATTATGCCGCTTTCACCCCTTGCCGCTGGCAATCAGGATGAATGGGAACGAACAATAGACGTTAATATTAAGGGCGTGCTTTGGGGTATTGGCGCTGTGCTACCCGTAATGGAAGCACAGAAATCGGGTCAGATAATTAATATCGGCTCTATTGGTGCCTTTTCTGTCGTACCAACAGCTGCCGTCTATTGTGCATCCAAGTTTGCGGTGCGGGCTATTTCTGAAGGGTTACGACAGGAAAGTCCTAACATACGTGTAACCTGCTTAAATCCCGGCGTTGTAGAAAGTGAACTCGCGTCAACAATTACCCATGAGGAAACCATGGCGCTGATGGATGCCTACCGTTCTGTCGCACTTAAACCCGCTGACATTGCCCATGCTGTAAAGCATGTCATTGAGGCGCCTGAAACCGTTAATACATCTGAAATAACCATAAGACCTACAGCGTCTGCAAACTAGCGTTTCGGCATGGCTTCATGGTCACTTGAAGCAACGACTAAATTCCGCTTTTCGCGCATAGCAGACATTAACCTGACATCAGTCCGCTTTGCGCCATAAGCGGACGTTACCAGCATGGCTTACCCTTCACCGTTATGGCGCAACCACCTGATAAAATCCTGGCGGCGAGAAACGCCAATCTGATTGGCTGTAGTGAAAGCATCAGCCTTGTCCATCTGCAGTAGAATTATTTTACCTGCCAGGCGCTGTATAAAAACCCTGCCCCGGCAATCAACAGCATAACGTCTATCAGGAATGAAAAATGTGTCACCGTGAATCTTCGTACCAAAGCTTTACTGCTGAGGGTTCCGAGCATAATGCCGCCACCGACGAAGAGTCCCATAAGGGCAATGTGTAATGAAAGCGCCCCCTGGAACGAAAAGGTACTGACTTTACTCATGTACAGAAGAAGTGCACTTGCTGCTTCGGTGCCAATAAACGCCCCACCACTCAACCCATATGCCGTAAAAATCGGTACGCTCACCGGGCCTGTTGATAGCACCAGACCGGTCAGGAAACCGACTGTTCCACCACAAAACCCCAACTGCTTTATCGATAATCTCCATCGGTTATTTTTCACATGCCTTCGCATCAGGATCATAACCCAGAAAAAAATGCCTAAAGCACCGTCTATCGTCCATGTGGGCAAAGCGAGCAGGACATGAGCACCCAACGAGGCTGCTGGCACGCCCGGCAGTGCATAAGCCAACGTTGCGCGCCAATCTATCTCTTTCCACCAGGCAACAATACGAGAGAGGTTGCCCAGAATAGCGGCGATGGCCATTATCGGTATGGCTAATTTAGGCCCGAAGGCGCTGACCATGACAGGCAGTAAAAGCAAAGAAGAGCCTGTACCGACTATCCCACTCACCACTCCGGCGAGTATCGCAATTAAGGCTACACACAGATAGATTGCCATGACTTTCCTGATTTTTGACTTCGAAACATGCATCCTACTGTGTGTGTTTAGATCATAATATCGATTAATACTGTCCGTTGATGAGACTAAAAGTCACAGATGAAAAAACGAAACCTACCGCCGTTAAATGCTTTGAGGCTGTTCGAGACGGCAGCACACGCAAGCAGTCTGAGTGCCGCCGCGGAGGAATTAGGGATCACCCACGGTGCCGTCAGCCGCCAAATCAAATTGCTTGAAGAGTGGTTAGGGCAACCCTTATTTGAACGGCAAGGGCAACGCAGTGTTGCGGCCGAACATGCCCGTGCATTTGCAGCCGAAATCAGTGCCGCTTTCGACATTATCAGTGATGCTTCAATTCGCTTCGGAAAAACACAAAATACACGCGTCATAAGAGTAAACGCCCAAACAACTCTGGCGATGCACTGGCTGATACCTCGCTTACCGGAATTCCATCGCCGAAATCCTGACGTGGAAGTCTCGGTGTCCATATCCAACAGCGCGGAGATAAAAGGCCTGTCTGGGTTTGATGTTTTGATTCGACGAGATCCACTGGATAAGTCAGAATGGCGTTATTTTGACAAGCGACCTTTGTTCGAAGAACAACTCACTTTACTTGCTGCCCCGACGCTTTTGTCCAGACAGCCTTTAGCGGAACCTGAAGACCTTTCCAAACATGTGTTCGTCACATCCAATACGCGAGTGGGCGAATGGGAAAGATGGATGAAAGCAGCCAGAATCGACGCGTTGCGCCCACAGCGATTTCAGCGCTTTGAACACAATTATATTAGTCTTCAGGCGGTCATTGATGGTGTTGGCGTCGGTATCGGTGGATTGCCCACACTTAGGCATGTCGTAAAAGAGAAAAGGCTTCTGGCTCCCTTTCCGGTTGGCGTTAAAGGAAGCAAATACGTGGCGCTAATCGCTCCCGATGTTGACAAGTCATCAGCACTAAATCTGTTTCTGGAATGGCTTGAACAGGAAGCATCAAAGTAACGCATCACTCTTTCACCCCGTTTTACATGAGGCAAGCGAATGAGCATTGACTGGCACAGCGCGGAACTGACTCGCATGACGATGGTTGATAAAAACTATAAGAACACGCAAAACGTGCGTCGTTTTATGGTTGCGCAATGCGGGGAGACATTCCGGTTTGATCGGGAGTTTATGGCGTGGATACGCAATGACATTGCCAAAAATCTGGGAGATGTTGTGGATGAGTGGAAGCGCAGGAAAGGCCACTAGCCTGGACTTTACGCCTTTACGAAGCCTGCCGCTGAGGAGGCACAACCTCGCCCGGTGAGTAAAAAAAAGACCCGATCACCGATCAGGTCTCCGTTGATGTGCTTTTACCTAACCGACGACTGACGCGATTATTTAGACAGCAGTTCTTTGCGGACGATTTCAGCACCGGCACTTAAGGCACTCAGCTTGCCCCGGGCAACCTGGCGGGATAAAGGCGTCATGCCGCAGTTGGTCGACGGATAAAGCTTATCGGCATCCACGAACTGAAGGGCTTTACGCAGCGTATCAGCCACTTCTTCTGGCGTTTCGATAGCATTGGTTGCCACGTCGATGGCACCGACCATCACCTTTTTACCGCGAATGAGTTCGATAAGATCCATTGGAACGCGAGAGTTTTGGCATTCCAGCGAAATGATATCGATGTTCGACTTCTGCAGTTTAGGGAACACTTCTTCATATTGACGCCACTCGGTTCCCAGCGTCTTTTTCCAGTCGGTGTTGGCTTTGATGCCGTAGCCGTAGCAAATGTGCACAGCGGTTTCGCACTTAAGACCTTCAACCGCTCTTTCCAGCGCGGCAATGCCCCAGTCATTCACCTCATCGAAAAACACGTTAAATGCCGGCTCATCGAACTGGATAATATCGACACCCGCCGCCTCAAGTTCTTTGGCTTCCTGGTTGAGAATTTTGGCAAATTCCCAGGCCAGTTTTTCGCGGCTTTTGTAATGGCTGTCATACAGGGTGTCGATCATGGTCATCGGACCCGGCAGCGCCCATTTGATCTGTTTATTGGTTAGCTGACGTAAAAATTTGGCGTCTTCAACAAATACCGGCTTCTGGCGCGCCACCTCACCGACAACGGTTGGAACGCTGGCATCATAGCGATTACGGATTTTAACGATCTCGCGTTTTTCAAAATCCACACCGCTGAGGTGTTCAATAAACGTGGTCACGAAGTGTTGGCGCGTTTGCTCGCCATCACTGACGATATCGATACCTGCGCGATCCTGATCGTCAAGAATCAAACGCAGCGCGTCTTTTTTGCCATCGATGAGTTCTTCATTTTCCAGTTTCCAGGGCGACCACAGCGTCTCAGGTTGCGCAAGCCATGACGGTTTAGGCAGGCTTCCCGCCGTCGAAGTCGGTAACAAAATTTTCATAACAGATAACCTTATACTGAGTTAATCAAAGAACGTAATTAGCAGACCATTGCTCAAGAACATGTTTGTAGGGTTTGATGAAGTTCTTCTCAGTAAACTTCCCTTGTTCAATAGCCAGATGGCTACGTTCTTCTCGGTCGTAAACAATTTGCGTTAATGAAAAATCCCGATGGCTCAGGCTCGGTTGATATTCGATACCTGCCGGAGAATTTGCATTATAAATCTCAGGACGATAAATCTTCTGGAACGTTTCCATCGTGCTGATGGTACTGATGAGTTCAAGATTGCTGTAATCACGCAGCAAATCACCCGTAAAATAAAACGCTAAAGGTGCAACGCTGTTTTCAGGCATAAAGTAACGTGCATGCAGGCCCATCTTGCTGAAATATTTATCGGTCAGTGAATATTCATCCTGCTGGTATTCAATGCCCAGTACCGGATGACGGTTGCCGGTGCGCACATAGGTGTTTTTGCTTGAAACGCTCAGGCAAATCACCGGTGTTTTGCTAAAATTCGCTTTGTACGCTTCTGATTTTATGAAGGATTTAAAGATATTGCCATGCAGCTCACCAAAGTTATCCGGGATGTTAAACACGGGATTATTTTTGTTATGCTCTGACAGCAATACGCTGAAGTCGTAATCGCGCACATAAGAGGAGAAGTTATTTCCGACAATACCTTCAATGCGCTCATCGGTTTTTTTATCGACAATATTGGTTTTTAATATTTCGATTACCGGGAAGGCATCACGATTATTTTCGACATTGATATTCATTTCAACAGAAATGATCTCAAGCTCGACAGAATAACGGTCCCCTTTTGGGTTGTCCCAATGCGCCAGGGAATTGAAACGATTATCAATCATCACCAGGGCGTTGTGCAGGTTATCCTGACGGTTCTTACCACGGGCCAGGTTAGCAAAGTTGGTGGTGATGCGCGTATTTTCTGATGGGTTGTAATTCTCATCAAAAACACTGCTCTTAATCGTAAATGTGAAGTTGTTATTCATCGTGTTTTAGATCCTGAATTCTGATGTGAAAACTGCATTGTTCGCCAGAACGGCCTGCTTTTGTCTTGTGGCTTGCGTGTTCGGCAGTCTTCAACGCGTCGGTAATCAATAAGCATATTTTATGCCAGAGTCATGGCATGAGTGAAAGCGACTTAATTTCACATCAACATGAGCCTTCTTCATGTCGTCCTGCCGTTGCTGTACGCGCCGCTTTACCAGCAGAGCGACCGGGGCAAAGCGGGCAACAATGCCCTGCATGAAAAAGAGGCAATAAAGGCTCGCCGCCTGCCCCGCTCACAGCGTGAGACAGGTTTCCGCGCCTTGCGCTTTTCGCTGATAACGACGGGCCGAAATCTGCCAAAAGAGGATATACCCAGCGTTATTTCTTTTTGGTAAGCATCGACTTTAAATCAGCAAAAGGATTGTAGGTGGCTGCACCCACATCGTCCTGCGCATCCTCGCCCGCCACAACGGAGGTGCCGTACTGATCGGCTTCCGTATATTTCGAGTGTTCGTGGTCGTGGCAGTACAGGCACAGTAACTCCCAGTTACTGCCGTCTTCCGGATTATTGGTGTGGTCGTGATCGATGTGGTGAACCGTTAATTCACGCAGGTTCGAATACACAAACTCCCGCGAGCAACGCCCACAGACCCACGGATAGATTTTTAACGCTTTCTCACGGTAGCCACTTTCCAGACGCGTATAGTTTTTGGGGATCAAAGCCATGACCGACGTTACCTGTATGATGAGATATTTTCACTTGTGATAAAGCAGGCTGACCTGCCTGCCGGACTACTTTAACGGGATCTGGGGCCGTCTGGCGATGTAAGTCTGCCAGAACGGGTAAAATATCTTTCTGAAGAAAGAAACGGCCTTCTGTATGGCCCGCCATATCCGCTTTGCCGCTTCACCGGCAAAAAGCACCCACGTTAATCTTTTTCATCTTCCGCAGGCGGCATAACCTCGGTCGAATCAGCCGTTCGCACGGCCTGGGGTGTTTTTCCTGTCCAGGCGTGAAACGCTCTGGCAAAGGAGTTGGCGTCTTCAAAACCGAGCAGGAACGAAATTTCCGCACCCGACATAGCAGTACTGCGCAGATAATGTATCGCGAGAGATTGCCTTACCTTGTCGAGGATCTGCTGAAACGAGGTGCCTTCATTCTGCAGTTTGCGCTGCAGCGTCCGGGAGCTGACTGCCAGCTTGCGACAGACCGTCTGCATTGAGGTTTCGCCAGCAGGCAGACTCTCCAGCAAGATGCAATGTACCCTTTAAGCCATACTCGCCGTTTTATCAAGGTCCGCCAGCCGCTGGCGCAGCGACGGCTCAAAAAATTGCCCGCCGCACGTCCACAATATGTCGTGATTACGCAGACCTTTTCGTGCAGCAAGCATTCAGCGGCAGGATGCGATCCTTTCCCCTTCAGTGTGCCTACAGACGGGCTTTTTCTGACGTTCCCTTTTGAAGGCCAGGTCATGCAACTGATGGAAATGCAGGCCAGGATATATCAGTCAATTCTACCTGCAAGGGCTGAGGTGCGACGAGATGAATATGACCTGCTCACCCTGGCAGAATATCAAGACCCTGCGCTGGACGAGCCTGCCTTCTCTGGCTTTTACCATATCCCTGTCAGTCTGGGTGAAACGTCGAGCCGATGATTACCCCCGAAAGCCTGACAAGACTGTCATCTGTAAAAGCGCGTGTGCGGGTTATGCAGTAGCGGTTATCGCTGTCAGGGTGAGCTGGACTTTGGGGTTTTGTTTAACTCGGCCTCAACAGAGTGAAACCCTCCCAACAGAAAAAGGGGGCTGTTTATGGTAAATGTCTTTATCGGGCAACTTCACCTGAAATCTGACGGAGCAAAAAATGAGAACCCAAAAACGGTGCCTGGGTTATGTCGCCATTGTGGTTGATGACTACGATCGCGCCATTGACTATTACACTGACAAGCTGGGCTTTACGCTTGTGGAAGACACACCGCAGCCGGGTAAACGCTGGGTAGTCGTCACGCCCAATACGGAAAGCGATTGCAATCTTCTTCTGGCCCGAGCTTCCAATAAGCGCCAGGAGAGCGCTATTGGTAATCAGTGCGGTGGCCGCGTTTTTCTGTTCCTGCAGAGCAGCGATTTTTGGCACGACTACAATGCCATGAAAGCCAAAGGTGTGACGTTCTGTGAGGAACCACGCGAAGAAGAGTACGGCACCGTGGTGGTATTTGAAGATATTTATGGCAACCGTTGGGATCTTTACCAGAACAAATAAAATCCAAACTGTTTGCCTGTTAAACATAAAACACAGGGTCAGAAATTAATAATAATGACTCACTTATCCGAACTAAGCGCGGTTGGTGAGTCAACGAAATGGCTGGACATTAATAACAGTAGCCTTAAAGATTGCTGGTTTCAGATCCCAGACATTCAGCAGATAAAATCATATGGATGAAAAGCTCAAATTCATGATGTTGGCGCTTGAATATTCCCGCCGGGCATTGCCAGAATGCAGACCTAATCCCCCTGTCGGCTGCGTTATTGTTCATAACGGCGTTGTCGTTGCTAAGGGTTTTACACATCCACCAGGCCACCACCATGCCGAAATCGATGCGCTCACAAAGCTTACATTCCCCATTAGCGAATGCGAAGTATATGTCACTCTTGAACCCTGCTCTTTTCAGGGCAGAACGCCCTCTTGTGCTTTAATGCTTGCAGAGCTAAAGCCGGGGCACATTTATATTGCCATGGAAGATCCGCACCCTAAAAACAGAGGCGCGGGACTCAATATTTTAAAAAATGCGGGTATCAGCCTTACATCAGGTATCGGAAAACAGGCGGTCGAGACGTTTCTTTTCCCCTATCTGGATAAGTCTTCATGATAAACACCACTTTGTGGTGGCGCACTGTCTGGTTGACCTGGACAGTACTGCCTTCTCAGTAGCAATCGACCTTTTCAATAACCACGCCCATCACGCTTGATCCAGCGCTTCCCCCCTTTTCCGTGCCTGGCCACACATATGTAAACAAGCTCATGCCCATGTGCTACTGACTTTTCCGCCCCAACAGCGCTAACTGGCAGAAAAATCGCTATATGAATGATATGATTACCCCATTCGATTCAGTCAAAAAATACAGGTCGTCACCCTGAGGGCAAGATATGAACAATGAAGTCTCACTGAAATATTATGACATTGCCGATGAGTATTCGTCGGAAACGGAAACGCCGGTAAGCGAATCGGAACGTGACGCGCTGGCGCACTATTTCCAGTTGCTGATTGGCCGTTTAATGAATAATGAAGAAATCAGCGAAGACGCGCAGAAAGAGATGGCCGTTGAAGCGGGCATTAATGAACAGCGCATTGATGAGATAGCGACCTTCCTGAATCAGTGGGGCAACGAGGACTAATTTCGATACATGATGCGCGCTAAGCCGTGCATCATTTTTGCCTATCCGTGGCCTGTCCAGTCTGCTTCCTTACACCAGCTCATCCCCAATATCGTCACTCGTGGAATCCCCCATCGCTAACCGGGTTGATGCGCAGGTATTTTGATCATAGCGATAATGCGCCCTCTGCATGTACACCACGTTATTCGCCTTCTTTCTGCCAAACAGGACTGCGCCATGCCCGGCAAGTGCCGACACGCGCTAATGCGGTTTCCTGGCGTGCGGGAAAGCACCTGTGCCAGGGCACAGGTGCAGGCGATAAACGTTATTATGCGTGTTTGCCAAAGGATGCGGACTCATCGTCCTCATCAGTAATGTTAGGTTTCGACAGGCTGGCTTTAACGCCCCAAAAGTAGCAGACCAGAGACGCGACAATGATGAGGATCATATCTAAGGGTGCACCAATCGCCCCGCTTCCGCCGTAGGTACCGAGCATAGAAATCACCATTACCGCGATGTAATAAGCCAGCAGCCACCATGCGCACCGTAAATCCTGACTGAACTGGCTGTTCTTTTTACCAAAAATCGCATAAGCGACCCAGGCAACAATCAGAATCGGAATGAGGATCTCATTCACGGACCAGCCGCTCCAGTAAATCAAAAGCGTACTGGCTACAAACGCCAGCGGACTGAGAAACGCCGCGACAGGCAGACGGAACGGACGCTGCATATCGGGCAGGTGATTACGGAACGCGCCAAGGGTTATCGGGCCGGGCATGTAGGTAAAGACCGTTGCCGAGGTTACTGCGCCAATTAATCCGCCCCAGACCTGAAACTCAGAGGGCAGCGTCCAGGCAATGGCCAGCACCAGCGATAGCCACAACGCGCCACGAGGTACGCCAGATTTTGCATCCACTTCACCAAACACTTTGAACAGATGACCGTTACGCGCCCAGGCAAACAGCACGCGTGCGGCTCCTGCCAGATAGATGTTGCCGGTCCCGGCAGGCGAAATCACCGCATCGATGAGAATCAGGTTAATCAGCCAGGTCAGCCCCAGGCTGCGCGCCAGGTCGGCATAGGGAGACTGGAATACCTCCTTCAGCCCTGCCCAGCCATGTTGTGACAGTAAATCGGCCGGTACTGCCCCCATAAAGGCATATTGCAGGGCCAGGTAAATCACGAAGCTGACAGCAATGGCAATACCAATTGCCAGAGGCACGTTGCGCTGTGGATCTTTGGCTTCACTGGCAAAATCCACAGCCTGACGAAAGCCGAGGTAGGCAAAGACAATCCCTGCCCCCGTCAGCGAGCTGAAAACACCATGTGCACCGCCAGGTGGTGACGGTGGCACATCAAGGTTCGGCGCATGGAAGTAAAGCAGGAGCGTGATGATAGTCAGCAACGGCACGATAAATTTGAAGGTGGTGACAATGGTATTCACGCGACCAAAGAAGCTGACGCTCCAGTAGTTAAGCAGGAAAAACACCACCAGCAGCCCAATCTGTACAACAAACCCTAACCCCGTAGGGCTGCCGTCCGTGTGCCCCAGCGCGGGCCACCAATAGATTGCATACTGACGCACGGCCTCCACTTCGACGCCGGCAGTGCTGGTATAAGCCAGCAGAGAACTGACACCAATCACGAAGCCGACGATGTTGCCGTGGGAATAATTGGGATAGCGAACAAAACCGCCTGCGCGTGGCAGTGCCGAGGACAGCTCGGCGTAAACCAGGCCAATCATCAGCACGATCACGGCGCCCAGCACCCATGCCCAGCCGGTATGGCTGCCCGCATAACCAGAGCTGTTAAGCGCGGCATATAACCAGCCCGAACCGATCATTGAGCCGATGCCAAGTAATGACAGATCGACCAACCCTAATTTCTTTTTGAGACCTGTAGATGCCATGATATGCCCTTATCTGATTATTAGATGTTGTACGTGGGAATAAAGCATATTGTGTGCCAGCACTATTTTACTGTCGTAACTGTTTATGTAAGAAACATTCTGGATCACAGAACCTGACAGATAAGGGTTTCAGGAAGGCGTTTAAACAGAAATAAAAATATCCGTCGACATTTATAGCGATATTAAGCATGAGATCAGGGTGCAATGCGCACTGCAATGATCCAGAAAATACAACGCGACGCTATTTGAAACATTTCGTCACCAGTGCAAAAGTTGTGACATATATTTGGGCCAAGCCGCTGTCAAAACCGTAGCAAAAAAACGCGGTAATACTGTCATCCTCTGAACAGATACCGGCATTTCGTGGGTCTGCCTCGTCAAAGATCCGATAGATGACATTATGCAAAAAAACGCGCGTGGCTTTCACCCTCCACTATCGCTGCTCACAGGCTGCACGCTCAGGCGCTACAGGTGATGGCGGACACGTTCAGGGTTAAATGAGAACAGCGGCCAGGGCGGATATGGCCGCCGCTGTCCATATTACACCTGATACTATTTTCAGGCTTATTAACGCGTTAATTTCTGAAAATCATTAAAGCCACGGAGAGGGTTATGGATATCAATCCGTCATTTTCAGGAAAAGAATCATGAGAATATCGATTTCTTTGGCACCCATGCTGTCGATTGAGGTGCCTGTTTCTGAGGGTTATGAAAGCCATCAAACCTTTTATCATCGTGCGCCTTAAAAGGTGCAGATATAAACTTTCCTTTGAGCATTGTGTTTAACTGCTCAATTACCTCACAGATGCAGTCAGGGTGTTTACGACTTTCAATCATACCAATGCGAATATGTTGATTAGCCGATTATTCGCCCCATTTCGCCCTTTTCAAATAACGCGTCATGTTCAGCAAGCAGTCGCATTACAGGCGATACAGAAACGCGAGAGCCGTTTCATCCAGATAGCCTGTCGGCGATGATGTCAGCGTTAATAACCTGTTTTCCCTGACCCCGTGATGACCAGCTTAAAAACGTAGCAAGGGCAGAACGGTAACAGCCCGCCCCTGAACACCCTGGCGTGATCAAATACGCCGTAAGAACGCTAATAAAACCTGTACTGCGCTGCGATTAGCCCGCCGTCAGTTATCAGGCGAAGGCATTACGGGGGATTTTCCCGTGTATAGAGTCTCGTTAACAAATGTGTTTAGATACCAGAACTTTAAAGCCTGTGAAACGTGACTATGAATCCAAGGGAAACCATTCTCAGCGAGTTCAATGCGTTGTCTGCTGAACTGCAGCGTGCTGCGGAATACTCACTGCAGAATACCAATCAACTGGTTGTGCAATCGATGCGCACCTTTGCCCTGCAGGCTGGGGTCAAACCTGCCACCCTGCTACGTCTGGCAAAGCGACTGGGTTACAGCGGCTGGGGTGAACTTAAAGATGCTTTCATCGATGATATTGGGCTACGCAATGATACATATGTATCCAAAGCGGAAAAGCTCGTCGCGTCGGGTCCGCAGTCTCAGCTCTACAGCGAGATGTTTCAGGCTCACCAGGCCAATCTGGAATTCACCTATAACCAAAACCGTCCGATGATGGAACAGTCCGTGTCCTTACTGGATGCGGCTGAGAATGTCTACGTCTGCGGTTTCCGCGCCAGTTTCCCCATTGCCTGGTCGCTGTTCTACGTCTACCGGCTGTTTCATCGCAAGGTGTCATTGATTGATGGTCTGGCGAGTAATATCGAAGTCTTTACCCGGGAATTCACCTCTCGGGATTGTGTGTTGCTCATCAGCTTTGCTCCCTACTCGCGTGAATCGCTGGCGGTATTGCGTGCCGCACAACAGGCGGGCGCGAAGATCGTGGCGATTACCGATTCTCTGGTTTCGCCCCTGGCCCAGGCCGCCGACTGTAAAATGTTGTTTTCCATCGACAGCCCGTCCTTTTTCCCTTCCGTTGTTTCTGGCATGGGGCTGGCAGAGTGCTTACTTGCCATGCTGGTCGCGCGCCACGGCCGTGATGCGGTGAATAAAATTGAAAATGCTGAACGCTATTTAATTGAATCGGGTGCCTATGTGGTACAGGGTAAAACCTGACAGAAAGAGACAAATGGATCGGTCATAAGAAAACAGAATACATTTGAATCATAATTTCATTGACCTGATTCAAATGAATCCTGCAAGATGCGCAGAGTGTATACAGCGTATTCAGGAGCAGGGTCCAGCATGAGCCACATCATCCACCGTAGTTTGCGTAGCACGCCCGCCGTGGCAGCGCGCGCACAAGGCGCGTACCTCTATGATACAAGCGGTAAACAGTATCTGGACGCCTGCGGCGGTGCTGCCGTTTCCTGTTTAGGACACGCACATCCCGATGTCCTGGCCGCGATGCATCGCCAGATCGATCAGTTGGCTTACGCGCATACCAGTTTTTTCACCAGCGACACGGTGGAACACCTTGCCGATCACCTGACGCGAAACGCGCCGGGCGATCTTAATTATGCCTATTTTGTCTCTGGCGGTTCAGAAGCCGTGGAGACAGCCCTCAAGCTGGCCCGTCAGTACGTTGTTGAAATCGGTCAGGCTTCACGCACGAAATTTATTGCCCGCAAGCAAAGCTATCATGGCAACACGCTGGGGGCGCTGGCCGTGGGCGGTAATGAATGGCGTCGCCGTCAGTTTGCACCGCTGCTTATCGACGTTATCCGTGTCTCCGCCTGTAATGAGTATCGCGATCGCCTTGCGGATGAAACCCAACAGCACTATACCGATCGCCTGCTCACCGAGCTGGAGCAGGCCATCATAGAAGCAGGGCCGGAAACCATAATCGGCTTTTGTGCGGAAACGGTGGTCGGCGCAACGACCGGCGCGACGCCGCCAACGCCTGGCTATCTGAAAGGCGTGCGCCGCCTGTGTGACAAATACGGCATTCTCTATATCGCTGATGAAGTGATGTGTGGCATGGGGCGTACCGGCACGCTGTATGCCTTTGAACAGGATGACGTGGTGCCCGATTTGGTGACCATCGCCAAAGGACTGGGCGGCGGTTATCAACCCATTGGCGCCGTGCTGGCGAGTGAGAAAATTGTGTCAGCGATCAAGGCCGGTAGCGGGCTGTTCCAGCACGGTCATACGTATATCTGTCACGCCACCGCCGCGTCGGCAGCGCTGGCGGTTCAGCAGGTGATTGAGCGGGATAATTTGCTGGACGCGGTGAAACAGCAAGGTGCTTATCTGCACAACGCACTGCGTGAGGTGCTGGGCGAGTTACCGCATGTCGGCGATACACGCGGCCGCGGTCTGTTTGCCGGTGTTGAGCTGGTCTCCGATAAAGCAGGTAAAACACCTTTTGATCCGGGCCTGAAACTCCATGCGGCCATCAAAGCAAACTGTATGGCACGCGGATTAATGGTCTATCCCATGGGCGGCACGGTGGACGGCCAGTATGGCGACCATATTCTACTCGCCCCGCCGTTTATCGTGACGACCGGCCAGCTTGATTTTGTGGTGGATACGCTGAATACCGTCATTCGTGAAGAGACAGCCAGATTATGATGAACCGTTTACCCCCGCTGAAAGCAGATGAGTGGGACGATGAGCAACGCGTACTGGCTGAAGAGATCATTAACGGTCCGCGCGGCGCACTGCTTCCCCCTTTTGAGCCGCTGTTACGCAGCCCGGAGCTGATGGCGCACGCACAACGCATGGGTGAATATCTCCGCTACCGCAGTGCGCTGGGACAGCGCTTATCTGAGCTGGCGATTTTGATGACGGCTCGGCACTGGTCGCAGCCCGTGGAATGGGCGATTCATGCGCCGATAGCCCGTGAAAAAGGGATTTCAGCGGCAGCCGTGCAGGCCATCAATGAAAAACGTCAGCCCACGGATTTACAGCCGGACGAGTGGGTCATTTACGATTTCTGCCAGCAGTTACATCAGCAGCAAAACGTCAGTGAGACCACCTGGCAGCAGGCCATCGGTTTATGGGGCGAAAAAGGGGTGGTCGATCTGATTGGCATTAACGGTTATTACAGTTTTCTTTCCATGGTCATGAACGGCGCGCAGACGCCGGTGCCCGATTCACGGGATCACATTATTCCTGCGTAAGCTTTGGATTAAATCAGGGCACGTCCTGACCTGCCCTGAATAATTAAATTTTTCCTTTTTTATATCCCGATGCACGCCATCGGGTGTCATTCACTGCACGCTATTACACTGACGCTGAGGGTTATTATGTCTGGATTATTCAATAAGTTAAAAGTTGCATTCGCGCTGATGGCCTGTTCCGCCACCTTTGCTGTGACGGCGCAGGATAAATTAGTGGTCGGGGTTGATACGGCATTTGTGCCTTTTGAATTTAAACAAGGCGATAAATACGTTGGCTTCGATATTGATTTATGGAATGCCATCGCCAAAAAAATGAATGTCAGCTATGAATTACGTCCGATGGACTTTGGCGGATTAATTCCCGGCCTGCAATCCCGCAATCTGGATGTTGCCATGGCGGGCATTACCATTACTGAACCCCGTAAGCAGGTCGTGGATTTTAGTGATGGCTACTACAATGCTGATTTATTGATTGCAGTAAAAAGCAGCAACACGTCAATCACCAAATTCAGCGATTTGGTGGGCAAAAAAGTCGGACTGAAGCAAGGCACTGCCGCCGCCAGCTTTATGAAAGGCAAATATAAGGCAGACTATGTTGAATTCCCCAACATCGATAATGCCTACCTCGATTTACAGGCCGGTAACCTGGATGCTGTCGTGCACGACTCCCCGAATGTCCTCTACTACGTTAAAACCGCAGGCGATGGCAAGATTAAAGCCGTTGGCGAGAATGACAGCATTCTGCCCCAGCAGTACGGCTTTGCCATGCAGAAAAACAGCAGCCTGACACCCAAAATCAATGCGGCCCTTAAGGCACTGCGTGCTGACGGTACCTACAACAAAATCTATGTGAAATGGTTTGCTAAACAACCGAAATAATCCCGCCAGGCCGGTGTACGCCGGCCTCGTTTCGTTCCATGGGTTGAATTATGAACTTTGAAAGTAAATATATTTGGGAATCGCTACCGATTCTTTTGCAGGGATTACAGCTGACGCTGATTATTTCACTGTCGGGGTTGTTGGGTGGTTTTATTATTGGATTACTGGCAGGCACCTGCCGTGCCTTGGGTGGCCGAATAGCAAAAACACTTTCGCTGATTTTTGTCGAAGTTATTCGCGGTACCCCGATCATGGTGCAGGTGATGTTTATTTATTTCGCGCTGCCCATGGTGTTGCCTATTCGTATTGATCCGGTCACGGCAGCCATCGTGACGATTGTGATCAACTCGGGCGCTTATATTGCTGAAATCACCCGCGGTGCCATTCTCTCTATTAATAAAGGCTTCAAGGAAGCAAGTCTGGCCATGGGCTTATCGCAACGGAGTACGCTGTGGCATGTCATCATGCCTTTGGCGCTGCGCCGTATGATCCCTGCGCTAGGTAATCAATGGATCATCAGCATTAAAGACACGTCGCTGTTTATTGTGATTGGCGTGGCCGAGTTAACGCGTCAGGGGCAGGAGATTATTGCCGGGAATTTCCGTGCACTTGAAGTGTGGACCGCCGTGGCGATGATTTATCTGGCCGTCACGTTGTGCCTGAGTTTTCTGCTTAAGCAACTGGAGAAAAGGATGCATATTCTATGAGCATCGTTGAATTTAACGCGGTATCCAAAAACTTTGGCACGACACAGGTCCTGCACGATATCAATTTAAAGATTGAAACCGGTGAAGTGGTGGTCATTATTGGCCCCTCAGGTTCCGGAAAATCCACGCTTCTGCGCTGTATTAATAAGCTTGAGGAGATCTCCACCGGGACGTTGCTGGTCGCCGGAAAACACATTACCGATCCCCATGCCGATGCGTGCGAAATTCGCCGCGAAGCCGGGATGGTGTTTCAGCAGTTTCATCTGTTCCCGCATCTGACGGCGCTGGAAAATGTAATGTTCGGACCGATTCGCGTGCGTAAGCAGAGCAAAGCCGCAGCACGTGAACAGGCGATGGCGTTGCTGGATCGTGTCGGGTTGCGCGAACGCGCCGATCACTACCCTTCTGAACTCTCAGGTGGTCAGCAGCAGCGCGTGGCGATTGCCCGGGCGCTGGCCGTGAAGCCGAAAATGATGCTGTTTGACGAACCTACCTCAGCACTGGACCCTGAACTGCGCCATGAAGTGTTGAAAGTCATGCGCTCTCTGGCCGAAGAAGGGATGACCATGGTCATTGTCACGCATGAGATTGGCTTTGCCCGTGATGTGGCCTCACGTTTGATCTTTATTGATAGTGGCACCATTGCCGAAGATGGCTCACCTGATATGCTGCTCAACGCCAGTAGCAACCCGCGTCTTAAAGAATTTTTGCAGCATGTCTCCTGAACAGAAGTGAATAAAAACGCGATGAAAGCACTCACAGTCCATGGTTCCGCTTTTGCAATCGGTCAACAGCTCGGTGAATTTGGCCGTGAGGCCTGGCACAGCAAACTCACCTTAACGGCGCTATGGCAAACCGTCACGGCGATGAAAGACGCTGAACAGACACAGGCTATGCGCCAGCTGGTTCAGCAGCAGTACCCACTTATCTGGCAGGAGCTGGAAGGCCTTGCAGAGGGTTTACAGGCTCCGGTTGATGAGGTCTTTGCATGGAACTGCCGGGGCGATCTGGTGCGCTCGACCTCTGATGGCTGTACCACGGTGGCGGGAACCAATGCGAAGGGTGAACGGATTATTGCCCACAACGAAGACGGTTTTCCGCAGCTACGGGATGACTGTGCGATGGTCACCGTCATCCCGGAACAGGGCCTGAGATTCACCAGCTTTGCCTATCCGGGTTCGATTTGCGGCCACACCTTTGCCGTGAATGAGAAAGGGATTGTCAACACGGTCAATAACATTCGCGCGGTGCATCGCCCGAAGGGCCTTCCCCGGCAGATACTGGCACGTGCGGCGCTGAATGCGGCAAGCCTGGATGAGGCAATCACTATCCTGACGGCGGCACCGCGTGCGGGTGCGTTTCACCATACCTTAGGGCAACGGGGCGACAGCCGCCTGTTTAGCGTGGAAGCGACCGGTTCCGGCTGTTCTGTCACACCATTGCGCGATGTCTTCGCCCATGCCAATCATCTGATTCATGCAAAACTCGCTACCACTGAACAGGTGATTACTGAGAGCTCCGGCTCACGCCAGCAGCGTTTAAACGAATGGCTGGAGACACAGGCACACCTTGATGGCCCGGCGGCAAAAGCCATCCTCTCGGATCAACATGACGCTGTCCTGCCCATTTATCGTCTGTCACCCGATGATCCGGATGAAGAGAACACGCTTGCGACGGCCGTGTTTATTCTGGATAACGAGAAAACGACCTTGCAGGTTTTTACGCTGGATCGGCACCATGCGGCGCGACAGTACTGGATTGAATGACAGGCTGCACCCCGGCTGGCAGCAGCGCGAGGTAATGCGAGGTCTGACGGCAGGCAAGGTGTGGCACTGGCGACTGAGCGTTTTTAGCAACGTCGATGGATCAATGTTGCCGCTGTATTCGCGCCATCAGCAGGCTGAACATCAAGGTGAGTAGAAGCCTGATGGAGTGAAACTGATGGCGGCGACAGATAGCGTTAACGCCAGGGATAGTCGGAGCCACCGCGCCGCCCCTGTTCGGCGCGGTGGCTGGTCACCTCTTCTCCGCACACCGCCAGAGCCTGTCAGAAAGGCGCATTGGCGATCGCGCCACAGTCAGCGGCCTTCCCGACCAAAAAGGGCCACAATCACGGCTTTTGTCAGGGCCGCACGCCGTGGGACAACATTGTCAGGTCTGTCTCTTCTCCGACACCGATGTCCGACGAGCGCGAGGCGCCTGTCGCGCTGAAAACCCACTATTATCAGCCAAGCACATCCTGCACGCAGGCTTTAAACACTTTCACCCCAAGCGCGAGCGCGTCGCGATCAAAATGCATCTCCGGATGATGCAGGCCGGGCGTCAGGTTAGCGCCCAGCCCCCAGAAGCCGCCTTTGATCTGCGGACGAAGACGCAAATAGTGGAAGAAATCTTCACTGCCCGGCGTTGATTTCGGCGCTGTGAGGCCGGTTTCGCCAAACACACGGCGAATACCTCGTGCGATCACCTCGGTTGCCTCGTCATGGATAATGGCGGCGGGCATCTCTTTCAGAACGCGGATGTCTGCGCGCGCGCCATACGCGGCGGCGCTGCTCTCAATTGCGCGCAGCACCTGCGGCTTGAGGACATCCATCGCTTCGTTTTCTGCCGCACGTAGATCCCAGCACACCTGCGCTTTATCCGGGATCGAATTGGTGACGCCCGCATCGCAGAGAAAACGCGTCGCTTTCGCGCTCCATGTCAGCGACGGTGCAAGATGAATGCCGTTCACCGCCTGCACCGCATGGGCAGCGGCATCCAGCGCATTGACGCCTAAGTGCGGGCGCGCAGCATGGGCCGCTTTGCCATGGAACATCACTTCAACGGTGGCGGACGCCGAGTAGTACATCGCTGGCACGGCCTGCCCCATCGGGCACTCCTCCAGCGGACGCAGGTGGAAGCCGAGCAACATATCGACATCATCCAACACGCCGCCTTCGGTAAGGGCAATTGCCCCGGTGCCCAACTCTTCGGCTGGCTGGAAGATAAACTTCAGCTTGCCGTTTTTCACCAGTCCCTCCGCCATCACCTCCTGGGCGGTAGTCAATACGACCGTGGAATGGCCGTCGTGCCCACAGGTGTGGCGCGCCACATGCTGACCATCAATGATATGCCCCAGCGCATCCATATCGGCGCGCAGCGCCAGCGTCGGACCAGGCTTACCGCTGTCCAGTACGGCAACAATACCGGTGGTGTTATTCACCTCGCGCGTAACCTGGTAGCCCGCCGCCGCCAGCACGTCCGCGATATAGGCGGATGTTTTGTACTCTTCGAACCCCAGTTCCGGGATTTGGTGCAGGTAATTAAAGTGCTCAAGTGTACGTGACACGTCTTACTCCTTAGTGCTCAGGCAATAACGCGCATAATCAGCATGGCGATTACGGCATTGAGAATGCTGACCGCCATCAGTAACGGCCAGTACTTCTTCGGCACATCGGCCACGCCCAGCAGGCGTCCCATGTACTGGAGTTGCGACCCCATCAAAAAGATGGCGGGCGCGAGAATGGTGATCTGCCCCACATCAAGTTGGCCTTTGCTCAGCAGGCTGACTGCCACGCCGGTTCCGGCAGAGGAAGAGAGCCAGGCGGTTAACAGCACGGTGATCGCTTCGCCCGGCAGGCCGAAAAGCCCCATCAGCGGTGCGCAAACGTGCCCAATAATCTGCATCACGCCCAGTAAATTGAGCATTTCGGCGATCACATAGGCCATTAATACATTCGGCATCAAATTGTTAATGGCGATATGAAAACCCTTGCGCGCGCCAATAACGAAAATATCAAACGGATTACTGGAGACTTTTGCTTGATTACTCATTGTCGAAATCTCGCTTATAAACAGTATTTAATGCCAGGCGAACCACGGCTGCGCCAACGAATTTAAGGACGAACATTAAAACCAGCGGAATAATGATCGGGATGGTTAAGGAGGCGAACATTGCCGATCCGATGGAAAAATAGTTATTAATCAACCCGGCCCCGGAATACTGCCATGACCCCATAATCACCACATCTTTGCGGGTGATCTTTTCGCTGTCATAGAGTTCTTTCGTTAATGCCGCACCGGCATCGGTACTTTGCAGATCGGTAATTAATGCCAGACCGGTGTAACCTGGAATGCCGAGCAGCGGTTTTAACAGCGGCGTGAGCAATTTATGCGCCGCACGGATCGCACCGTAATGGGTGAATATTTCCAGCAGGCCGAGCGCCAGCATTACCGTTGGCACCAGCGAGAGCGCAAAAAGAAAACCGGCTTTGGCGCTCAGGCCGCCGCTGCCGATAAAGGTGTTGGTTTCCGGCGTCTTCATCGTGCCGAACGCGCCGCCAAGCGTGGTGAAATCGAACGCGCCCAACCAGGCCATGCCATCCACTTTAAAAAAGAAACCGGAAAAGACCAGCAGCACAATGACCAGTGAAATCCACGCGCCAGGCCCCACTTTCCACTCCTCTGCTGCCTCTTTTTCTGGCTGCTTCAGTGTTTTTGATTCGCTCATATCATCTCTCTTAACATGTATAATGGAAAAGTCCTGATACTAAGCAGGATCCATGCCTGAATAGCCCAGCCGTAAAATAAACGCCTTTCACCAGGCTGATTTTTGCAATAAAACCCCTTCCCGAAAAATAGCGAGAAATTCAAGCGCATTAGCGGGAAAATTATTTCATTGTGCGTGTGTAAAAGCGCAATGAAATACGTTCTCCCCTTTTCTGGGCGCACTTTTGGTGCAGTGAGACTGATTTCCTTTTTCTTTTTTACTGACGCACCAAATTTGGCGGTTAATTTGATTATCACTATTTAAACGGCTTGATAAATAGCCATCAAGTGATGTTATTGTTGCTCTCAGGTCAACAGTAATGAGGGAATGCGGCAGATGTTCCAGGATAAACAGGTGGGTTACCTGTATGAAGTGGGTAACCAAGGCGGTATTCGCCGCGCGGCAGATATCCTTGGCGTTAACGCGTCGGTGGTCAGCCGCCAGATCGCCCAACTTGAACGTGCGCTACAGCTTCCCTTGCTGGAACGGCGCGGGCGTAATGTGGTATTGACCGAAGCGGGACGGCTGCTGGCGGAGGACTATTTTGCCAGCCGCCAGCGGCGCGAAAAGCTGGAGAGCCAGCTTAAAGATCTGCGCCATATGCGCGGCGGAACGCTTTCGGTGCGCATTGGCGGCGGACTGATCACCGCGTTTATCGAAGGAGTCATGCGCGAGTTTGCCCAGTCTTACCCGATGGTGTTTGTCGATATTGTGGTCGGCAGCATGCAGGAGATGATGAACGATATCGTCAGCGGCGAAGCCGATATGGCGCTCGCCTTTGGCCCGATTGGCACACCGGAACTGAAGCGCCACAGTTTCCAGTGGGGGCCGATTTGCGCCGTGGTCGCGCCACAGCATCCTATCGCCGGTCACGCCAGCATCACTATTGAAGAGTTGAACGCTCATCCGCTTATCGCTCTGACGGAGAACTTTGGCTTGCAGCGCCACATGAACGCCATGTTCAAAAGCCAGGGTTTGCAATTTCACCCGGCCTACCGATGCAACCTGTTCTCCACTGCCATGAACCTCAGCCAGGCGGGGCTCGGTGTCTCATTTATGACTGCCTATGCCGCCGCCGACCCCATTCGTCAGGGGACACTTGTCGCCGTCCCGCTCGACCACCCGATCGCCAGTAGCGCCCAGTGTCACCTGTTACGGAACTCGGACAGGCGCTTTACCCCAGCCGCCCATCATATGTGGCGACTTCTGCATAATGCGTTTCGTGACAGATAAAAATAGCGACTCCCGTAAGCGTTGAGCGGCGTGATTTTTTAAATGTCGTCATGCGGGATGGGTGAATCCTGAACCTGGCCTGTAACAGAGATGCGCTCACAAGGCACGGCATCGCCAGTGGTGTGAGCGTCGGGCCTGACAAAGACCGGGTGGCGGGCAACTTTCTGCTGAAGGTGGAGCAAAATGCCTGTGTGCATAATTTCAGCCTGTTAATGAATCGAGGCTTCGGCATCAGTATGACGGGCTTACATCAGTCAGAAGATCAAATTATCGGCATCACAACATGACACGGTCTGGCCCCTTTGTGACTTGCGCGACAGCGGCGGCTGACTCGCTCATTTTGAAAATGCGTTTAACGGAGAGTTGTGCGAGGGGCAGCTAAGAGGGTTAGAGTCGCGGTGAGCGAGGATCGGCCACTGGTTTAGTGCCGGAATGACATTTTTAATTGAACATTACCAAAAAGAACTATTTAGAAAAGCCAGAAAATAAACGCCGCTGCCCCAAAATTTCATTCGGGGAAATCCATTCTCATCAGTGCTTTACTGAACGGGCCGGACAGCGCTAGTGCAGAGTTCCTCCACGTAAAGAAGGAGTAACGCCTGGTTCGGTACAACATATAGCAACACTATCAAATGCAACCAAAACAGGATGAAGTGCCCGGCGCCGTTCAGCAGAGCTGGTGTTTAGCCGGACGACGGGAAAAGACAGTCAAAAAATGTCTGGCAGCGGCCTGTCCAATGTTGTTGCGGGTATTATTAAAGCACCGCAGGGAAACCGGAGCGTTCTACCCTGGTGTCGGCATTTCCGGCTCCCCCGCATTCTCTATAAACACTATCGGCAGCGGAGGGGACTTCTGCAATTAATAAAGGAAATAAACATTTCCTTTATCAGGATTAACCGGGGGAGTCGGTTTCGGTCTTATGCAGGTTCGTGGCCTGGCGAAGCAAAGTACATCTTTTAACGTCCGCTCCTTGTGCGAAGCGGACGTTCACTGTCTAAACATTATTCATACAACCCTGGCTCATCGTAGCTGTAATACCTAAATCACTCATACCAAACCTGAAGCATAAACATCACCATATAACTGTCACGCCAGCTTAGTTGCTTCTGTTTTCACGCTGAGACCAGGATCTTACTCAATCCGCACTGTTAAAATTCATAGGCGGAGCCAGCATGTGGATACCGGTTACTAATCAATATTCCACAGATAAGCTGGCGGAGAATAGCACCTGCTCCCGTTGATTACCCCTGAGCCTCGTTAAAATTGCGTCCTGTTCAGGCAAATTCCGGCACCATTTCCTCTACCAGCGCCACTGCCCGGATTGGCGAAGCCGATGCCCCTTTAATTCTGAGCGGCAATGCCATGAATATAAATTCGGAAGGCAAGGCTTGCAGGTTAGCCAGATTCTCAATGATCAGGCAATCAGAGCCGAGAACGGCAAGATGAGCCGGGTGTGCTTCATTACTATATCTGTCCAGCGACATGGCATCTGTACCGAAAACAGTCACGCCTTTTTTAATCAGATAATGCGCTCCTTCGCCTGATAAGCCCGGCCAGTTTTGCAAAAATGGCGCCTGGTTTGGACGACAGCGCCACTTCTGATCATAACCCGTCCGAAATATCACAATATCTTCTGCAATGATTATTCCTTTATCAGCTTCCCATGACTGGATCATTTCTACAGTGATGTCACTGTTCTCTGCCAGATGTGACATATCCAGGCAGCGTCCCCGTCCGGTGAGCTGGCGCACATCAACCTGCTCAATCGTTTTTCCACCTTGAATGAAATGAACAGGCGCATCCACATGAGTACCGCAATGATCGCCGAGACTGAGCTGACAGTTATAGTTGCCATCACCAGCAATGTAGTCTTCGGCACGGCTGCAGAAGAATTTTCCATGGGTTGGCCAGACTGGCATGAACTCTTCATAGAGATGGCTTAACTCAATAAGTTTATGTTGACGTAATAAAGTGATCAGATCGCCGGTCATATCAGGCCTTTTTTAACATTACGGTTTCTTTAATGAACCAAAGTGGAACACATGAGAGGAGTAATACCGCGACAATCACCAGATAGTGCACGGTGAAACCGTAGCTGTGAATAATCCAACCACTAATGGGCGCGACCAGAATACCGGCGATGCCAACCGCGATGCCGATCATCAATCCCATGCTGGACGCTGCAGCACGAGGAGATGAGTCGATAAGCAAAGCATAAGCCACCGGGTAAGGTGAGTTGCGGAACAGGCCCCAAAAGATAAGAATGGCCCAGCCAAGCGTTGCGGAATGGATGAACATGCATAGCGCCGCTGCCAGAACCCAGCCCGTAATAATGATGCCAAGCGAGCGTTTACGCCCTTTCACATCCGAGAAGCTGCCCCACAAAATCTGCCCAATCCAGCCAGTCAATCCGGATGCACCCGAGATGATTGCTGCGGTCGAGAGATCGAGTCCAACTTCACGCGTCAGTTGCAGCGTCAGAAAGTTAGCTATTCCCATCTCTGCCCATGTAAAACCAAAAATCAGCAGAATACTCAATTGGCAGTTACGGTTTTTCAGACAAGAAGCGGCATTAGCCCATACCGAACTCTTTTCAATGGTGTTCTGCAATGATTCCGTAACGGGCGGCGTCAGCTTGTTATCAACGATCCAGTCATTAACCTTCTGATGATTTTTACGTGTGCCAACGATTAACTGTGCTACCAAAATAACTAAGCCAATCAGTGGAATAAACAAAAATGCTTCACGCCAGGTCGCAAAAGCCAGAATGGCTGCGATCAGGATAGGACCAATAAATTGTCCCAGCGGAAATCCGGTATGATGTACCCCAATAGCAAATCCACGGTTCTCTTTCTGCCACCACTCTCCGAGCAGAGCAACGTTAATTGGTTCTGACCCCCCGGTCCCCATGCCCATGGTGACACGCAGAACCTGAAACGCTCCCAGCGTCTTACAAAAGGCAGTCGCCACTCCTGAGATAATTTCCACAAGCACCGTTACGCACCAGCTGTAGCAGCGCTTATGACCGGCACCTAACCAGTCTGAGAACATACCGAAAACCACAGCGCCAGCTAAAGTCCCAACAAAGCTAAGTGAGTTGAGCCAACCTGCCTGAACTTCGGTCAGGTTAAATGACTGCATAATTGCTGGAAGCAAAGTAGGAAGAATAATCCTGTCAATTGAGTTCATCAGGATCGCAAGCGTCGTAATGACCAGCATCCACCAAGAGAGAGGATGCGCTTTGGGTAGAAAACGATACAGCCCGCTGCGCGGACCGTGTTCACCGGCAGTTGCGGTCACTTTTGATGGTTGTTTTGTCTGTTCAGATGCGGGAGGTGTCATATCTGCTACCTTAGAAAATTATTTATAGTCAGTAACCTACCTGATGCTGTTGGCCAGACCAGGCCATGTTTTGTAGTTACTCTTGTTATGTTTAAAAGGAACGATCAGATCAAAATTTAAACACTTTGCTAACATAGCTATCACGATTACTACCATACAAGTAGCTGGCGATTGATACTCGACCTTGATCACGGTTAGTCAATGATTGAATGAAAAAAGCACAAAAGAGATCACATGAACGTACTAACTTGTCAGGTGATATATAACCAGGCTGTTCAGGTATTAACTTGAGTTTAAAGCCGCAAACTTCGAGTGTCCGCGCCTGGCACAAAGCGGACAGGCTGACTGAGATGACGGTCCGCTATGAGCGAGGAGCGGACGTGTCACTTATGATATGTATCCAACACCTTGAGCATAACTTTCCTGAGTAGCATAAAAAACGTGAAGTTAAGAAAGGTCTTTGCACATAAACACACTCAACGGATCTGCTGCATACGGGGGGAATGCATCGCATATTTCGTACCCGCACTTACGATAAAGTGCGATGGCCGGTTGCTGATTAATCCCCGTTTCAAGCCGTAATAAGCACGGAGTCTTCTCTGAAGCCATCGTCTCGATTGCGCTGATTATCCGCTCTCCGAGCTTCCTGCCCCGGTATTCCGGTCGAATATAAACCCGTTTAATCTCAGCTGAGCCATTTTCCTGGAATAGCAAAGCACCACAACCCGCAGGTGCGCCGCCTTCATCACGTACGATAACGCAGCGGAGCTGCTCGTCATTAACGGTTGAAAGATCAAGGCAGTGATTACTTTCTGCAGGATACAATTCCCTCTGAAAGGCATCGAGCTCGCTGACCAGCCACGCCAGGTCAGAATCACTTTTATCCACTTCTGAAATGCTGAACATTCACTATCCTCGATTTAGTTTTAACTGCTAAATCTACCATGCCTGTTTCACTTGGGACGGCTTTCAGTATTTAACAGAGAACCCGTTTGCGGCTTACGCTTTTGGCGCTAAGTGGACTGACGTCGGGCTTATGTTCGTTATGAGCGAGAAGCAGTCATTCGAACCCTGACACTTATACTTTGAAATGATTCAGGATAATTAGAGATCCTTTTTAAGAAATACACGGCTGGCGCCCTCAGGAAGACAAGGTATTTCACCAAACCGCTTCCAGCCATTTTTTTCATAGAACAGAGGTGCTTGGAATGTAATAGTATATAAAACTGCAGTTTTACATCCTCGGCTTCTTCCTTCATCCTCAACACGTTTAAGAATCTGACTTCCTAAGCCCTTACCTCTTACTTCAGAAGGAAGATAGACCAGGTCAACAAACAAAAGACCGAGATATGTACGACCAATCATTCCACCCAATACAACCCCATACTCATTTCGAACAATTACTGCAAGAGGTTTATTTTCGCTAAATCCAACAGCTTCGTCATTGTACTGGTTAAGTCCCGACTCAATCGGCAAGGCGAACTCAGGTGTAATTGTGTCAGAGACTTCTATGCTCAACGCGCTCATGGCGACACTCCTTTTTTCTATAAATATTTTATTTCATTACGGAACAACCCTACTAATGGCACTTAGATTAATGTGATCGTTATCAATATTGGGGAGAATGACTTGGATAAATACCTCAATGTCCGTTTGGAGCCAGGAGCAGACATACACTAGTGACTACTAAATATTTTCATAATTTTAAACATAACTTCCCTATCGACATCACTAAAAATATGAGCACAATTGAATAATCACAAAAATTAAACGCGTAATTATTGAAAGAATAGTTCACCCCCTATATTAACGAAACACGGTGCAATCCAGTCCCGTCAGTGGCTTATGCCCTGTAAAAGTTAGGGAAAAATAATAGCTAAAGTTCATATAGTTAAAGTTAACAGTCCAGCAGGATGGACACCAAACCCACATCACGCGGTGGAAGAAAAAATACGTCACGCGTTTTTTTTGAATGTGATACTCAGGAAGAGGCCATCGACTGGGCTGTTCTCTGTGGATTCACATATGAAATTCACCGCGAACGTAATAGAAAGCCAACGGATAAACACGGTCAGTTTCGCCGACAGTAACATAGAACACTCAAAAAAATCTCTTGAGATTTTTTTGTATCGTCTGATCACTCTGATCGAACACAAGTATCTCTTGGCCCCTCCCGCAGAGCCGCTCAGCGCGATCCTGCGACGGGATGGCCGTTTCCTACAGCTTACACGCTCCGAACCCTAGAAAACATTCTTAGTAATTTCGGCATGCTGCATGGCTATGCAGTGATATGTGTTCTCTGTATTAGCGCATGCATATGTTGGAGCGTCCACTTCTGGAACATAGCAGCCTGGTTAGGGGTTGTTGCTAACGATCTACCTTCTAACACAATGATTTATTGATTAATTTTAACTCAAGTAGTTTTTATTTATGGTTTCAATGTTAGTAAATAATTAATATTAGGAATGCTCCACAATCGTTACATTTACTTTCAATTTCGTAAGCTTTTGTCAATAAAGGGTTTATTAATAGTTTTATGGCTTAATTTGGGTTAAATCAGCATAAAAAAGATGATTTATTATCGTTATTCATATAAATATATTTACTGTGTACACATGCAGTACTTCGCGAAAAAGTAATTTAATTCATCATTTCAACTTATAAAGTGAGGTTTTAAATGGAACGTATCGTAGAAGTAGCATCTGATAAAATTTCAGAAATCCGTGGTTATATGGCAAACAGCGGGCAGGACTGCGCCAGTGGTACCTGTGACTGCGGTGGAGGTGGCTTTGGCAACTCCATCAGTGCAGAGGATTTCCTCATCAAGGAACTGGAAGAAGTTTCAGCAGAATTCTTCAGCTGAGTGATGGCACAATAAGTGGCACTCTATGCAGTGCCACTTTTCGTTTGAGGGATTCTCAGATGAAATATCATGTCACAGAACCATATAGAGCATATTTGTATTTTCCTCATCTTGAAAATTTTCAATTAAAAATAAATGAGCTTTTATCAGCGTACAATATCACACACATTGATTATAGCGCAGTTCTGACTTACATCGGTGAAACGCTAGATCAGATTTATTTACCAGATTTTGTTATTTCCTTCGATATCTGGCTGAGTTTGCAGCCTGACTCAGTAACTGACCGCTATACGCATTACTTCAAAAACAGTGATGGAAGCTGGCGTTCGTCAATCTCAAAACAAAATGCACACATTGAGAAACTCGCTGCGCATATCTGCGCAAGTACTCTTGGAAACTTGTCCCTTTTTCTTGAACGTCTTAATGCTGATTTCAACCTACTTCAGCAAACGTTCGGTATTCCGGCGCTTACCTTTGCCAGTGCAATCGAGATTCTTGGCGGAGACCGTCATGAAAATGGGCAGCAGCCGATTCTTTTAACTCTGGATGATCAACGTGTCATATATAAGCCAAGAGACTCGTGTATAGAGTCAGTACTCAATGAGATTTGTGAGATTATCGGCATGAAAAGAGTCTGCCCTGAGACTCTGAGCAGGAACACACATTTGTGGCAGAGTTACATAGATAATCGTCCTCTTTCATCTCCGGGTGAAGCCCGGGATGTTTACCGCCAGTATGGAAATATCCTGGCATTAGTCGATCTGCTAAATATCAATGACTGTCATTTCGACAATTTTATAGTGGATCAAAATCGTGTTTTCCTAATAGATGCAGAAACCAGTTTTCAGTATTACTTTGAGGATAACCCTGATCTTGAACGTTCGGTATATCAGAGTGGGTTGCTTCAGAGTCAGGAGGTAGTAATTAACGGCATCGGACATACATCGGCTTTGACGGCGGCGACCAACATATTTCAGTCTTATACACATCCGCATGCCCTTAATGACGCCAGTGAACGTATTCAGGTACGCTATGAACACGGTTTTATAAAAAAAACTCAAAACTATCCTCACTTTGATGGGAAGCCTGTCCAGTCCCTGCAATATGTCCCGGATGTTATCCTGGGATATGAAGAGTCATATGAAAAAATCAAAAAAAAGTCAGATGATATTCTTGCATGTCTTACGATACATGATGAAATTAAACCCCGATATTTAATCAGGACGACAGCCTATTATATGCTGGTGATCAATAAGATCATACATCCTGATATAAGCCGCACCATTGATACTGCTTTCCCGTCACTTGTTAATGAGTATCTTCTTTATGAAAGTGCGCATCCGCGCTTTAAGTCAGTTGTTCCTTATGAAGCACAAAGCCTTAAAAACTTTGATATTCCGATATTTTACATTCGTTGTAATTCCAAGTCTTTATTCGATTCTAATGGTGAAGTTATTAAAAACTTTCTGACTCAGCCTCCACTTGAGCAGATTAAGTCCAATTTTCTTCGGCCTGCCTCTTATCTCATCAGGCAGCGTGAACTTATCGTCAGGAGCATGCATGCCCATCTCGGCACACGATAATCGCAGGATTACTTTCCTTGGGCAGAACAGCCATGGTTCTGATGAAGCCTGGCTGATGAGGCAGACATATATAAACTTAATGTCGCAGCGTGGGCCTGTGGCAGTCGTTGTTGAATGTCCAACTATTGACCTCATTTTGTTTGCACTGAAGCGACATTCTCTTAGCAGTACTGCAATGGCGAAGTTCCTTGCATCATCCACATACTGGTGGATGAGATCTTTTGAATTCAGGATGTTGCTGATGAATCTTCCTCCAGATGCAGATATTTTCGGCATTGATATGCCGCTTACAACAACGCTGCAAAGGAGTTATCTTTCCGCGCTGAATATGCTCCACAATCCTGTCGGATCGGTTTTATCTGAGTTGCTGAAATTTGATGCGATTAACGATGAGGTCTTAAGCAGCGCCACGCCAGAACAACGGGAGAAAACCATGGCAGATAAGCTTTGCGTCATTCTCCGGAATAATTATCCGGAAGTCATTGTCATCTGCCATAACTTTCATGCGAGCCGCTATTCCTGGTTATCATACCCCTCTTTGTGTCAGAGGATAATCGGGCTGAATCAGTTCAATTTATCTGTTAAATCCCTAAGTGTTTTTTCTCAGGACATGAAATTTATTGCCACACCCGATGGAAAAACACTCAACTCATATCAAATAAGCAACGCGTGCATGCACAGAGGCGAATATTACCGAGTAAAAATGATCTCATCTTACTACCGTAATGAGAAACAGGATGCCTTGTTAATGAATATACGGACCTCTCTACATTTTGATGAAATTATTGTGTACCCCTCAGGCAACCCCATTACAGTGGAGAATTATCATGTATAAGATGAAAGATAAGATACTACTGGTAGTATATTCGGTCTCTCTGCTGCTGCGTTCCTCACCGAAGCTTTCTTTCCTTTTTATTGTTTTAATCACACTTCAGGGGCTCCTGCCGACGCTGAGTGTGATGACAAGTATCCATCTTGGGAACGTCATCAGCAGTGATGCTCATAACGGTCTCACAACCATTGCCGTATTGTGGGCGCTGACTTTCGTTATCCCTGGGATCCTCGCGCCGATTATCAGCACTCTGCAGAGTATCCTTAATTCCAAAGCTACCTTTTTGACACAAAGAAAAATAATGGAGGCGGCCTGCCGTATTGATGATTTGATGCTGATTGAATCTCCTGAACTTCATGACGATCTGGAGGTACTTTCCCGTGAAGCGGCGCACCGCCCACTTAACCTGCTGGTCAATCTGATCGATATATTCAGAGGAACCCTGACGCTACTCAGCCTGTCATTGGTTCTGGCTTCAGTAGTATGGTGGCTGCCGCTGGCGTTCTTGCTCCCGCTCATTCCCGTGACCTTCGCTGTAGCGTATTCGCAGATAGATATCTTCAAAGCGATGCTCGGGAAAGGGATACCTGCGAGGAGGATAAAATACTTTCTATCCGTTTTGCTGGACGTGAAACTTGCAAAAGAAATCCGGCTCTTTAACCTCTCCGGTTTTTTCCTTGATAAACATCAACAAGCTTTCAATGAGCTTGAAGACGAACTCAATAAGGTACGAAAGAAACAGTTGATGCGTCCACAGCCCTGGAATCTGCTTTATCTGTTGTGTGCGCTGAGTATGATGTTCTGGTTTGTAAATTACCTTTCAACCGGGAAAATCTCAGTAGGAGGGTTGCTGGGGACTATCCAGTCCATTTCCTTCTTTGGTCTGTCCTGTCAGTGGATGGTGTACTCTTTTGCTAATGTGGGTGTCTGTTTTGGTTTTTTTGCACGGCTGAAGTCTCTTGAGGCCGCAGCTGACGAACCTCAGCAAGGCGCAGAGGAAGAATGGCTGGAGCCGATAAATGAAATTCGGTTTGAAGAAGTGTCATTTGCATATCAGCCAGACAATTTCGTACTGAGAAATATTAACCTGACTCTTCACGCTGGCGACCACCTCGCTATAGTGGGTGAAAACGGAGCGGGTAAAAGCACGTTGATAAAATTGCTTTGCAGACTTTATAACCCCACCTCAGGGCGCATCACCTGCAACGGCAAAGACATCGCCGGAATTGATATTCAGCAGTGGCGCCGCCGCCTCAGTGCTGTATTTCAGGATTTTGGACACTATAACCTCAGCATAAAAGAAAATGTCACCTTCACTGATGTTAACACTCCGGAAACAGAACGGGATTTTCAAGATGCCTGCACAAGAGCCTGTTTTTTACTTGATACGGGGACAACACCAGACACCCTGATAGGTAAGGAATATGCCGGTACTGAACTTTCGGGCGGCCAGTGGCAGCGTCTGGCTCTCGCCCGTGCACTGTATTCCCCCGGAGAGTTGGTTATTTTGGACGAACCCACGAGCGCGATGGATCCTCGTGTTGAAGCAGAAATATTCCGTCAGTTCTCTTACCTGGTTCAGGGAAAAACAGCTGTTATGGTCACCCATCGTCTTGGCGTGGTGAAGCATGCCAGTTTCCTTATTGTTCTCAGAAAAGGTGAGGTCGTCGAACGGGGAACACCGGCAGAACTGGAACAAGCACAAGGAGAATATTACTCTCTGCTGACGTTGCAACGGGAACAATATCAGTTCGGAGAAGATAAAAATGATGAAGTTGCCTGACACCATGCGCTGGCTCGCCGGTATCAGAAGCATCCTGATTCTGATGTGCATGTTCTGGGTGGTGCCGGGACAGGCAAGAGAGTATGTCGCCGATAAGGATTATTTCGAGCTGCCTGATACTGTTCCAGGCGTACCTGATGTATTGAGCTATTTTTCTTTCAACTGTCCGCACTGCTATTATTTCGAAATGAAATCCAATATATACCATTTTATTGTTGATTCACTGCCTTACGGTACGACCTTTGAACATTACCATGCATCAAGAATTGGCACTTTGGGCCGTGATTTGACCCGGGCCTGGGCCGTAGCAATTTATCTACATAAACAGGTTGAAATGACACCTGTTCTGTTCAGGGCAATGCAGCAGTCACATGCTGTACACAGTGAAACTGACCTTCAGAAATTATTTACTGGTCAGGGTGTTTCTGCTTATAAAATAAAAACACTCTGGAATTCTCCAGAAATCACTGCCTCTGTAAACCGCCAAGACATGCTGGCTGCCCAACTGGGCTTAAGATTCGTACCAGCCTTTTTCGTGAGGGGAAAATATCTGGTGAATAATATGGCGCTCGACACTTCCACAGATGCGAGTTTCGAAAAAGACTATGCTGGAGTTATCCGGTATCTGCTTAATAAAAAGCCAAGTGTCACCGAAAAAAAACTGATGAGCAATAAATAAAGATAACGGGAACTGGCCGAGCTTTGCAGACGATGTGCGCCAAAAAAAATATTTTACCGTATTCGTGACAATTATCTTTGGAGTAATGCCTATGGTAAATAACTTAAGCCTTTTTAGTCATATCTGACTTAATTGAGGCTATTTAGCTTAAGTAAAATTCGCTGAATTCTCTTCTTTCGGGCGTCAGCTTCTGACACGAGGCAGTCTGTACGTGGGGGATGTCCGCTATGAGCTGTAAGTTCAACTGATGGATGCAACACACAAATTCCACCATGAGCGAGAAGCAGGCATTGTTTTATGTAGCTTTATTTCGTTTCCAGATCCTTGCCATACCTTCACTTGCAGGGCTGACTCGTATGAAACCAAATTTTTCATACAACTCTGGCACATCAGCCATTAACGTAACATAAGCACCATCACAGGCATTGTTATCGAGCCAGTTTGCCAAACTTTCCATTATTTGGCGGCCCAGCCCCCTGCCCTGATGCTGTGGATCTACAGCTACATCAACAATCTCCATATTGAGGGCGCCGTCACCCACTATACGTCCCATGCCGACGACAGTATTCTGCCAGCAGATATGGACTGCATAACAACTGTTGGGAAGCGCCCGGCGCACGCCCTCTGCGGGACGTGGCGTCAGCCCTGCGATGATGCGTAACCGGCAAAAATCCTCTACTGACGGAACAGTTTCAACAACCTGATAGCAAGCAGACAAAAGGTTATCCTCTGGTTAATAGTCCATTTTTTAGCACAAAATCGACTGATTTAGGCACAAGGTCCACTATGAGTGAACAGCACACATTTACTCATGGCGACTGAATACATTCATTCTGGTAAACATCACATCCCTGCCGTCTCCCCCGCATGCGCGCTCAGTGTGCTCCTGACGCGAGTCGTCTTTTTCCGGTACGCTTCTGTCCGTATACCCAACACTATACCTGATGATTTTTACGCCGCTGCGTGGCTGTGCACAGTGCAGTAGTGTTATGCCGTTCTGGACGTCGGAAAGTGCAGGTTTCTGCGGTCGATAAACTGTTTTTATCGCTTAACGCGTTACCTGTTTTCAGCTCGTAGCTCAGAAACCGAAAAGGAACTTATCGAAACTGCAGCAATTCCTGGCAATATCGGCAATATGAGGAATGATACCGTGTTCACGATCGGCCCGATAAATTGCGCTGTATCTGACAAGAGGCAGTCTGGGTTTGAAATCGAGCTCCCTGAGTATCCCTTTTTCCAGCAAAGGCATTAAAGGTTTTCGGGGGAGATAGGTAATACCCATACCGGCAACCGTCAGCCCAATCTGGGCAAAGAGGTTATTACAGACAATATTGCGGTCAAATTTAATGCCGCGCATTGAAAAATAGCGTTCATATATCAGACCTGTGCCGGACGTGGGACCCTGCACAAAAAAGGAATATTTTGTTGCTTCGTCAATATCAATTTTCTCTTCAGCGGGTATAAGTGCTGTCGACGACATCCAGGAATTTTCGACACTGCTCAGAAGGCACGCGTTGAGGCGAACGTCGTCATACATGTCAGGTGCAATAATCAGATCGAGCTTGTCATTCTGGACGGAATCATACAGAACGGGAGAGGCATCCACGGTAGGTACTATCTGTACCCTGGGATAGACTTCCCGGATTTGCTGAATCAGCTCGGGTAGCCAGGTAAGGGATGTCAGCTCAGTTACGCCCAGCCGGAGTTGTGAAATCAGAACCTTCCTGTCGCTGATCCTCTCAAGCAGGTGGTTTCTTTTCTCTACCAGCTCCTGACTGTAAAAAAGAAGCTCTCTTCCCTTCTCTGTCAGCCGCGCATTTCTGCTCGACCGGTCAAATACCTCAATATCAAAAGAGACTTCAAGTTCATGTATGCGCTTTGATATAGCAGACTGCGTCATATTGAGCTTCTCTGCGGCCGCTTCAAAACTGCCGAGATTAACTATCCATATCAGCGCATCCATTTGTTTGAATGTTATCACCTGGGTTACCTCTTAAAACGGCCGACAAAAAGTCCAGAATGTTGCGAAAGCCGCACCCCGTCTCTGGTGGGGCCTCGCTATGGGAGAAAGAGACCTTTGATAGCAGGGGCGAAAAATTCCTGCTCAGATCACAGAACTGACATAGGAAATTCATATGCCTTCGCCGAAAAGCGCCTTTATTTCCATAAATGAGGCGAGCTTACTGCTTTTACATTCTTAGCTTAACGCCATATGTTTTTGATATTTATCAATTTTATAGCCACAACATCTTTCTTTCATGAAAAAAAGGACTGATTAACTATATCAAAATATCGCTAAAAACAATCTTTCATGGCCGATAGTATCAAACATAACCAGTTTGTTAATTTAATGTTAAAAATCACTGAGGCCATTTATGTCCATCCCAGGAAGCCATATCAATCCGCCCGCCAGACCACTGACACGCGCTGAACGTGAATCTTTCAGAGACGTTGTGACCCCACATCTCAGCGACAACATGTCGCGAAATATCGGTATTAGCGGTCTGCAGCGCTTCAATAAAACCGGAAAACTTATCGGTACCGCATTGACCGTAAAGGTGCGCGGCGGAGACAACCTTATGGTTTACAGGGCGATGACCATGATTGAAGAAGGCCATGTGTTGGTCATTGACGCACAAGGCGATACGAATAACGCCATCATCGGCGAGCTGATTAAACTTGAGTGTCTCCGCAGGGGATGCGCAGGATTTGTTGTCAATGGCGCCATCCGTGATGTTGCCTCTTTTGAACATACCCCTCTCTATGCAAAAAGCATCATTCACAAAGGACCTTTCAAAACCGGTCCCGGTGAAATAAACGTGCCTGTGAGCATCGGCGGTCAGGTTATCTGCCCCGGGGACATCATCATCGGAGACGAAGATGGCATCGTGAATTTTGCATACGAATTTAAGGATGAACTTCTTAGGCTGGCGGCAAAACATGCGCAGAAGGAAGAGGCTGTAAAGGAAATGATTGCTTCAGGCCAGGAAGACCAAACCTGGTACACAGACCTGCTTCGTGAAAAAGGATACCTGTGATGAAACTGAATCAGCGTGTGTCTCAACGATTAAAAAGCATCAAGCCATCACCCAGCATTGCCGCGAACGAGCTTGTCACTCAGTTGCGATCCGAAGGTTTTAATATTATCAATTTCACCATCGGAGAGCCTGATTTTGATACGCCCGAACATATTATCAAAGCGACCGTTGACGCCCTTAAAAACTCGGAAACGCATTACACTCCCGCAGCAGGAACGGTCGTTCTGCGTAAGGCAATCTGTGAAAAACTGGCGCGTGATAACGGGCTTCGCTATGAGTTAAACGAAATTGTCTGTGGTAGCGGCGGAAAGCACATCATTTTTCACGCTTTCGCTTCCACGCTGGATAAAAATGACGACGTCATTATTCATGCTCCTTACTGGGTATCTTATCCGGACCTTGCCATTCTGAATGAAGGCACACCGGTTATCGTAGAGGGTGATGAATCCAATGACTTTAAGCTCACGGCTGAGCAACTGGAAGAGAGCATAACGGCAAACACCCGCTGGGTGGTGCTTAATTATCCGAACAATCCCACTGGTGCGGTATACCGTGCTGAAGAACTCATGGCGCTGGCCGACGTGCTGCGAAAATATCCTGACGTGCTCATTATGCTTGATGAGATATATGAGCACTTTGTATACGAAAACGCTACACACCTTTCACTGGCCGCTGTCGCGCCGGATCTGAAAGAGCGGATACTTATTATTAACGGCGCCTCAAAGGGATACGCAATGACCGGATGGCGTCTTGGATTTGGCGCGGGTCCACAGTGGCTGACCAGCGCTATTACCAAACTGATTTCCCAGACAACCACCTGCCCGAGTTCGGTAAGCCAGGCGGCTGCAGTCGCGGCGTTCGCAGGTGATCAGCAGCCCGTAAAGGAGATGCTCGCCATCTATACCGCGCGCAGAAAGCGCATTGTCGAACTGCTCAGCAATCTGCCAGGCCTTAGTTTTAACCCACCAGCAGGTGCATTTTACCTTTTCATTAATGTGGCCGGGCTGATCGGTAAAATAAAACCCAATGGAAGCCGTATAACCTCTGACGATGACGTCGTAGAGTATTTTTTACGTGACGCAGGCGTCGCAACCGTTACAGGCAAAGCATACGGGCTTTCTCCTTACTTACGCATTTCTTTCGCAAGTTCAGTTGACGTCATTGAAGAAGGATGCCGGCGACTCAAAACGGCCATTGCATTGCTTCGTTAGCAGATTCTTTATTATTAACCAACACCAGGTACGAACTAAATGAAAAAGCCAGGAATCCCCCTTGTATGGCAGATTGTTGTCGGCCTTGTGGCAGGCATTGTAATAGGTTACCTACTTAATCTATATCCCGCGCACAGTGCGTGGCTTATAGAACAGATATTTAAGCCTGCCGGCGATATTTTCATTAAATTAATGAAAATGATCGTTATTCCGGTTGTTTTTTCGTGCCTGGTGGTGGGTATCGCAGGTCATTCTGACAGTAAAGCGGTGGGAAGAATGGGCCTGAAAACCATTTTTTATTTCCTGTGCGTGACAACCACCGCCATTATCGTGGGCTTGATTGTAGGAAACGTGGTGAAGCCCGGCGCAGGGGCCGACCTGTCTTCGATGGTGCAGCATCAGGTCAGTGTCGCTACGCCCGCGTCAGCGAATCATGGGCTTGGTCAGGTGATCCTGAGCATTATCCCTGAGAATATTGTTGATGCTATGGCAAAAGGCAATCTGTTGCCCGTGATCTTCTTTGCCGTCATGTTTGGCATTGGTATTGCTTCGCTTGAAAATGAAAAAAAGGCGAACGTGGTCAATTTCTTTTCTGCCATTGCTGATGGGATGTTCAAAGTTACAGGCATGATCATGGCCTATTCCCCTATCGGGATATTTGGCATGATAGCGGTAACGGTGACCGATTTCGGCGTCGCGTCTCTTCTGCCGCTGGTGAAACTGATTGCCACAACTTATATTACCGCCATTCTGTTTGTTATTATTGTTTTTGGACTCATCGCCCGATCCGTTGGCATTAATATTTTTACCATTATCCGCATTATTAAAGATGAATTGATACTTGCTTTTTCAAGCGCCAGCTCAACATCTGTTCTGCCACAGCTGATTCAGAAAACACAAAAGTTCGGCGTCGATAAAACGGTTTCAGGGTTTGTTATTCCTACGGGGTATTCATTTAACCTTGACGGTGCCTCTCTTTTCCTTGGCATCGGAACGCTGTTTATCGCGCAAATCTATGGCATTCACCTGACCCTTGCCGATCAGATGATGCTTGTTGTGACGATGGTCATTACCTCTAAGGGCGCAGCCGGTGTTCCTGGTTTTATGTTTGTCATTCTTTCCGCCACGCTCTCTAGTGCAGGTATCCCGTTAGAAGGTATTGCTTTCATTGCCGGCGTTTACCGCTTAATGGATATGCCTAATACGGCGCTTAACGTTCTGGGAAATACGCTGGCCCCTATTGTCATAGCCAAATGGGAAAACAAGTTCAGCGATAAACGCTACGCTGAAACTGTGAAACAACTTTAGATTTCAGTCTTTTAGACAGGTTTACGGCGCATTTGGTAAGTAAACTTTCATACATCGACGATAAAGAGGGAACGGCGTAAAGCACAGACCTTAAATTAGCTCAAACTACGCCGTCGGCATTTACCGAATGGCCGGGCGATGCGGGTGCAGAACATTCCCTATAAAGGTTGTGTAACGCACCGCCCGGCACGCCTGTCAGTTATCAGGACAGTAATTGATGGGGCTTTGCCTTAATGGCATCCCTGAAAAGAAGGCATGCGTTTTTTGTTATCGATCCCTCAGGCATGCACTTTCCTTCCAGTTAAAGCCTGACCCGCGGCGCAAAATGTAAGCGCCGCCGGCAGGTCCTGATAAGGGCAAAGACTTCACTTCTGAATCCAGTAAGGCCCCGGCCTGCCAAAGAGATATCCCTGCAGCAAAGGACATTCATATTTTCTGAGCCACTCAGCCTGTGCAGGTGTCTCCACGCCCTCTGCGGTAACTTCAACCTTCAGTTGACGGCAAAGTGAAAGAACGGAACTGACGATAGCTGCCGCTCCGGCATCCCGGTGCAGGTCGCTGATAAATGACTTATCTATTTTTATCCTGCTGAAAAGTCCGGAGCTGAGGTGGCTCAGGGAAGAAAAACCGGTGCCAAAATCATCCAGCACCATATCAATGCCCGTCTCCCTGAATTTCCGTATCACTTCATAACTGAATTCGGGGTTGTCGAACAGCGCGGACTCGGTAATTTCGAGTTCCAGCCTGTTGGGATGCAGCCCACTATGAATCAGGACGTTTTTCACTCTGTTCGCCAGCTGCGGGTCTCTGAACTGTCGGGGCGAAATGTTTACTGCCACCCGCGCCTGTCCCGACCAGCCTGCCATGTCAGTACAGGCACGCGTAAGCGCAAATGCGCCGATATCATGGATAAGCCCGGTTTTTTCAGCAAGCGGTATGAAAACGTCAGGCGGAACGCTTCCCCTTACAGGATGATGCCAGCGCAGCAGGGCTTCATATGACACGACTTCTTCACTTACGCTGCACACAACGGGCTGGTAAAAAAGCTGAAGCTCACCGTTCTCCAGCGCACCACGCAGGTCGTTTTCCAGACTGAAGCGCTCTTTCGCTGAACTGGCAAGCTCATCTGTAAAGATGACCCAGCCGTTACGTCCGGCTGACTTGGCCGCATACAGGGCGATATCTGCTGCCGATAACATGCTTTCAGCATCCCGCGCGTAGCCCGGAAAAAGGCATACTCCGAAGCTGCAACCCGACGTGACCTTGCGGCCTTTCAGCATGAAGGGTTCCTTCAGCACTGCGGTGAGGCGTGATACCGTTTCGCTTGCTTCTGCTGCTGAGCTTATGCCCGGTAAGACGGCAACAAACTCATCACCGCCTGTGCGGGCCAGGATATCTTCAGGGCGCAGGACGGACTGTAGCCGCGCAGAAACATCAATGAGCAGTGCATCCCCTGTGGGATGGCCCAGAACGTCATTGATGCTTTTAAAGCGGTCAATGTCAGAGACCATGACGGCAAAGGGGCTGTCGCCACTCAGAAGCGTCTCCAGTCTGGGCATCAGGCCACGGCGGTTAAGCAGCCCTGTCAGTGGATCATGCAGTGCCAGGTGATTAGCCCTTGCTGCTGCCTGATACTCTGCGGTGACATCCAGTATGGTATAGAGAAGATAGTCCTCTCCGCCGCCCGAATTCAGCCTTTCTGCAGAAATCCGCAGTGAAAATTCCGGTGCGGTATCGTCTGAAGAGACAGTTTCACTGAACCCTTCATCGGGAAGGAGATCATAGGCTTGCCTGAACACAGCACTCAGTTCGGCTGGCAGCGCCTCAGGGATACCTGTCAGGGTATTACCGCTCAATACCAGCGCCTGCAGATGGGGGGAATTCATGGCTGTCGGGTTCGCGCGTATTATGCCACCCGATTTTACGTCACACAGAATGAGGGCGCAGGGCGTGTGGCAGAACACAGCGTCGAGCACCTTATTGGTGTCTGATAACTCCGTTTCCCTTTTCTGGATGACCTGTTGAGCGATGCGTAGGGCCGCCCTTTCCTGATAATCATGCGAAACGTCCCGCACGATTTTAATAAAAGCAGCGTGTTCTTTCTCAGATGGGTTGAGAAATTCTATTTCAACTGATGCACGAAATGTGCTGCCGTTTTTCCGGAGACGCCAGCCCTCGCCTGTAAACTTGCCATGCTCACGTGCATACCCCAGATCGGCCTCAGGTATGTTCCTGGCCTGTTCATCTTCATCGTAAAAAACCGAAATATGTTGCCCTCTGATATCACGGCTTTCCCAACCCTTAATCTCACGGCATCCAAGGTTCCAGCTCATCACCTCTCCGGTTGAAGAAAGAAGGTATATTGCGCAAAGCGACGTTCTGGCCACGGCGGCCCCCAGTTGGTCATTGGTTACGGATTTCATGCGGCTGTCCTTGATGAGTTCATCGACCTGCTCGGAGATGATCCTGCCTGTAAAATGAGTATCGGCCTCGCTCACCTGATATCGAGAAACAATTTTGTAAAACTTTAGCCTGAAGCATAAAGACTACCGTTAATTCACTTCTGTTTAGTCTTAGCCGGTACCAGGCTTCATGACACCACCTAAGGCTGTACCTGTCGGCACCTGTGCGATTGCTACAAACATACCTTCAAATTTTCGGTTTAAGCGCTTTTTATCTCTGAGTATGTAAATAATCGAATTACGCTTTTTAAGGCAACTGTTATGCATGCCCGTCATTTTGAGTAAATAACCCACTGCCAGGAACCCTGCACCGTTAATTAACACGGACTGACGTCAGGCACATCCGCGCCTGGTACACAGCTGTATGACAAAACCCTATTGATTATTCAGGATTTTTACGCTCTGCAAATGGCTTATGCGCTGAGCTGATGCCCTGGCCACAGGTTATGGCAGGACGGCCCGCTGAGTTCCGCCAGACCGCTGCCATTTTGAGATTTTTCTGCCTTAAAGGCTATCCGGCTTAAATACTCACTTCACCTTTCAGAGGCAGCCCGGCGCCTGCCGGACCGGTGATGCAGAAGACAATGAGCATAAATAACGTCACCAGACTCAGACGAATTTGTTCCGGCACAGGTTAGATATCTAACAGGGCTGACCAGCCCCCGCCGATGAGCACATCCCGATTTGAGCAATATGCGCTTCTTGCTCATAGCGGACTTTCTGCTTAGTCCGCTCGTCTGCTTCGTGCCAGGAGTGCACGAGGTAGTTGTGAATTTTGATAACGCTACGACTGGCGTTCGCGCGCGGGGTGACAGGACCGATTAGCCCCCTGCTGGAGGCTGCTCTTAATGGAGGTTTTCTTTAGCGCTGGCGCAAGCTGTGGGGCGCTGAGAGTAAAGGTACTCATACAGCAGCAGCATGCCTACCGGATTACCTTCGAGATTTTCGAAATCAACATGCGTTTTCTCCAGAAGATACTTTCTCAAATCCTCTGGAGAGATATTTTTATGGGAAGCCAGTGCCCGGCACAGTTGTGTCACTATCTCGCATTTTACTGCATAGGGCACTTCAGGATTATAAATTTCCGGAACAGAGTGGGTCTGATTCATTAAAATACCCTCTATAAGCGCTTGAAATGACTAGAGAGGCCAGAGTGCACGCCGATCTGAGATAAGATATAGCAAGTATCGAACCTCATGTAAATGATCAAACTTATTGCTGTCAGGTCCGGACTCAGGACCTGGCTAGTCATCGTTTTATACCATAGAGAAGGTGCAGTAAAAAAAGTAGCTTTTGACGCTGATTGCCCGCTTTCCGCTCACAGCGGAGGGCCATCTGGAGCTATCTGATGTCCGCTGAGTGCCAGAAGCGGACATCACCTAAGTAATATGACTATGCAACGCCAGCGTGCTGTAGGCATATACATTACATCAGAAGTTTTGGCTGGTTCAAACCAGGCAGATCGTATTTCTGGCTCATCCGTCATGTTTTATTCATAGAACTCGTGCAAATTTGTCATTTTGAATGAAGGGAGCTTTAGGATGATTTATAAAGACATGGTGGTAAGAGATACTTTTGAGTTGGACAAGCTTTACGACGCTGTAGCCAAACCTTCCTTAATGAAAGTTACTGATCATATTCATCAGGCATACCGCCCTTTTATAGAGGCATCATCTTTTGTCGTCCTTGCAACTTCAGGGGCTCATGGGCTGGATATATCGCCAAGAGGCGATCCGGCCGGCTTTATGCATATTCATGATGCGAAAACCGTTTTTCTGCCTGACCGCCGGGGTAATAATCGTCTTGACAGTCTGCGTAATATTTTAACAGACAACAGGGTAGCGCTTCTCTTTCTGGTGCCGGGAATTGGAGAAACGATACGTTTAAACGGCACTGCTGAAATCTCTATAGACCCAACCCTACTGGAAAAATTTGAAATGAAAGGCCAGTTGCCTAAAACAGTGTTACGTATTTCAGTACAGAGTGTAATGTTTCAATGCAGTAGGGCTATCATCCGCTCGAAATTATGGGATCCTGCCATTCAGATTGACAGGAAAACCCTACCCAGCACTGGCACTATTCTGAAGATGATCTCACAATCAGAAATCGATGGAGATGCATACGATAAGGCCTTGCCGGACAGGCTGAAAAACACGCTTTATTGAACATTGACTAAAATTACCACTGGTGGACTCACTGATTTCACGGCAGGTCCGCATATTTACGTTCTGAACGGTAAGCCATGACATTAAGCCCCACCTCACTAAACTTACGCTTATCAGGCCGCCCTGGTGCCTTTCTCATCAGAAAGCACCCTTCCCCAACAAGTTACTCTACGAAACCGCGCTTCAATCTCCCTATCGCATGAAAAATCCATCCCACCCGCAATAAGGCTACCAATCCCATCAGTCAACGATAAACAGGGTTGCTCCCGCCGTGGTCGTTGAACGATGTGCTTCAGCATCGTCGGCAACCTGATAACTCACGCCGGGCGTTAATACAAACGTCCGTCCGTCATCCAGCTCTGTCACCAGCTCCCCTTTCAGACACAGAAGAATATGCCCTTTTATACACCAGTGATCGGCGACGTAGCCGGGGGAATACTCGACCATTCTGACCCGGATATCGCCAAACGTTGCCACGCGCCAGAGCGCGAATCCGCTTTCCCCCGGATGCCGTTCTTCCTCGATCTGTGACCAGTCGGTTATCCCAAAGGGGATGTTTTCCATCTTCATTTTTATGCCTTATTATCGAGGTTGAGTGGCTTAACAAACTTAAACCTTAAAAATTAAAAACCTTTCTTATCTTTTCACTTAATAAAAACCCTCATTAATACTCATTTTTTTGCCTTCTCTTAATATTTCTTAAGAGATTTATTATTTACCTTAACAACCGCACGGAATTGCGCTGCGCTAACGTAACGATCTGGCGCAGCCCTTCCAATTATCCCCGCGCCTCCGGGTTGATCACATGGCTTGCATCACCCTCAAAAAAGCGCACCACGTTGTCGAACGCGGTTTTGAAATACAGCCTGTAACTGTCCTTCTCGACATAGCCGATGTGCGGCGTGCAGAGCACATTGGGCATCGATAATAACGGATGCGCCGGGTCGTAAATCGGCTCCGCCTCAAAGACATCAAGCGCCGCAAAGCCCGGATGGCCCTGCTGGAGCGCACTCAGCAACGCATCGGCGGCCACCAGCTCTGCCCGGCTGGTGTTCACAAACAGCGCATCGGGCTTCATCTGCAACAGATCGACGAGCGTAACGTTGCCCTGAGTTTCTGCCACTAAGCGCTGATGAACGGTTATCACATCGCTGGTCGCAAAAAACGCCTCACGGCTGGCAGGCACGATCAATCCCTCCTGCTGCGCTTCCTGCCTGGCGCGATCGCTGCCCCAGACCTGCACCTGCATACCAAAGGCGTTAGCGTAAGCCGCAATCCGCTTGCCGATTTTTCCGTAGCCCAAAATCCCTAACCTCTGATTGTGCACGCCCTGCCCCAGTTCCGCCTGCCAGTGTCCGGCGCGCATGGCGTTAACGGCCTGCACGAACTTTCTGCGGGCCGCCATGATCAACAGCCATGTCAGCTCCGCCGGGGCAACGGGCGAACCCACGCCTTCTACCACGGCAACGCCAGCCCGTGAACAGGCCGCGAGATCGATATTGCGGGCGATTTTGCCGGTCTGGCTGATGAGCTTCAGATTTGGCGTGCGCTGTAAAAAGGCGTCGTCGACGGTGGTGCGCTCACGGATCAGGATCAAGGCCTGGGCATTTGCCAGCGCGTCATCCGCGCCAGAATCCCGGCTGATATCCCCAACGGCAGTGCAGTGAAATTGGGGAAGGTTTTGCAGGCAGTCGAGGCCCGTCGTGACCAGCTGATAATCATCGGGAATGCAAACCTGTATCGTCATGGGAACGCGCCTTAAGAGTAGATTTGGCTTTTAACAACCGGGTGATAACTGCCCTACATCATTAAAACACCCTCCCGATGACGTCAATGTCCTTTCGCAGGATGCGCATCATCCGAATGGCTCACCGGCAACCAGAACATACCTGTGACGGCGCATAGCCCGGCGCGTACTGAAATGGACAACGATTGCAGGCCGGGCAGTTCAGCCGTTTTCTTGCCCTTCCTCTGGTGAGTGACCTCACCCAAACGCAGTACGTTAAAAAAATATCGAATAAAAATCCGCACAGATACGTTCACTCATCATAAACCTGACTGAGAGATCGCAAGCCATGATTCAAACACAACCCAAAAAACCCCGACAGCGCTACGACAGCATGACCCTGGCGCTGCACTGGATAACCGCTGCCAGCGTCATCTTTTTGTTTGCCAGTGCGCACATCTGGGAATGGCTGGACCGCGGGACACCGCTCCGCAAGGGATTACAGTCGGTGCATATTTCCTGCGGGATCATCCTGGCACTGGTGATGGTGGTCCGGCCGGTCTGGCGGCTGATGAGCCAGCGCTCACCGCGTTACGCGATGCCCGCCGCGGCCATTTCTCGTCCGGCAAAATTCCTTTCACACTGCGTGCACGGTGCGCTCTATCTGCTGCTGTTCACACAAGTTGTATTGGGCTTTATGTTTCGCTGGGCACAGCAGGAACCCTTTGGTTTTTTTGGCCTGTTCGATCTGACCGGGCTGGTGCATGTCGATCCCCTGCTCAAACATGCCCTGGGGGAATTACACAACAATGTCGCCTGGGCGCTGATTATTCTGGCCTCGTTCCATGCTCTGGCCGCCCTTATCCACCACTACGTTTTACGCGATAACGTGCTGCGCCGCATGCTGCCCGTTCGAACCTACCGTTAACTGGAGCACTACCATGAAAAACACCTCTTCACTGCTGCGTGCCACAGGCCGTAAGCTGCTGGTTCCGGCCCTGCTGTTTGTTATCCACGCCAACCCGGCCCTGGCCGCAGGCGATGACAGCACCAACAATAACATTCCCGACTGTCCGCGTGGGCAGGTTTACGACAGCAAGAGTAAACAGTGCGTTCCCGACAAGACGGCACGCCTGAGTGACGAAGACAAGACCAACTATGCCTATCATCTGGCAAAAAAAGGCGAATATCAGGCCGCGCTGACGCTGCTGGATAGCCTGAAACAGCCCAATACCGCAGAAGCCTGGAATTACCGGGGTTATGCCACCCGAAAACTCGGGCGTACCGACGAAGGTATCGGGTATTATCAACGCTCGCTGGCGCTTAACCCGCGCTATGCGAAAGTGCGCGAGTACCTGGGCGAGGCGTGGCTGATTAAAGGCCGTCCCGATCTGGCAAAAGCGCAGTTGAAAACCATCGCCAGCCTGTGCGGTACAGGATGCGAAGAGTATCGTGATTTGCAGGCCGCCATTGATGGCCATCCGGAATCCTGATACGTACCATGAGGACAGTCACATCACTACCAGCGAAGTTCGTCAGCAGCTTGCTGCCCATCTGACGCGCCTGTGGCGCTACGGGCTGGTGCTGTCCCGAAACCACGACGTTGCCGAAGAACTCGTGCAGTCTACCTGTGTTCGCGCGCTCGAAAAGAGCGCGCAGTTTACGCCAGGTACCCGGATAGATCGCTGGCTGTTCTCGATTCTTCACTCCATCTGGATTTCCGATCTACGCGCCCGCCGCGTGCGGTTAGGACAGGGTTTTGTGGAAAGCGATGACCTGCTGGCCCCTGATACGCAGGAACGTGACGATGAACGCCTGCATTTTCAGAAAATCATGCAGCGCGTCAGCGCATTGCCAGAAGCCCAGCGCAATACCGTATTTTTAGTGTATGTCGAAGGATTCACCTATCAGGAAGCCGCAGAAACGCTGGCCGTGCCCATCGGCACCATTATGAGCAGGCTGGCAACCGCGCGTTCGGCGCTGGCAAAATCATTTGATGCTCAGGCCGCTGCGAAGGAGAAACGCTCATGAACAGGCTGCATTTTTCGCCCCCTTACAGTGACGAAGCCTTAGTCGCCTGGCTGGATGGCGAGATGGACCCCGAGGATGCACGCCAGTTTGCGTCGCTGCTGGAAAACGATGCGGAGCTGGCTGAACGCGTTGATGAACTGATGAAAAGCCAGCTCGACTTTGACGCGGCCTTTGCGCCCTTACTGGATAAGGCACCGGAAGCCAAACTGCAGCGCCAGCTCGACACGCTATTAGCCGCGCCAGGGCAGGAACCCGCTGCTGCTGCCGTTGCCGCCACATCGGGCGTCAGCCGTCGTTCGCTGATTGCGGCCTCGCTGAGTTTTCTGGTGATCGGATCGGGCCTGGGCTACCTTGCTCGCCCGGCTAAAACCAGGCTGAGTGAGAGCGAGAAAATTCGCGATCTCGAAGCGCAGTACATGTCACTGTACAGCGCAGAAACCCTGCTGGATGCGGATAACTCCCCTGCCGCGCTGCAACATGGCCTGGCGCGAACGGCGCAGGACATTGGCCTGCGTCTTCATGCCCGGCAGCTTGCCTTGCCGGATGCGGAATTAAAGATGGTGCGCATGCTGCGCTATGACAGCACGTCCATTGCACAGATTGCGTGGATTCATGCGGAATACGGCCCGATGGCGCTGTGCATTTCCCCGGACGAGCAGCCTGCCACGAGCGGCCTGCAGCGTGAGCAACGCCATGATATGCGCCTGGTCTGGTGGCATCATGGCGGCTACCAGTTTGTTCTGATAGGCCGCAACCCGGACGGGGAACTGGCCGCCAGTGCTGACGCCCTGAAAAAATCCCTCAACGCTTAACGGCCAGCGGCCTTGCTGGCTGTAACGCCGTTTCACGGCACGTGGCTGGCCTCTGCCTGGATATCAATATTGATGGTCACCGTATCATCCACCAGCGCGGTAAAACGATCCATATGGTAGGCCGAACGGGAAATCGTGGTCATCGCATGCAGTGATATCCTGTCCTCGCTCTGCGCAGTGCGATCGTGCTCTTCCATCGTGGCCTCCAGAATCACCGGCCGCTGCACGTCCTTGACCGATAACGAACCAAAAATTCTGAAATGGCCGTTGCCCTGCGCCACGATCCGGCTGCTGGTAAAAACGATATTGGGATAGCGCGGCGCATCAAAAAACATGCTGCTTTTCAGTTGGTAGGTCAGCAGATTGTTTGAGGCGATCAGCGTGGAGACCGGAATACTGACCTTCACATGATTATCCATTTCATTCGTCGGATTCAGCGCGACCTCGCCGGTCACGCCCGTTAATTTCGCATGTGAAATACCGCCAAAGGCGCGCCATGACAGCCCTATCGCGGTGTCAGGGGTGGAAATCGTGTAATAAAGTGAGGCGGCGTGGGATAACGGACTCAGCAGCAACCCAGCAACCAGAAAAGTAACAGCGCGCGTCATAACGGGATTCTCCAGTGAACAGACAACGCATAAACGCGCCAGGTAGCAACTTTATTCGATTAATACTTACAGTTATATAACATTCGTGGGGATGGGGATCTCGCCCGGATGTGGAAACGGCATGATGGTGTACGAGGTGGACTCAGCATGCTGGGGAGATGAGCGGCTTTTGCTGATGCTGGCGCGCGAGCGCTGTTCGGCTTATCGCGGGCTGGAGGGGGAAGTTTGCTGCTCCCCACATCCTGAAAAGTGGATGCCGCTGTTCCTCGCTTGTGATAAGAAATAAAAATAACCTGTGCACGGGAGATTTAATATGTATCTGGATGATATTCCTTTACATTTTCGGCAGCATGAAAATTTTTATCTGATTGCCCCTGACATGAGCCGTACAGAAGAAATGCAGCAGAAACTGAATGCGTTCAGTTCTCTTCATCATGAATTCTTGCTCTGGTCTCCGGGATTTCATTCTCTTGATTCTGTTAAGAAAAACATGGCGGAGGCGGCTGATAATTTTCTGAATGACAGAGAAGAATATAAATTTTTAATTATTGATCGTCAGTCAGATGAACTCGTGGGCTGTATTAGCTTATTCATCAGAAATCGCGCGATTCCTTACTATGAAATCGGCTACTGGCTCGCTACCGATGTGTTGGGGAAAGGCATAATGTCTGAAGCATGCAAACAGGTCACAAACATAGCCTCAGCATTTTTGCAGGCAAAGAGAATCGAAATTCGTACGGCAGGACGTAACCTGCGCAGTCAGTCGGTTGCGTTGAAATGTGGTTTCAAACGTGAAGCCACTCTCGTGAACGAGCGCCTCGATGGCCTGGGGAGAATTGACGATACCTTTATCTACAGATATGACTGTTGACTCAAACCGCAACGCTTTCAGGTCGGGCTCTTGCGCCTTATCACCTTTCAGGACGGCGACTTTTTGTTGCCGGAATTGCGTTTGATCTTGTTTCTGTCATGTACAGTTTCACTGTAAATTACCCCGAATACAGGGATGCGGGTTTGGCTTTGATTTATGCGCGGTTGGGACAATTTTGAGATTGTTATCTTGCTCTACCACCCGGAAGGTCGAGACATAGGCTTTTCTTGTAGCCTTTTTATTCTCATCCTCTGCTTTTTATTTACTTCAATATAAGTGAAATATTCTTGCCCGTTTTCAAATCTAAATTTTGCTGGCTGAATACAAAAAAGACCTGCTTTTGGTTGTTTTTCAGCCGGGAAAATGACCTGCTTATTATACGTCAGTGCTGATACAACGTCTTCGCAATACCAGTCCCGGAAATAAAGCTCGCCGTCAGGACTCATTGTGGTATTTCTTCCCTGAAGTTTGAAGGGAAAGTCACTGGCATGATGAATCCAGACGCGAGGATAAACGATGGAAGGACTAAAAACCGATCTTGCCAACGCTATCTCACCCAGAGTCATAAGCCTCTGACGCCCTTCATTATCACTCCTGCAATCCACCATAATTTTTCGTTTCACTCTTTCAATGAGAGTTTCCGACTGGCAGCGTCTTAAGAGAACGTTCCCGATTCCTAACCTTTCGTGGACTTTAGCAAAAACAGCCAGCGTCTCTGAGATTCATCACTCTCTTCCAGCAGCGCGTTTCGGATAGCCGTTCAGCCTTCTGAACGTTCAAATAGACAGAAAAATAAAGGGTTTGCAAAATCCATTTCGCTGTGTCTTAATAGCGCATCGGTTTGGAACACAGACCTTATGAAGCAGTTTTAGTAAAGCAGTCCTCAGTTAAAGCGTTATCCAAAGATACCTTTCTTCGAGAGCCTCCTCCTAAGTGCCCAATAAGTAAATCTCAATGACAGGCCATAACCGCCGCACCTAGTGGCTCATCAATTAAGGAAATATCTATGTCTAACAAAATGACTGGTTTAGTAAAATGGTTCAACTCAGATAAAGGTTTTGGCTTCATTACTCCAGACGACGGTAGCAAAGATGTATTCGTACACTTTTCTGCTATCCAGAGTGATAACTACAAAACACTTGATGAAGGACAGAAAGTTTCCTTCACCATTGAAAATGGCGCTAAAGGTCCTGCAGCTGGCAACGTTACGCCGCTCTAACCTGCCTTCGTTATCAGCGGCGCTGACAACCACGAGAAAGACATTGGTCTGCTCAGACCAGCTCTGCCGATAACAAAAAAACCCGCCTTGTGCGGGTTTTTTATTGCCTGATGTCATCCACCCTCTGTTCTGCCTGTCCCCGCGGTCATCATTTAACAGGCAATCCTGTAGGTAACACTCACGCCATTCCCCATCCCGTCATCTGGTAATGTCCTGCCCTACTCGTGTCCTTGTTTTTCTCACCATCGCCCTTACCGGTCCAGGCAGGATTAACAAAGATCGCTTTATAAAGCGGTATCTCTCGGGTATGCGCCATCACCCCGTAAGCGGCACGAAGGTGTCCAGAACAGTAACCAATTTTCATGACCAGACCAGAGGAGCTGTCAGCCGGGTGAATCAGATGTCCTGAGGTGCGATAACATTGTGCGCATAAGGAATCAGGCGACTCTGCCGCCTGACATAGTGAGACCAGGATTCTCCGGCAGGCTCGGGATAACGTCTGTGTCTCATTGCCCTGAGCGTTTCGGCTATCAATCCCACTGATGCAGGATCGTCGTATACGCACAGTGGTGATACATCCGACCGGCAGGTGTGGATACGTAAACATGCCCCGTCCTGTTCACATTTCACCCAGTCCTCCATGGTCAGCGCCACCACATCAGTGGTGTCCCTGTTCACCCTTCGTATGTAAAGCAGGGTGCCGCGATCGGTGTCCACGCCAAAATACTGACCTCGTTTTGTATCTACCACCTGATGCGCACGTGGGCTGAAACGATGGGGACAACTCAGAAGCGCAACCATGTGGCCGAGCACTTTACGGTGACGTAATTTGCTTAATCCGGCTGAAATCAGCGGCACGGCAAAGGCAACCCAGATGGCAACGAAAAGCGACAGCGTCAGATAATCACCTTTCCTGAGCAGTGACGGGATAATGAATACTGAAGGTAAAGTGATTAACAACGCGCAGGGAAAACACGTCATCATGTAGATCCTGAATACCTTTCGCCACAGGGGCTCTTTAACAGGATTTACCCTTTCAACCTGACTCATTATGACCTCTTCTACACCTGTCAAATTGTTCGCCGGGTTACCTAACGCCCGGCAGAGAGAGTTCGGGATACTGTGAGCCAGAAACCCCATCGTCTGGCCGCTTCATCACACGCCGGGAACACGGAATGAAGCCTGACTGAGTCACTCACTGCCAACAACAGTCTCCGTATTAACAAAACGCTGTACTGCTGTCACCCTTTGACAGCTGAGCATTCAGCTCGCTGGCGCTTTCCACGGGCGAAAAACCACCGGCACCCGAATCGGGTCATTCTGCCCTGCTCCTGTTTCCAGGCTACGACCAGTAGCGTTTTCATGGTGATGATTTTTCCATATATTTTTCCAGATACGCAATATAACTTTCTTATTTCGTCCTTAACCGATGTCAATGAAAGGCGCTAAGTCCCGGGCTGAAGAAAATAATGAGCGACGCACTGGAATGCAGGCTTCTGAAAGAATTTGATTGATGTCAAAAAAGCATCCGCCATTTTTCACTGACGTTCGCCCTGGCCCACAGAAATAAAACATTGGGAGCATTCTTAAAGGGAGGCTTTCTATGTCACTGATAATTTAAACATGTTTTTAAAAACAGTATTGACTCGGAGAATAAAACCCGTAGATTAGGTTCCTAACAGCACAGAGAAACGAGCATCATTGTTGTACTAATTGGGGTAAGCCATTTTGCATTAAAGGCCATGAAGTCTGTAGTTTGGGATGCAGTTCGCTTTAAGGCCATGTAGTGACAGTGCTGTGCAGCAAAATGGTAGTAAAAGCGCGACGATGTAAGGCCTTGATTTACCCATCTCGTTGCTTCCCTGGGTTCAGGTGAAGGCAACTGTAGTCAGGCAACGCATCAAAGAGTATATGTCGCGATGGGGAATGTACTTGTTTAAGACGCCATGCTTTAGTCATAAATAAAGATGGCAAGTGATATACCAGGATAACTAATGGGAGGTCTTCACGTTTTAATGCCCAATATTATCTGTAGCAAACGGGTGCATTTATACGCAGTATAAATTGCAGTAGTCATTTAGTAAGTTCATTAATGTCAAATCTGAAGTCTGAAGTACCTTAAAAGCCCTGACTGCAATGGTCAGGGCTTTTAACATTTCTCAGGATAGTAATCTCATCCATTTACAACCTGGCGCAGGTTTACATTGCCGTACCCTTGTAACAAACGCCCAGGTGCGCGCCTTGAATATGCTTATAGCGCGAACAGCGTGATCCACCAGACAGAATAAATCTCAGGATGCCGACCTTCCTCCTGACCTTTTTTAAATGCTCTACAACAGTATTTTCAATAAGCTGCATGGCTGTAAGTGAGTGCATAGCTTGCTCACTCACGGATAAACTGCGCTTCGCACTGGCGGGCAATCTCCCACAGTCTGTTACGAATGACCTGCTTAAGTTGCAGCGTGGACTGCGATTGGGGGCGATCACGACGGCTGATCAGCATCACTTCAAACGGCAACGGTTGTGCGACAGGGAGCAATTTTAACTGGTCGGCATAACGGCAAGCCGTGAACAGATCCACGACACCCACGCCGCCGCCCGCCAGTACCATATCCGCAATCACCGAGTAGGTTTTAATCGACAGCGACACGGCGGGATTCAGTTTTTTATCGCGCAGCGCACGGTGCAGTACGCGCCCAAGCGGGTCCTGTGTCTGCATCATCAGCAGGTTATTACTGCATAACCACTCCAGCGTAACAGGTTCGTGCTGGGGATGATTAAGTGGCAGCAGCGCCACCATCGAAGACTGAAACAGCGGTTCGGCCAGCAGATCGGCGTCCACCTGCTGACCAAAGACCAGCGCGAAATCCAGCTGATTATCCAGAATCATCTGGCACAGGGTATTAAAGTGCTCCGTGACCAGTTCGACACTGACCGAGGCCACCTGTTGCCGCCAGGTGACCAGGGCGGGAGCCAGCACCATTTGACCAAAAGCGTGAGCTGCACCGACGCGGACTGTCTGTCCTTCGCCGCGTCGCAGTTGTTCAGTGAGTTGGGTGATGGATTGTAAGCGTTGGTAGAGATCTTCCACCTCCGGCAGCAGCCGTCGCCCTTCTGCCGTGACGCTCATGCCCTGTATACGCCGTTCGAACAGCGCAAATCCCAGTTGCTGTTCCGCGTGATTCAGCACCCGGCTGACATTCGGTTGCGACACGTTAAGCAAGCGCGCGGCTGCGCTAATGCTGCCGGTCTGAACGATGGCCTGAAAGACTTCTATGTGGCGGAGCCGCATCATTATTTACCCTAAGTGGATTCACCTGCCCGCAGGCCGTTGTCAGAAGCCTTTATTAGCTGTTCGCGCGCAGAACCGCCAATGTCTGAATCACAGTGTACACCTGTAACATCGTTTATCTCGTCAGGCCTACCGGTAAACGGGACCGGCGCGCTCTGTTACGTGGTTCTCCGTTCCCTGCCCTGGATGGCGCGCAAGCAAATGTGTCGTGATCGCGACATGGCAATCCCTGCTCTGTTCCTGCTTTATTGCAAAAATTGTACCGTAACGCTGGCGAAGCTACTGACTGTCGCCTTTAGCTGCCGATCGGGGTGATGTTGCGGGTATGCGCGGAAAATAATGGGGAAAGAGGGCCAGACCGGGCCGGTTTTTGCCCATCCCGGCCGACCGCACCCGTGTTGGCAATCTGGCAGGACAGGTATTCGCACCACGAGGGTGCAACGAAAGGCGCATGGCGGGAGCAACGGTGTTCAGGCGCTGTTGTGCTGCAGCGCGGCTGACCCGGCGGTCATCCGCGTGTGCGCGTGATTAGCAGGCACGGCCTGGCGGTCGCCAGACCGTGGGGTTGCAGGAAACAGTCCAGGTGAGCGCCAGAGGGACGAACATCGTCTCTGCCCTGACGTCACGAACATCCTTCTCTACGATTGGGTACTCGCCAGATAAGAAAACGCGCTGAGCAGGCTGATCACCGTATCCATTCGCTCCGCCTGATATTCCACAGTAACCGCATCAATGCGCGTAACGCCCGGAATCAGGCTAAACAGATCCGCCAATACGGGTTTGCTGGCCTGAAGCTGCATGGAATAAGGTGCCGTCAGGCGCGTCGTGCTGACCGAAGGTTGCTGTTGCAGCGCAGCGCTTGCAGCGGCGCATATCGCACGTTGTGCCGCTTTGGGACTGATGGACTCCGCGCAGGTATGGGAAATAGCGCGTTTTACACAGACATAATCAACCGTGGGATAAAATTCTGCTATCCAGTGCTGGAGCTGATCGTCGCCCGTGACCAGCAACAGTGGCGTGCCATGCTCGGCGGCGGCGGCGGCATAAATGTCGGTTTCCCCCATCACCAGGCCATTGATATGGATACGCCAGAATGCACGGCCATTAATGGTGTGCGCCAGTACGCCAGATTCGCCTGCCGCGCTGTGATAGCCCACCAGAAATAATCCATCGAAGGTTTGCTGCTCTATCCCTTCGACCATCGACAGGCCGCGAGGTTTGCCCTGCACCAGTCGGGCGCGCGGGTCAATATTTTCCGCACGCAGATTGGTCATTTGCGCATGGCTGTCGGCGACCACCACCTCCGTTGCGCCCCCCGCGAACGCGCCCTCAATCGCGGCATTCACTTCCTGTTCCATCAGTCCCCGGGCCAACTGATATTCCGGGTTGCCTGGTGTGCATTGCTCCGGGCGCATTACGCCCGCGATACCTTCAATATCAGCAGAGATAAAAATTTTCATGCGGTTAATTTATCCAGAATCTGAGTCAGTGAGGGGCGATGGTGACCACGAAAGCCGGTAACAGCCTCCGCGCTCAACAACGCATCCAGTACAGCCTGTTCGGTTGCATCGGCGGCGGCGGCAAGCAGCGGCTCCAGCATGTCGTCCTGAGGCGGTTGTGGCAGAGGGTGCGTTGAAAATGCCAGCGCAATATCACCCGATCCATGGCCCCAGTAACTGCCCAGCCGTCCAAGGCCGGCACCGGCACGCTTCGCGATGCGCTTCAACTGGCGCGCATCCAGCGGCGCATCCGTGGCCATAATCACAATGACAGAACCGGCATCACGCTGCGGCGCGTCACCCGCCAGTAGCGGCGCAATCCTTTCACCCAGCCGCACACCGTCAAGCGTGAGTGCGCTAAGCGTGCCAAAATTCGCCAGGACCAGCAGCCCGAGCGTTGCGTTGAGCGACGGAATAACACGCGAGGCCGTGCCAATCCCGCCCTTAAGGTTAAAACAGCTCATTCCGCGCCCAGCACCGACGCTGCCGCGCGCAAAGTCTGCCGCAGCCGTGTGCAGTGCTTCCTGCGCCATCGCCTCGCTGATGGCCAGCGCCTGGATATCATTGAGCCAGCCATCATTGCACTCCAGCGCCAGGGGATTCACCGTGGGTAACGTCCGCCCCAGCTCCGGATTACGACTGATGGCATCCCGTACCAGCGTAGTAAACAGCGTGCCCACCGCCAGCGTGTTACTGAGCAAAATCGGCGTATGCAACACGCCAAGCTCTTCGACCTGGACCAGCCCGACCGGTTTCGCAAAGCCGTTCAGGACGTCGGCCCCGCATGGCAACGGCGTGAGAAACAGATTGTCGCCCGGCGGTACGATAGCCGTTACGCCAGTCTGCCTCTCTCCGTCATTCAGCGTGTAATGTCCAACGCGCACACCGGCAACATCGCTGATTCGATTGGTGGGCCCACATGCGCTGCGCGGCTGCCCTAACGTTTGCGCATTACGCCAGCGATCCAGCAGCAGATCGCACTGCAATTGTTGAAAATCCATGGTTAGCCCTTGAGTTTCGGGTCGAGCGTGTCGCGCAGCGCGTCTCCGAGCAGGTTAAACGCCAGCACGGTGATGAAAATCGCCAGTCCCGGAAACACGCTCATGTGCCATGCGCCCGCCATCATCATGCTGCGGCTCATTGCCAGAATATTACCCCATTCAGGGACATCCGGTTCCGGCCCCAGGCCAATAAAGCTTAAGCCCGCCGCAGTGAGGATACTGGTGCCAATGCGCATGGTGAAATAGACAATTACGCTGGAAAGCGTGCCGGGCAGAATATGGCGCAGGATAATGATTCTGTCTGGTGCACCGGCACAGCGCACGGCTTCAACATAGGCAGCCTGTCTTAATGAGAGCGTTGAAGCACGTACAATACGGGCAAACACGGGAACGCTAAATACCGCGACCGCGATAATCACATTGTTCAGGCCCGTACCAAGAAGCGCCACCACCGCAATGGCCAGCAACATGCCTGGAAACGCGAACAACACGTCGGCACCGCGCATGATCAGCATATCTACCCAACCGCCGTAATAGCCTGCCAGTAAACCCAATACGACCCCGACAATCATGCCGAGCGTCACGGACAACACGCCAACATAGAGTGAGATTCGCGCCCCATAGATAATACGACTGAGCAGGTCGCGCCCCAGTTCGTCGGTTCCCATCCAGTGTGCGGCGCTGGGCGACGACGATAACGCCATCCAGTCCGGTGCCATCGGGTCCCAGGGTGCCAGCCAGGGGGCAAAGATCGCCACCAGGATCAGCAGCAGCACAAATCCGCCCGAAACCAGCGCCAGAGGGTTACGCACAAAGGCATGCAGGAAATCACGCCACGGCGAACGGATGACCTGTGGCGGGTTTTCAGTCAGCGATTGCATACTCATCTTGGCTCCTGTCGCAGACGAATGGCCGGATTGACGACCGCATACAGCAGATCGACCAGCAAATTAATCACAATAAATTCGAACACGAACAGCATCACCAGCGCCTGAATGACCGGTTGATCCTGCGCCTTGATCGACTCAATCAACAGCCAGCCTAACCCCGGCCAGTTGAAGACGCTTTCCACGACAATGGAGCCGCCCAGCAGAAAACCGAACTGCAAACCCAGCATGGTAATCACCGGGATGAGTGCATTGCGCATCACATGTTTCCACGTCACCAGGCGGTTACGCAGCCCCTTGGCTCTTGCGGTGCGCACGTAATCTTCCTGCGCCACTTCAAGAAAGGCCGAGCGGGTAAACCGCGCCATTACCGCCGCCACAGAAGCCCCCAGCGTAATGGCAGGCAGGACAATATCGCTGGCCTTGTTAAAGCCGCTGACGGAGAACAGCCCAAAGGGCATCGCGACGAACTGGATAAGCAACAACCCCAACCAGAAAGCGGGCATGGAAATACCGCCAACCGCCATGCTCATCAACGTCCAGTCTTGCCATTTTCCCCGCTTCAGTGCCGCCAGCACGCCCAGCACCAGGCCGAGAATCACGGACCAGGCGAAACCCGCTAAGGCCAGCCACAGGGTTGGCATGAAGCCCTGCTTAATCACCTGCAGCACCGGTTGCTGGGTTCGGTACGTCGTGCCAAGATCGCCATGCAACAGGCTATCGATCCAGTGGACATACTGCTGCGGTAGAGAATCGTTCAGCCCGAGATGCTGTCGCGCCGCTTCGACGGCCTCAATGGGCGCATCCGGTCCCGCGTAGATGCGCGCCGGGTCGCCCGGCAGCAGCTTGATAAAACCGAAAACCAGCAGCGAGACCACCAGCAAAACCGGGATCATCTCCAGTAATCGGCGAATGATGTATGCAAACATGCCATTCCTTGAAATGAGGTGCGACAGGCACCCTCAGGTTCCTTGCCCGCACAGGGCAAAGAACCGGAAGGCGATCCGCGTCTTATTTAAACGACGCCTGAGTGAAGAGCAAATTGCCATCCGGCAGCATCGAAACGCCGTTCAGGGTGCTGCGTTTGCCAACCAGATTGTCGGGTGTGCCAAGGAAAGCCACTGGTGCATCCTTCCATAACAGCGTCTGCGCTTGCGCATAGGCAATGCCACGCTTTGCCGGATCGGCCGTCGCCAGCCCGGCGGCAATCGCTTTATCGACATCAGGATTGCTGAAATACGAGACATTGTACGAGGTGGGCACCCAGGATTCTGTGGCAAACAGCGGACGCAGCGCCCAGTCGGCATCGCCTGTGGACGTCGACCAGCCGCCATAATAGAGGTCAAACTCTGCCTTTTTCGGGTCCTGTACGCCCCACAGCTTAGCGTTGCGCGTCCCCGAATCCATTGGTGTCACCGTGGCACGAATGCCCACCGTGGCCAGTTGCGCTTTCAGCACCTGAGCGGCGCGCACACTGGCCGTCGCATTGGTGACCCAGAGCTTAAGGTCCAGGCCATCAGGATAGCCCGCCGCTTTCAGCAACGCTTTGGCCTTGTCCGGTGCATAGTGGTAATCCGGATCGGTTTGTTTCTGATAGAACTGAACCCCTTCCGGCATCGCGGATGTGGCCGGTTTGCCCAAACCGGCAAAGGCCACCTTCAGCCACAGATTACGGTCAATTGCATAGTTGATTGCCTGACGCACACGAACATCCGCCAGCGGCTTGTGCTGCGTGTTAATCGCCATGTAATAAAGATAAATGCTGGGATCGCGCTGAATCGAAAGCTTGCTGTCCTGCTTCACGGCAGCGATCAGATCGGAAGGCAACGGCCAGATGGCATCCACCTGACCCGATTTTAACGCTGCCACCCGTGTGGCATCTTCCGGGCTGGGTGAGAAGATGACATGGTCGACTTTTGGCCATCCCTGCTGCCAGTAACCGTCATACTTCGCCAGCGTCACCGCTTTGCCCGGTGTCCAGTTAACAAATTTAAACGGGCCGGTTCCCACTGGATGCAGTCTAAGTTGAGCTTCGTCCGGATATTGCTTCAGAATCGACGGGCTCCACATCACCGCAGAAGGATGCGCCAGCGTGTTGATAAAGGCACCAAACGACTGATTGAGATCGATTTTGACCTGGTCGGGTGCCAGCACCGTGACCTTGGCGATCATTTTGTACAGGCTGTTGCGCTTGAGCCCTTTTTTCTGGTCGGCGAGGCGATCAAGGTTGGCTTTGACGGCGTCGGCATCAAACGGCGTACCATCCTGAAAGGTAACGCCTTTACGCAGCGTTAGCGTAAATTCCGTTGCACTGTCGTTGGAGGTATAACCGGTCGCCAGCCAGGGCTGCAGCTTCATGTGGGCATCAAACTGGAACAGGCGCTCAAAGATGCCGCTCTGCACCGAGTAGCTGACATTATCGGAGGTATCGTGCGGGTCCAGTCCGGTAATATCGGCATACATTGAAATACGCAGATCCTGGGCCTGCGCGGTCATGACCAGCGTCGTCGTCAATGCGAGGGCGAGCGAAGTACGGCGAAACAGTGTTTTCATAAAATCTCCTGGTCGTTGAGGATTATCGCAATGCAATGCCGTCAGCAACCCAGTGCTGGGGCGCAACCTGCCGATAACGGGGTTTAGTGACCGTTTCACCCACCTTTCGCAACGGCGAAGGGATTTCGCTGTCATCGAAAATACGGGGCTGACGGTTCTCGGGGTCCGCTACCGGCACGGAGGCCAGCAGACGTTGGGTATAAGGATGTTGCGGCTGATTAAATACCGACTGGCGCGGCCCAAGCTCCACAATCTGGCCGAGGTACATCACCGCCACGCGATTGGCAATACGCTCAACGACCGCCATATCGTGAGAAATGAAAATCCATGCCACGCCGGTTTGCTGCTGGAGGTCCATCATCAGATTGACCACCTGTGCCTGAATCGAGACGTCAAGGGCCGATACCGCTTCATCAGCAATAATCACTTTCGGTTTCAGCGCCATCGCGCGGGCAATGGCGATACGCTGGCGCTGGCCGCCAGAAAATTCGTGCGGATAACGACGCGCGTGCTCGGGCAACAGGCCGACACTTTTCAGCAACGCATCGATTTGTGAAGAAGCCTGCTCCAGCGAGGACACCATGCCATGTAACAGCAACGGCTCGGCAATGGTGAACCCCACGGTCAGGCGCGGATTCAGTGAGGCATAAGGGTCCTGAAACACCATCTGAATTTCACGACGGAGCGGCTGGAAGGCCGCCTCTTTCAGGTGCGAGATTTCCTTTCCTTCGAAGTGAATGCTTTCGGCATCACTGTTGATCAGGCGCATCAGCGCACGCCCGGTGGTCGATTTGCCGCAGCCGCTTTCACCCACGATCGCCAGGGTTTCACCCGGCCACAGGCTGAAATCAATCTGCTCAACCGCATGCACATGATGTGTATGGGTCGAGAAAATGCCGCTGCGAATGGGATAGTAGACTTTCAACCCGCGCACATCCAACAGCGGCGCACTGTCGTAGCGAGCGGTATGCTGCTCGTCTTGTGCCGCGTGCTGGGCACCGAGCAGGGGAAAGCGTTGCGGCCATGCATAGTCGCGCATATCGCCCAGTTTCGGCACGGCCGCCAGCAGCGCTTTAGTGTACGCGTGCTGCGGGGCGGCAAAAATCTCTGATACGGTGCCCTGCTCGACCACTTCGCCCCGCAGCATAACCACGACGCGATCCGCGATTTCAGCCACAACGCCCATATCATGGGTGATAAACAGAACGGCCATCTGCTTCTCGCGTTGCAAATCACGCAGAATATGCAGAATGCGCGCCTGCACGGTGACATCCAGCGCCGTAGTAGGTTCATCGGCAATAAGAAGTTGCGGATCACATGCCAGTGCCTGCGCAATCATCACTCGCTGGCGCATACCGCCGGAGAGCGCGTGCGGATAGCTCTTCATCACACGATCCACATCGGCAATACGCACCTGTTGAAGCAATTCACGCACGCGCGCATGGGCCTGTTTCTTGTCGTACTGTTGATGATCGCGTAAGGCTTCAGTGAGTTGATCATCGATGCGCAGCACCGGATTCAGCGAGGTCATTGGCTCCTGAAAGATCATCGCCATTTCACGACCACGCAACGTGCGGCGCTGAGCATCATCCAGTGTTTCTAACGCATGCACTTTCCCGCCGCGATCGCGAAACTGCATACTGCCGCGATCGATACGGCCGCTGTTCGCCAGCAAGCCCATCACGGCGAGCGAAGTGACTGATTTACCGGAGCCGCTCTCACCCACTACGGCGACAATTTCTCCCGGATTAATGGCGAAAGTGGTGCCTTTCAGTGCCTGGTTCTCACCACTGCGCCCACGAAATGATACGCTGAGATCCCGAATGTCAAGCACCGGTGCTGAACAGGCGGCATCTGCAACTGGGGAAGTGTGTCGTGTGTCCGTCATGGTCGCCTCGTCGCGTTATAGCCAGATACGGCCTTCGGAGTAGTTCAAAAAGGGAGAGCTGTCGGCGGCAAGCCAAATAGGCCCATCTAAGTCGACGTGCTCTGCGTTGACCGCCACGGGCAATGCGGATTCCATCGCCAGTGATGAGCCCAGCATGCAGCCGACCATAATGCGCATATTCTGCTTTTGCGCTTCATCGACCATCGCCAGCGCTTCCGTCAGTCCACCGCACTTATCCAGTTTGATGTTGATCATCTCGTAACGATTACGCAGTCCGGCGATATCCTCCCGCGTATGGCAACTTTCATCAGCACAGACGGGAATCGGATGATGGAAACGTTGCAGGTCATGATCCTGACCGGCGGGAAGCGGTTGCTCGACCATCGCGATGTTGTAAGCCTGAAGCGCCAGCAGCAGGCTTTCCAAATCCATACCTGACCAGGCTTCATTGGCATCGATAATGAGCGTGGCGCGCGGTGCCGCAGCGCGAATTGCCGCCACTTTTTCCAGCACCGCATCACGGTCGAGCTTAATTTTGAGCAGGATGGCACCACGAGATACGGCATCCGCCGCCGCCAGCGCCATATTTCCCTGGGTATCGAGGCTGAGGGTTTCCGCCGTGACCACCGACGATGGCTGAGAACAGGCACTGATTTGCCACAGCGTTTGACTGGCGCGGGCGGCATCCAGGCGCCACAGCGCACAATCCAGCACGTTGCGCGCGGAACCGGCGGGTAAACGGTGTTGCAGATCGTGGCGGCTCAAGCCTGCTTCAACGTCAGCGCGTACCGCTTCAAGCTCGGCCTGAACGCTGTCTGGCGTCTCATCGTAGCGCGCCGTCGGCGTACATTCGCCTTGCCCAATGAAGCCGTTTTGCTCAAGCGTGACACGGATAACCGTTACGCTGGTACGAACACCGCGCGAGATAGCAAAGGGCCGCGCCAGCGGCAGCGCTACCACGTCAATCTGCAACTGTCTCATCTCAACCACGCTCCTGCAGCAGCGCGGCGATCTCGTCAATACCAAAACGCACCGGGTCCGTTGCCGGTAAACCAAACTCGGCGCTGATTTCGGCGCAATAGGCACGCGCTTCTTTTTCAGGATAATTAGAGGTGTTAATGGCAAAGCCAGCCAGCTGGACAGACTCACTGGTCACCTGCGCGGCGCGCAGATTAGCTTCAACGCACGCTTTCAGGCTGACCATAGGCTGATGAGGCAAATGGCGCATATGGGGGCGACCCATTTCATGACACATGACCAGCCAGTGCGGTTGTGCACCGTGCATGAGTCCCATACTGACACCCGCATAAGAGGGATGGAACAGCGAACCCTGGCCTTCAACGATGTCCCAGTGGTCATCATCATTAGCCGGGGACAGCGCTTCCGCCGCACCGGCAATAAAATCAGCGATGACCGCATCCACCGCAATCCCTTCCCCCGCAACCAGAATGCCGGTCTGCCCCGTAGCGCGAAAATCTGCTTTCATTCCGCGCTCGCGCATCGCCGCTTCCAGCGCCAGTGAGGTGTACATTTTGCCCACTGAACAGTCCGTACCGACCGTGAGTATTCGCTTACCTGTGCGCTTCTTACCGCTGCCCACATTGAGCTTCGGACGCATATGACGTAAGTCAAAAAGCTCCACACCAAACGTCTTAGCAAGCGTTACCAGTTCAGGTTCGTCCACCAGACGATGATGTAATCCACTGGCAACGTTCATGCCCGCTTCGATGGCACTTTTAACCGTCGCCAGCCAGTGCTCTGGCAGATAACCCCCTGCGTTGGCGGTACCCAGCACCAAGGTTTTTGCGCCGCGCGCTTTGGCGCGGGGGATGTCGAGCTCATCCAGACCCAGGCTGACAGTGCAGCCCGGCAGTTTAATTTCGCCAACGCACTGTTCCGGCCGCCAGATATGAATACCGCGCGCCGTTTTCGCCGCGAGTGGATCGGTAACATCACCAAGAAAAAGTAAATAAGGTTGTGGGATTAGCATGAGATTTCTCGTTTCAGACAAAGGTAAGGTTCTGAAACCACTATTTCATGCGTTTTGAAAGGTGACGAATGCTTGTTTGGTAGCAGGGTATAACGGCAGGCTATAGTCAGATAAAAAAGTGATGGTAACTCTGTTATTTCAACGTATCAGGATATAATTCGTTCCCAATAAAGGGCGAGCTATAGGAAAATCATTCTGACCTGCTCCCCGTTGATTAATACACCGCGATGTTAGTAATGTCTTCATAAGCCACATGAGGACATTCCCATGAAG
>NZ_JALNPN010000024.1:0-64626 GCF_024520835.1 Pantoea sp. Fr+CA_20
ATCCGCGGGAGCTGCGAATAAGATCCCGGAAATATGCCGATAAAAAAAAGGCTGGTCACCTTAAGTGACCAGCATTACCCCGCAGGGGCCTGATGTCAGGCGCTGAGTTTTATCGGTTTTTCATCAAAGTCACTGGCTGGTACCAGATCCAGTTCAAACTCTTTCAGCATCGTTTTTAAACGGCCGTGGAAATTACGTAAGGTTTCTTCCACGCGGGCATTGTTATCTTTGCCTTTGATCGTGGCAACTGACCAGTCGCCTTCTTTATCAAACAGGCCGATGTGATAAACGTAGGTAAAGTGATCGGCTTGCGCTTCCAACTCCATCCACCAGCCCCAAAATTCACGTAACTCAGGCGCAGGCTTTACATTCACGCAGGCAGCCAGGCAGTCGAAGAAAAAACGGGTTTCACTACACTTTCCATCGCGTATGTAAGGTCCCAGTTCCGTGAAGCGTTTAAGCAGGCGACTGCGGGGATGACCACTCGGTAACGTCATGCTAATTCTCCATAAGGACAGGCTTGATATTCCGAACCGTAGCAGCCGTGCTGCACTCTCTTTTGACGATCCGAATGATTCCAGCTAGTAGTTGTAGCAAACACTGTAAATTTTGCCAGCTATCTTTTCAAACGCTGGGCCAGCCAATCGCAGATTTCATTAAGCCCTTTATCAAAACTGGCGATGACCGGTTTTACGGGAATTAACAAGGCCTTACCTTGCGACGAGGAGTTAGCGATTAATTTGCTCTCTTCCTCGGGGCTGAAGAGATCGTTCGGCCAGTGTGCAGACAGCATCGGCGTTGACGTTCTTCGTCCCAGAAGCCCCTGATTTTTCAGCGAGTAGCTGAGCAACTCAGCCCGTAATGCGCTGTCCGTTGTGCCAGTCATGCCAAGTCGGCTCGCAAGCATGTCCATGTACATATCCGGCACCTTGTTCTGCAGCGTGGCCTGCGTCAGCAAACTGTGCACAATTGGCCCCAGACAGGCCACCGCCCGCAGCCGCGGTGCTTCCAGATAGGCCAGACGCACCGCGACATTCGCGCCAAAGCGGAAGCCCAGCGCGGCAACGCGCGTATGATCGATCCACGGTACGGACGCCAGATCGCGCAGTACCTGCTGATGCAGAAAGCTGGTGTCCTGGCTGAGCTTCCACTTCATTGAATTCCCGACGGAAGGCATATCAAGCGTCAACATGGCGATACCACGCGGTGCCAGATAGTCATGGAACAGACGATAATGATCGGTTTGCAGCGAATCCAGCGCACCACAAAACATCACCGTGGGATAAGGTGCCTCCACAGCAGGCGGCATGTGCAGAAAACCACTGACCGGGCTACCGCCTTCAATGGGGAAGGTCAGCGTTTTGAGTTCTCCGGGTAGCCGGCGGGTTGCCTCGTCATAAGCGCGGCTGGCGAGCGTTTGTGCCTGATCAGCCAGTTCATCGCCTTTGATATAAGGATACGCCGCCACGCTATAGAGGTGCGACGCATGAAGCCAGTCATGACCGGCCCGATCGTGTTCACTTTCGTTCGCCTCAAGCGCCCGCTGCTGCCAGAAGCCCGCCTGCCTGCTCCACTCGAAATTCCAGTTGCCATTACGGTAACCAATGACCGTATCCAGCAGCGCCGGATGGGTGTGCTCAGCGTCGCTGATTGCGATACGCGCCAGCACCTCGCTGACCTCCTGCGATGGCAAACCACGCCAGGCCCACATCAACTTATTAAGCATGCGATACCAGCCACGCTGGCTATCGCCATCCAGGGCGGAGTGCACCTCATGCGTGGCGTGACGACGCAGTCGTACCAGAGATGAGGTTTCGGGGTGTTTAAAACGAGGCTTGAACAGCTCAACGCTCAGGTTTTTGCCAGGCATGTTACCTCTCTGACAGCATTAACAGCGGTAAGTAAGTGTACTGTACCGCAAAACAAGTCGCGAGGCGTAGAAAGCACAACGCCCGGAAAACCGGGCGTTGTTTGTGTTACATCAATCAGCTTTTCACAATCGGTGGAATGTAAACCACGCCCATGTCCCACGGCTGCTCAATCCAGGTGTTCTGCGGAATATCAACAACATAATCGTCCACCAGCTCGCGGCCAGCAGGCTTAGCAAAGATGGTGCAGAAACGGGCTTTTGGGTACATTTCGCGGATGGCTTGTGCGGTGCCGCCGGTATCAACCAGGTCGTCAATAACGATAAAGCCTTCACCGTCGCCTTCAGCGCGTTTCAGGACTTTCATTTCACGCTGGTGATCGTGGTCATAGCTGGAAATACACACGGTATCGACATAGCGAATACCCAGTTCACGTGCCAGCAGCGAAGCCGGTACCAGACCGCCGCGGCTGACTGCAATAATGCCTTTCCACTGTTCAACAGGAAGCAGGCGTTGAGCCAGTTTGCGGGCATGAATCTGCAGCATGTCCCAGGTAACAACGTATTTTTCGCTCATAAATAGGTATCCCAGCCAGTCAGTGTGGCTTAAAAAATGTGCAACGGGGAAAAGGTTGCGCGAGATTATAAGGACATGACGCGCTAAAAACCAGCACCTGGCTTCTGGTTGCGGTTTTTTAGCGCGTTGAATAACACACCGAGTCAGAAACAGTGATATTCTCGCCCTATCTCGTCAGTTCGCTGACGGCGATCTTTTACTGGAACTTCGCAATGTCCGGCCCGGCCGGCGCACTGACACAGGAGACTTGTCGTGTCTGAATTGTCCCAACTCTCTCCACAGCCACTGTGGGATATTTTCGCTAAGATTTGCTCTATTCCGCATCCCTCTTTCCATGAAGAAGCGCTGGCAAGCTATATCGTTGGCTGGGCCAAAGAACAAGGTTTCTGGTGTGAGCGCGATCAGGTAGGCAATATTCTGATCCGTAAACCAGCCACGCCAGGCATGGAAAAACGCACGCCGGTTGTGCTGCAGGCCCACCTTGATATGGTGCCGCAGAAAAACAACGACACCGTACACGACTTCACCAAAGATCCTATTCAGCCTTATGTTGATGGCGAGTGGGTCAAAGCGCGCGGTACGACGCTGGGTGCCGACAACGGTATTGGTATGGCATCTGCGCTGGCCGTTCTGGCGGACAGCAGCCTGACCCACGGTCCGCTGGAAGTGTTGTTAACCATGACCGAAGAAACCGGCATGGATGGCGCGTTTGGCTTACAGCCAGGCTGGCTGCAGGCGGATATTTTGATCAACACCGATTCGGAAGAAGAAGGTGAGATCTATATGGGTTGCGCAGGTGGTATCGACTTCGTCACCACGCTTCCGCTGACGCGTGAGGCGGTGCCGGCTTCCCACGAAAGCCTGAAGCTGACCCTGAAAGGCCTGCGTGGCGGTCACTCCGGCGCGGATATCCACATGGGCCTGGGCAATGCGAACAAATTGCTGGCGCGTTTCCTGGCGGCCCATGCGGCAGAGCTGGATCTTCGTCTGGTTGAATTCACCGGTGGTACGTTGCGTAATGCAATCCCACGTGAAGCCTTTGCCACCGTGTCTGTGGACAGCAGCAAAGTAGACAGCCTGAAATCGGCCGCCGCCGGCTTCCTGGCTGCGTTGCAAAATGAACACGGCGTAAAAGAGAAAAACATTGCCTTTGTCAGCGAGCCGGTTGCCCATCAGGGTGACGCGCTAACCACAGAGAGCCGTGACCGCTTCCTGAATCTGCTGAACAGCACGCCAAACGGTGTTATCCGTAACTCAGACGTCGCCAAAGGCGTGGTCGAAACCTCGCTGAATGTGGGTGTGGTCACGATGGAGGCAGATAAAGCAGAAATTAACTGCCTGATTCGCTCACTGATCGATACCGGGCGTGATTACGTCGTGCAGATGCTGACCTCACTCGGTCAGTTGGCAGGCGCACAAACGAAGCCGAAAGGTGGCTATCCCGGCTGGCAGCCAGACGCAGACTCGCCGATTATGGCGCTGACCCGTGAAACCTATGTCGCGCTGTTTAATAAGACGCCTAACATCCAGGTGATTCACGCAGGTCTGGAATGCGGCCTGTTCAAAAAGCCTTATCCTGACATGGATATGGTTTCGATTGGACCAACGATTACCGGCCCTCACTCACCTGATGAGCAGGTGCATATCGAGAGCGTGGGGCTTTACTGGAAACTGCTGACAACGCTGCTGAACGTGATACCTGAAAAGTAATTCAGGCGCGTTAATCTCTCTGAGGGTTTATGTTCAACATAAACCCTTTTTTTATCGGCTATTTCGGCCTGACGTCCTTTCATCGCCAGCCACTAAGCATTAGCTTTCGCCACCGCCCGCTAAAACAGTAAAAAGCGTTTATCCGACCCGCAGATTGACATTTTCTGTCGTGCAGCCGGTGCAATAATGTCCCAAAGCCAACCTTTCTCTGACAACGGCATCAGGTCATCTGTGTACCGGAGAGCCGTTCTTCACAACGTGATTAGAGGGTGCATGAAGACGCTATTGCTCACCAAACAGGAAGTCAGTCAGCTCATCAGCACCGACGACGTGATTGATGCGGTGGAAGAAGCCTATAAAGCCTTCAACAGCAATCTGGTGGAACAGCCGGCCTATATCGGTTTGCACCTTCCCGCGCCGCGTGGGGAAATAGACTTTAAAACCAGTTATTACAAAAGCAACGAACTGATTTCGATGAAAGCCTCCTCTGGCCCCTTTCCACAGAACCCTGTGGAATATGGCCTGCCGAGCGGCATGGGAACGGTAATATTGTTTGATGCCCGAAGTTGTGCGCTGTGCTGCGTGATGGATGGTAGCCTGATTACCGGTCTGCGCACCGGCGCATCGGGTGCCGTTTCCGTGAAGGCACTGGCACGCACAAGCGCCAAAAAATTGACGATGATTGGCACAGGTAATCAGGCCAGGATGCAGGTAAGAGCCATCGCCAGGGTTATGCAAATTGAAGAGATCCATGCCTGGAGCCGCACGCCAGCATCCCGGCTGGCCTTTAAAAATGATATTGAAAGCGAGTTTGGTATCCCGGTCACTGTGGCGGATTCCTGCCAGGCGGCGGTAGCGCAAGCCGATATTTTGATTACAACGACCCGGGGCAAAGGGCCGCTGCTCGAAGCCAGCTGGATTAAGCCTGGCACACATATCATCGCCATTGGCACCGACCAGCAGGGTAAACAGGAATTTGATCCTCACATTTTCAGCCGGGTAAAAGTGGTCGTGGACTCCCTGTCTCAGTGCACGCAAAAGGGTGAAACCTGGCACGGGCTGAACAGGAATATCATCCGTGAAAACGACATTCATGCTGAAATCGGTGAGATATTACTGGGGAAGAAGCCGGGCAGAGAAAGCGAGGAAGAAATTACCTTTTTTGACTCCACGGGCCTTTCCATCCAGGACAACACGACCGCCGGCAGAATTTACCGCAATGCCCTCGAAAAAGGTGTCGGTACGTATTTTGCCTTTTTTGAATAACGTTTTTCCTTCAGATAAAGGTAACCGTGATGACGCGTCAGTATCCGACCCTGCAAGATATTCATGAAGCGCAACAGCGTATCGCTGCGCATATTCGTCACACACCGTTGTTGCGCGCCGATAAAATCGAAAAGCAGGTGGGCTGCCAGCTTTATCTCAAGCCGGAGACGCTGCAAATTACCGGTGCGTTTAAAATTCGCGGTGCGCTAAATAAAGTGCTCTCCCTGCCCGTTGAAGCTTTTGCCAACGGTATTATTTCCAGTTCGTCAGGCAATCATGCTCAGGGGCTGTCGTACGCAGCCAGAATGCTGGGTGTAAAAGTTGTTCTGGTCTTGCCGGTCACCACGCCAAAAATCAAAATCGAAAATACCCGCGCGCTGGGAGCAGAGATTATTTTGTTTGATGGTGACAACGCCTCGCGCTGGAAAGAAGTGTATGAAATTGCCGAAGCCAATAACTATGCGGTGGTGCATGGCTTTGAAGATCCGATGGTCATGGCCGGACAGGGCACGATCGGTTGCGAAATATTAGATGATTTACCGGATGTGGATACCGTCATTATACCGCTGGGCGGCGGCGGTCTGCTTTCTGGTGTCGCCACGGCGCTGAAAGAAACCCGTCCGGCGGTCAGAGTCATTGGCGCTGAGCCTGCCCTGACGCCTAAATATTATCAAAGCCGGATCAATAAACAGCCTACTTCCCTGCCGCTGCAAAACACCATCGCTGACGGCTTAAGAATTAGCGTACCGGGACGCAATCCCTACCCGATTATTGAGAAGTATGTAGACGAGATTATTCTGGTGGATGAAGAACACATTATTCAGGGCATGCGCGTTCTTGCCAGAGATGCAAAATTAATTGCGGAACCGGCGGCCTCAATTGGTCTCGGTGCGCTACTGGCGGGTTCGGTGAGTCTGAAACCCGACGAGAAAGTTTGCGTCCTGCTGACGGGCGGAAACTGGGATCTGGCCGACTTAGCCGAGGTCTACGCACTGAAATAACCGGTTCTGTCACCCTGTTCTGCAGGTTAAGACCTTATCTGAAGCCTTATCCTGCCTGCCACATTCAATCAATCTCCCTTGAATCGTGAAAGCGCATGACTGACTTAACAATTTTCGGTTAGTCATTCGCAGCATAATCCGCTGCGGGAATGCCGCTTCCTACCGCTAAATCACCAACTTACTGCGCTTAACCAGCTTTAGCCGCCATTATGTCCAGATGTCTGGATGGCTAATAAGTTTCTGTGCTAACTTATGCGCTTTCGGCTGTTGCCGTGCCTGATGCTTCAGGAAAAAATGTGGTCAGTGACTTTAATGGAGATCCCTGCAATGCATGCTTTAAATCGCCTTGAGATGCGTAACATCTCCATCGATTTTGGCGGATTTGCCGCGTTAACGTCGGTGGATTTTCTGAGTGAAGGTCACTCGATTCATGCGCTGACCGGGGCCAATGGGGCCGGTAAATCCACGCTGATGGCAGTGCTGTCAGGTGCCCATAGTCACTACAGCGGTGAGATTCTGCTGGACGGTAAACCGGTTTCGATTCGCAGCCCGCGGGACGCCAAACAGTTGGGTATTCACCTTGTTCAGCAGGAGGTGGATGTGGCATTAGTGCCACAGCTCAGCGTAGCGGAAAACATTCTGTTGGATCAGTTAGCAGAGCCAGGTCACGGTTTCCGCTGGAGCGATATTCGCCGCCGGGCTCGTCATCTGCTGGCCCAGCTGGATGCATCGATAGATGTTAAACGCCCGGTAGAGCGCTGCTCGCTGGCGGAAAAGCAGCAAATTCTGCTGGCCAGAGCCCTCTCCCATCACTGCCGTTTTCTGATTCTTGACGAACCCACTGCGCCGCTCGACCAGCACGAGAGCGAACGCCTGTTCGCCGTCGTCCGTCGTCTGCAAACCAGCGGCATAGGTGTCGTGTTTATTTCTCACCGTATCCACGAGCTGAAGGCTATTTGCGACCGCCTGACGGTGCTGCGCGATGGACGACTGATTGAAAGCGGCCCGATGGCGGCGCTGAGTGGTGAGCAGATTGTTGAAAAAATGCTGGGGCATCCGTTAACCGATATCTATCCACCGCGGCGTCCACCTCAGCCGCAGCCCGTGATTATGGCGGTGGACGGTTTGCATGATGAACACCTGCTGCAGGATATTTCACTGCGTTTGCACAAAGGCGAGATTCTGGGCATTGCCGGTCTGGCGGGCGCGGGGAAAACCGAACTGTGCAAGGCGCTGTTTGGTGCCAGTAAGAGCCGGGTTTCACGCGGTGAGCTGCACGGTAAACGCTGGAAGCCGCGATCGCCACACGACTCGGTGCAACAGCGCATGGCGCTGGTGCCTGAAGAACGCCGTAAAGAAGGCATTTTTATTGATGAGTCAGTGGCGATGAACCTCAGCATCAGCGCAGACGACAGCTTTTCCCGCTGGAGCCTGTTTGGCCATCGTCAGGCCTGGCGCTGGGCAGAAGCGGTGATTCGCCGCCTCAGCGTGCGTACCACGGGCCCGGCGCAGCAACTGCGTCGGCTCTCTGGTGGCAATCAGCAGAAAGTGGCGATTGGCAAATGGTTGCGCAATAACGCCGATGTGCTGATTTTTGATGAACCGACCAAGGGCGTGGACGTAAAAGCGAAAACAGAGCTGTTCACGCTGATCAGCAACCTTGCCCATGAAGGCAAAGGCATTATTTACGCCTCTGGCGAATTTTCTGAACTGGTCGGCTTATGCGACCGTATTTGTGTGCTCTGGGATGGACGTATTGTGGCGGAGTTAGAGGGACGGCAAGCCACAGAAGAGACACTTTTGCTCTATTCCACCGGAGGAACCCCTGCGTGAGCAGTAGTAAAGACTCATCCCTGAAGCCAGCATCTTCCTCGCTGCGCCATCAGCTGTTCGATTTCCTGTATAAGTGGGGCATGCTGCTAACGGTGGTGATATTGATCGCCGCTTTTGGTTTGGCTTCCGACAGTTTTCTGGAGCCGAACAACATCATCAATATTTTACGCTCCATCGCCATCGTAACCGTCATTGCGGTGGGCGTATCCGTTTCGCTGACCGTCGGCGGCTTCGATCTGTCTGTTGGTTCTACCGCCTCACTGGCCAACGCCCTGGTGATTTCGCTATTCGTCTGGTACGGCTTTGATACGACGGCGGCCATTGCCATCACGCTGGTGCTTTGTACATTGGTCGGGCTGTTCAATGCGTTTCTGATCGTGGTGCTGCGGATTCCCGACATGCTGGCGACACTGGCCACCCTGTTTGTGATTCAGGGCGTGGCAATGACCTACAGTTTTGGTGGCTCCATTACGGAAAATATGGTGCTGCCAAGCGGTGATATGGCTGAAGGCACGATTGCGGCAACGTTTAACCTGCTGGGGCAGGTGCCGACAATCGTTATTATCATGCTGGTCGTCACGGTCGTGGCACAGCTCGCATTATCCCTGACAAAGCACGGTCGGCGCATGTACGCGCTGGGCGGTAATCCCGAGGCAGCCAGGCTTTCCGGTATTCGCACGACACGTTATCGCGTACTGGCCTACGTCATCGCGTCATTGTTAGCCGGGCTGGGCGGTATTTTACTGGCATCACGCATCGGATCGTCGCAGGTTAACGCGGGCGGCGGTTATCTGATGGATGCGGTGGCTGCTGCCTGGATTGGATTTTCTCTGGCCGGTTCCGGTAAGCCGAATGCGCTGGGTACGTTGGTGGGTGCCGTCATTCTTGGCGTGCTGCAAAACGGTCTGGTGATGCTGTCGGTACCCTATTACGCCATGGACATTATCAAAGGGCTGGTGCTGGCATTAGCACTGGCTATCACTTACGTACAGCGCCGCTAAGGCGCATCCCCAACTGGAGTTAAGAATAATGAAAAAGATAACACTCTCGCTGCTGGCATTCAGCCTGTTAAACGCCAGTGCAGCGTTTGCCGACACCGTCACGCCTGTTCCTGCCGCTATCGCTAACCATGAAGGCCCGATACGCATTGCCGTCATCCGTAACCTTGGCTCAGACGACAACACCACACAGTTTGTTGCGGGGGCCATTCAGCAAGGCCGCCAGTTAGGCTTTAAAGTCAGTACGTTTCTCAGCAATGGCGACGATGCGCGCTTTCAGGATTTCGTGAATCAGGCGATCAGCCAGAAATACGACGGTATTGTGCTGTCCCACGGCAAAGCGCCGTACGCCAGTGCGCTGGTAAAACGCATTGCGGACGCCGGCATTAAGGTATCGGTATTTGATACGCCCGTGGACAACCCGATTCCGGGTGTCACGGTCACCGCGCAGGATGATGCGTCTCTGGCCCAGTTGTCGCTGGGACAGTTAATCAAGGATTTCAACGGCAAAGCCAACATCGTTAAATTATGGGTTGCCGGTTTCCCGCCGATGGAACGTCGTCAGGTTGTTTATGAGAAATTGCTGAAAGAGAACCCTGGCATTCATCAACTTGAGTCGATTGGCGCGGTATCAACGGATGTCCAGGGCGACACCGCCAATAAAGTTGGCGCTATCCTGGCGAAATACCCTAAAGGCAAGATTGACGCCATCTGGGGTGCATGGGACGCGTTCAGCCAGGGCGCTTACAAAGCGCTGCAGGAAAATGGCCGTACAGAGATCAAACTGTACAGCATCGATGTCTCGAATCAGGACTTGCAGTTGATGCGTCAGAAAGGCAGCCCGTGGGTACAGACTGTCGCGGTCGATCCTAAAACCATCGGGGCCGTCAATATGCGCCTGGTGGCAAACAAGATTGCCGGTGAAACTACGCCTGCTACCTATGAATTTAAAGCCGCTTCGATTTCTCAGCAGGCGCTTAACAGCCATCCTGGTGCGGTGAACGTGGCGTCGTTGAACAAAATCATTCCAGGCTGGGGCAGTAATGAGGATTTCGTCCAGCCGTGGTTTGCGACGCTGGAAGCAAAATATAAGAAGTAAGGGCTGGCGCCTGGGCGGGTGGCGTTCATGGCATGAGCGTGGCTTTGGTTGGCTGCCTGGGCGGCGGCGTTCATTGCATGAACATGGCTTTGCCTTCCTGGGCGGCATCCAGTCATGTAACTCTGAGAAGGTTTCGCTCGCCAGGCGGCGGGCAGTTTCAGCCCGCCCCGTGCGGGCGACCGACAAGGGGCCGCCAGTCGCCGCGGCCCCTTGACCCCGGGCTCCCGTCCTGCCCACCCGCCGCTGCGCGGTCCCTTCGCGGCTTCAGGATTTCTCCCGGACCGCCAGGACGCGCCCTCCCTGGCGCGGCCTGACTTTCGCCGACGTCCTGTCGGCTCATCCGGAAATCCTGCATCCGCTCAGCGGGACGGGAAGGCCGGCCCAACTCCCCCGCTTTGATACCTGTGCCAAAACGACTTTCCGCGTCGCTTCAGATGTCAGAAAATATCGCTTCAGATGCCAGAAAAGCATCACAGCTTATTGCTGTTGATTTTTTCATTTTCGTCAGGCTTCCCTGTCTTCAGTTCTGATTACGCATGACAGGCGAAGCCGGTCTTTGGGAAAAATATACGCCCTCACAGGCGGGGGTTTGCTGGAGGCATCCGGCGCGCTGAGGAGAGAACGGAGGCCAGGACGGCGCGGCAGGGACGCCGCGACGAGGACGGCTGCGCCACGGAGGGCGCATCCGGACGGTCCGTCAGGCCGTAGTGAATGACGAAGGGACAGCGACGGCTGCCGGACGCCGGGATTGTTAAGGGGCTGGCGCGAGCCCCTTAACCCGACCGCCTGCACGGGCAGGCTGAAACTCCCTGCCGCCTGGCGGGCGGAACATGCTCAGAACAAAACCATAACGCCCAGCCGAGCAAAATATGCTCAATGCAAAACCGCATCGCCCGGGCCAGCCGGGCAGAACCAGAGCAAACCCCATCCCCGCCAACGGCGGCCCCCCCTATAATCCCAGCAGCAGTTGCCGCTCCAGTTGCGGGTCCACCAGCGTCACATGCAATCCCACCAGCCGCACGCCGCGTCCAGCCCGGCGCTCATCCCAGGTTTTACGCGCCACGGCAATCATGTCGTCTTTATTCAGCACCGGCCAGACATGCTCCTGAGTCGTCTGCTGAAAGTCACTGAACTTCAGTTTCACGCCCTGACGCGCAATATGCTTATCGGGCCGTATCTGAGTTAAGCGCCGATCAAGCTCGGCATAGAGGTAATCAATAATCTCCAGGCAGCGTTCCCAACTGTCGATATCGTCAGCCAGCGTGCGCTCAACGCCCAGCGATTTACGTTCGCGTTCAACCACCACACCGCGTTCATCAATACCGTGGCTGCGCTCCCATAAGATCCGACCAAATTTACCGAAGCGCTTAAGCAGTAACGCCAAATCGGCTTTTTGCACATCGCCGCAGGTATGTAATCCCAGCTCTTCCAGCTTTTTTGCCGACACTTTTCCCACACCGGGAATTTTCGCCAACGGCAACGCCAGTAAAAAATCAGACATCTGTGCAGGGGTAATGACAAACTGGCCATCAGGCTTGTTTAAGTCAGAAGCGATTTTGGCGAGAAATTTAATCGGTGCGATGCCCGCAGAGGCCGTGAGTTGGGTTTCCCGATAGATAGTGGCGCGGATTTCCTGGGCGATCAACGTAGCTGATCCCTGACAGTGCGTGCTGTCGGTGACATCCAGATAGGCTTCATCCAGCGACAGTGGCTCGATGAGGGAGGTAAAACGTGAAAAGATGGTGCGAATCTGGCTGGATGCCTCTTTGTAAACTTCGTAGCGCCCGGGTAATAAACGCAGATGAGGACATAGCTTCAGCGCCATGCCCGTGGGCATCGCACTGCGCACGCCATATTTGCGTGCCGGATAGTTAGCGGTACTGATCACCCCGCGCCGATCGCGGCTGCCGCCAATCGCCATGGGAATATCGCGCAATGAAGGGTCATCACGCATTTCCACTGCGGCAAAAAAGCAGTCCATATCGACATGAATGATCTTACGCATCGCCCCTCCAGTACTGGATAAGTATACAGTCCAAAGAGGCTTGTGCAATATTTCTTGCAGTTGCTAACAAACTTTACAAATTTTCGGCGCTATTCCGTCAAAGAAATGGACATTTTGCTCTGCGCTGTATTGCTAAAAAAACACACAATGTTTAATGTTGCGCTGCGGTAGCGGAAAGTTCCGATAATGCAAACAGAGGCGCACTTATCGCGCCGTTGTTCTTCTTCACTTCAAGGTGTACACAGCATGGGCAAAATCGCACTTCTGTTTGCGATGATTTTACTGCCAGCCCTCAGCATGGCAATGACTCCTGAGCCGGTTCAGCCACTGGCGCCGGTGAGCAAAGAATTAAAGAAACAGTTAATCGGTACGCCGGTTTATATTCAGATCTTCAAGGAAGAGCGTACCCTTGAGCTGTACGGCAAGATTGGCAACGAATATCGCTTGCTGGATACCTATCGCATCTGCAACTTTTCTGGCGGCCTGGGGCCAAAACGTCGTGAAGGCGATTTTAAAAGCCCGGAAGGTTTTTACAGCGTAAAAATGAATCAGCTAAAGCCGGACAGCCGTTTCTATCGCGCGATTAATATTGGCTTCCCCAATCAATACGATCGCGACCAGGGCTACAGCGGTAACTATTTAATGATTCATGGCGACTGTAAGTCTATCGGCTGCTATGCCATGACCAATGCCTATATGGATGAGATTTTCACCTATGTGAATGCGGCATTACGTAATGGTCAGCAGGAAGTGAATATTGCCATTTATCCGTTTCGCATGACCGACAGCAATATGCAGCGTCATCGCTATTCCACCTATGCGGATTTCTGGAAGCAACTTCAGCCCGGCTACACCTACTTTGCGCAGTATCATCAGCCGCCGACCGTGAATGTGACCAGCGGCAGATATGTGATGAACAGCAGCCCGGTGATCACCCAACCTGAAGCGGCATCCCAGTCATTCCTGGCGCTCTCCAAGGTAAAATAATGCCCATTCGCCTGGCACAATTCGGTGCCAGGTTTCATTTCCCGTCAGCGGTTGTGTGGCAATGACGGTCACTATATCGTTCGCGCTGGTGTGTTTCTGGAAATCAATCTCCACGTCCTGATCAAGCAGCTGCGCCCGACCAAAAGGTGCACGGCGGGTAATCCAAAACAGATTGGTTGAGCAGAATGCCATTAAGTAGCGACCATCCGACAACAGCATATTAAATACGCCTTTCTGCCGTAGCTCACCCGCCAGCTCCCCAATGTAGCGAAAGACCGCAGGCCAGTTCCCCGGCGTGCGCGGATAGCGCATGGCCAGCTTATGCAGAATCCAGCAAAATGCCTTCTCGCTGTCGGTTTCCCCTACCGGACGAAACGTCCCGGTCTCCAGTTGCCTGTAGCCTTTAAGCTGCCCGTTGTGTGCATAAGTCCAGTGACGGCCCCATAATTCCCGGGTAAACGGATGCGTATTCTCCAGGGAGACCGGTCCACGATTCGCCTGGCGAATATGTGCCACGACCGAATGAGATTTAATTGGATATTCCTGCACCAGACGCGCAATGGGGGAATTAAAACTCGGTAAGGGATCTTTAAAGGTGCGGCAGCCTTTATCTTCATAAAACGTAATGCCCCAGCCGTCTTTATGCGGCCCTGTTCCGCCGCCACGCTGCACCAATCCGGTAAAACTGAAACAAATATCGGTGGGAACATTAGCGCTCATCCCGAGCAATTCGCACATAGCAACCGCCTTATGTCAAAACGCCTCCTGTCGACCAGGAGGCCAGTCGTGCTGTTACCTGACCATCTCTTTTTCAATCAGCAGCATCAGGATATGGATCACTTTGATATGGATCTCCTGAATGCGATCAGCATAACCAAAATGCGGTACACGAATTTCAATGTCCGCGCTGCCCGCCATCTTACCGCCATCTTTGCCGGTCAGGGTGATCACTTTCATGCCCTGCGCGCGCGCGGCTTCAACAGCCTTGATGATATTGGCAGAGTTACCTGAGGTAGAGATCCCCAGCAGCACATCGCCTGCGCGCCCTACCGCTTCAACATAACGGGAAAAAACGTGGTCATAGCCAAAATCGTTACTCACGCAGGAAAGATGGCTGACGTCTGAAATGGCAATAGCCGGGTATCCAGGACGATTTTCACGGTAGCGGCCGGTGAGTTCTTCCGCAAAATGCATCGCATCACAGTGAGAGCCACCGTTGCCGCAGGAAAGCACTTTGCCGCCCGCTTTAAAGCTGTCAGCCAACATCACCGCAGCCCGCTGGATGGTGTGAATGTTCGCGTCGTCACTCAGAAAGTTATTCAACGTCTCTGCAGCCTCGTTCAGCTCTGAACGAATAATGTCCTGATACATAGACTTGTCCTTTGTAGGGGAGGTTAATCGCAGCAAGTTTAACGGAATGGCTGACGCGCGCAAAGCACCACACAGCCAGATACCGTATGCCCAGCATTTTTTTCGCGCCCGCTGTTTTCATCCAACGCGCTGTTTGGCTGATTTTGTGAGTCAGGTTGTAATTGCGATGTAAAAAAATTGATAAATGCCAGCATCTGATTTACACCTCTACTCATAACAGGTCAGACCTCTTACTACTTAACGGAGCACTTCATTATGATGGTTGTCTCGATTCTTGCGACAGTGGTGCTAATTGGCGCGCTGTTTTATCACCGCCTCTCTCTGCCCCTCAGCAGCGCAATTCTCCTGCTGTGGACTGCAGCGATGGCGGCGGCCCACCTTTGGACGCCCTGGCTGCTGTTACCGCTGGCGATTATTCTGCTGCCGCTGAACCTGACCAGTATGCGCCGCAAACTGTTTTCCCAACCGATGCTGCAACGCTTCCAGAAAGTGATGCCGCCAATGTCACGCACAGAGAAAGAGGCGATTGACGCGGGCACCACCTGGTGGGAAGGCGATCTGTTCCAGGGCAAACCCGACTGGCAGAAACTGCATAACTATCCACAACCGCGCCTGACACCGGAAGAGCAGGCCTTTATCGATGGCCCAGTGGAAGAAGCCTGCCGCATGGCAAATGATTTCCAGATCACCCATGAGCTGGCTGATATGCCGCCAGAACTGTGGGCATATCTGAAAGAGCACCGCTTCTTCGCCATGATCATCAAAAAAGAGTACGGCGGGCTGGAATTCTCTGCCTATGCACAGGCGCGCGTGTTGCAAAAACTGTCGGGCGTATCGGGTATTCTGGCGATTACCGTGGGCGTACCTAACTCACTCGGCCCGGGCGAACTGCTGCAACATTACGGTACGGAAAAACAGAAAGACCACTATTTACCGCGTCTGGCCCGGGGAGATGAAATTCCCTGTTTCGCGCTGACCAGCCCGGAAGCCGGTTCAGATGCCGGTGCGATTCCCGATACGGGTGTGGTCTGCATGGGCGAGTGGCAGGGCCAGCAGGTGCTGGGCATGCGCCTGACCTGGAACAAGCGCTATATCACGTTAGCCCCTATCGCTACCGTGCTGGGTCTGGCATTTAAACTCTCCGATCCAGAGCATTTGCTGGGCGAGAAAGAGGAACTGGGCATTACCTGTGCCCTGATCCCGACCAGCACGCCAGGTGTGGAAATCGGTCATCGCCACTTCCCCCTCAACGTGCCGTTCCAAAATGGTCCAACCCGTGGCAAAGACATTTTTGTTCCTATTGATTTCATCATTGGTGGCCCGGAAATGGCCGGTCAGGGTTGGCGGATGCTGGTGGAATGTCTGTCGGTCGGTCGTGGCATCACGCTGCCGTCAAACTCAACCGGCAGCCTGAAAAGTGTGGCGCTGGCGACCGGTGCCTATGCTCACATCCGTCGTCAGTTCAAGTTGTCTATCGGCAAAATGGAAGGCATCGAAGAGCCGCTGGCACGAATCGCAGGTAATGCCTATGTGATGGACGCAGCCGCAACGCTGATTACCACCGGGATTATGCAGGGTGAGAAACCCGCCGTGCTGTCAGCCATTGTGAAATACCACTGTACCCACCGCGCCCAGCAGTCGATCATTGATGCTATGGATATCGCGGGCGGTAAAGGCATCATGCTGGGAGACAGCAACTTCCTGGCGCGTGCCTATCAGGGCGCACCTATCGCTATCACGGTGGAAGGCGCGAATATCCTGACCCGCAGCATGATTATCTTTGGTCAGGGCGCGATTCGTTGCCATCCTTATGTCCTGCAGGAAATGGCTGCCGCTGCCAGCAACGATGTTGCGGCCTTTGATAAAGCGCTGTTCAGCCATATTGGTCACGTAGGCAGCAATGCGATGCGCAGCCTGTGGCTGGGCCTGCTTGGCGGGCGCACCAGCGCTGCGCCTACCCGCGATGCTACGCGTCGCTATTATCAGCACATGAACCGCATCAGTGCCAACCTGGCGTTGCTGTCAGATGTCTCTATGGCGGTGTTAGGCGGCAGTCTGAAACGTCGCGAACGCATGTCGGCCCGTCTGGGGGATGTGCTGAGCCAACTCTATCTGGCGTCTGCCACCCTGAAACGTTATGACGATGAAGGGCGTCACGAGGCGGATTTACCGCTGGTGCAGTGGGGCGTGCAGGATGCGCTGAATAAGGCAGAAAAAGCCATGGACGATCTGCTGAGCAACTTCCCGAATCGTCTGGTGGCTGGGGTGATCCGACTGGTGGTGTTCGCCGGTGGTCAGCACTGCCTTGCTCCATCCGATCGCCTTGACCATAAACTGGCAAAAATGCTGCAGGTGCCTTCCGCAACGCGCTCGCGCCTGGGTCGCGGTCAGTATCTGGAACCGAGCCAGCATAACCCAGCAGGTCAGTTAGAGCAGGCACTGCAGGATGTGATGGCGGCAGAAGTGATTCACGACCGCCTGTGCAAACAGCATAAAAAACACTTCTCGTTCACACGACTCGATGCACTGGCAAAACAGGCGCTGGAGAAGGGCTGGATTGACGACAAAGAAGCAGAGGTGTTGAAACGCGCCGAGCAGAGCCGTCTGCGTTCCATTAACGTGGATGAGTTTGAGGCTGATGCGCTGGCCGTTCCGGCAAAACAGACTGTCTCTAAGCCCGCCCTCCCCAGCGAGGCGGCATAATCCATCAGGCCGACATCATGTCGGCCTTTTTTTTACCCTGCCTGACGAATGCGGGCAATCAATGCTTCGACATCCTCAACGTGCCCGGCGGCCAGAATCAGGGTGCGGCCCAACGTAATCGCATTACGAATGCAATCGGTGCGCATCTCATCATCCCGGATAAGCTTCATGTCCGCCACGTGCGACATGCCCACCGTCCGACGGATCAACTCAGTGCCACAGTAACCAATGGTATCCGCCCAGACTTTACGCAGAAACGCCTGGGCATAGCCCGGATAAGCCATGGCCACATCCTGCGTCTTGCTTTCTGCCAGCGCCAGGAAACGTGCTGCGAACGTATTCCACACATCACGCACATCGCTAAGGCGCTGCTCGCGGGCATCAACGGCTTCGCGCGGTGCCAGCAGGCCGGGCAAACCGCAGTAATTAATCAGCAGATTACCCAGCGCGGTGCCAACATCGAAGCCGATCGGCCCAAAATAGCCAAACTCAGCGTCGATCGCTTTAAGGCTCCCGTCAGCCACAAAAATGGAGCCGCTGTGGATATCCCCATGCAGCAAGGCTTCGGCATGGCTAAAGAAACGGTGTTTAAGCCCGGCAACGGCAATACGCAACGCGTCGTCGGTGCGCAGTGAGGCGACCAGCGGCTCCAGCGCTTCAGGATAGCTGTTGCGCTCATGGTCAGTGTAGGGATCGTTGAAGAACAGGTCCTCGGTGATTTCGCACAGTTCCGGGTTGATAAAGCGCGCCACTTCGGCTTTTTTATGGTGCGGGTGCAGAATAAAGTCCGAGGTATGAAACAGCGTCTGGGCCAGGTATTCACCCAACTGACGAGGCGCTTCAGGATAGTACACGCCTTTCACCAGCTCGCTGCGCCAGATTTGGTGGCTGGAAAGATCTTCCATCACCATCACCGCCAGTTCCGCATCGTAATGCGTCACGTTGACCGTGTGCTGAGGGCAATATTTGTAGTGCTCAACCAGGGTTTGCGCCTCAATGCGGGCGCGATCGAGCGTTAACGGCCACGACTCACCGACACAACGCACGTAGGGTAGCGCCTGCTTGACCACGACGCGGCTTTTTCCCTGATTGTCGTAAATCTTGAAGACCAGATTCAGGTTACCATCGCCGATCTCTTCCGCGCTGCATAAAACAGAAGGATCATCCATGCCGCCAAACGTTTTGGCATATTCCACAGCGTCAGCTGCAGTGAATGTACGGTATTGCGACATTGACCTTTCCTCATCAACAAACGCCGGTGCAAGCCGGACCTGATTAATCTTTCGTAATAAGCCGTTCAGACGTCTATACATCCGTTAAGCATGTTGGCACAATATCCGCCATTAACGCAACATGGAATTCACCAAGAATGCAGACATTCCAAACCACCAGCTTACAGGTTCGCAACAACCAGCTCTGGATACTGGATCAGCAGGCCCTGCCACAGCAACAAAACTGGCTGCCTGCCCATTCGGTCGCGCAGTTGGTTGAACACATTCATGCGCTGCGGGTACGCGGCGCCCCTTTAATTGGCTTGTCTGCCTCGCTGCTGCTGGCGCTGCTGGCGGAACAAGGTGAAACGCGCGAGCAGCTGGCGCAGTCACTGGCGATCCTGCGCGCCGCCCGCCCGACTGCGGTCAACCTGATGAATAACCTGGACAGGATGAAGCAGGCGCTGGAAAAACCTGAAAGGGTGGCGAGCCTGGTGGACGAAGCGCTGCGTCTGGTTAATGAAGACAAACAGCTCTGTGAGCGCATCGCTGAAGCCGGAAGCGCGCTGGTCAAACCCGGAAGCCAGCTGTTAACCCACTGCAATACCGGTGGCCTGGCTACCGCGGGCGTCGGCACAGCACTGGGCGTTATCGCGCGCGCGCATCAGCAGGGCAAGGTTCGTAAGGTTTGGGTCGATGAAACGCGCCCTTTGTTGCAAGGCGGGCGCTTAACGGCGTGGGAACTCGGCGAGCTCGGCGTGCCCTATCATCTGATTACCGACGCGATGGCCGCCAGCCTGATGGCGGCGGGCAACGTCGATGCCATCTGGGTCGGTGCCGATCGCATTGCTGCCAATGGCGACGTCGCGAATAAGATTGGCACCTACAGCCTGGCGGTGCTGGCGCACTATCACGGTATTCCCTTTTACGTTGCCGCCCCGCATACCACGCTGGATCGCCTGTGTCCGACGGGGTCAGCCATTCCTATCGAACAGCGTGCCGCCAGCGAAGTCACCGGCGTTGCTGGCAGCTTCGGTAGCGTGCAATGGGCACCTGCCGATGCCCGGGTATACAATCCGGCCTTCGACGTCACGCCAGCGGCGCTTATCAGCGGTTGGGTACTGGATACGGGCGTGGTCACCCCACAGCAGGTTCAGGATGGCCTCTTTCAGCCACAGTGATGAGCGATGCTGCTTCCGCCAGGAAGCAGCGCGCTTAACGATACCGGCTTACTTACGCCAGTCGTGGATAGGCATCTGCAATCTTGTCGCCGGTGAAATTGGCAATCCAGCCTTCCTGGTTATCAAAAATGCGGATCGCAGTGAAGTGCGGGGACGATCCCATATCAAACCAGTGCGGTGTGCCAGCAGGCACCGAGATCAGGTCGTTCTTTTCGCACAGGATCTGCAAAATTTCACCGTCGAGGTGCAGACAGAACAGCCCTGCGCCCTCGACAAAGAAGCGAACTTCATCTTCGCCGTGCGTGTGTTCCGACAGAAACTTCTGGCGCAGAACGTCCTTCTGCGGGTTATCGGCGCGCATGCTGATCACGTCCCAGCTCTGATAACCTTTCTCGGCCACCAGGCGATCAATGGCATGTTGATAAGCATTGATAACCGTTTCTGCATCCGGGTTTTCCCCCAGATCGCGGTCGGCCTGCCAGCGTTCAAAACGGACGTCTTTGGCATTCAACCGCGCGCGAATTGCTTCGGCATCGGTGCTGTGCCATATCGGCTGGCTGGGATCGCTATCGCTAAAAATGGTCAGTGCACTCATCTCAAATCGACTCCGGGTTAATCTGGGAAAAATTAGTGACCTGACGATGATGGCTGTCATCATCTGCCGCGTCACGAATCAGCTGCAGCGTGTGCCAGCCGGCCTGCTCTGCTGCGTCCAGCTCCTGATGAATATCAGAAAGAAACAGCAGTTGATCAGCCGGCAAGCCTGTTTGCGCGGCGATGTTCTGATACGACGTCATCTCGCGCTTGGCACCTACGTGAGTATCAAAGTAGCCGCTGAACAAACCAGTAATATCACCTTCATCGCTGTAGCCAAATAACAATTTCTGCGCGGCAACCGAGCCAGAGGAATATATATATAATTTAATACCTTGCGCGTGCCAGGCCGTGAGCGCAGGCAGCACGTCAGGATAAAGATGTCCGGTGAAACTGCCGTTCAGGTAGCCTTCTCGCCAAATCATCCCCTGCAGCGCCTTTAAACCGGTCGATTTGCGATCCGCATCCATGTAAGAAAACAGAATATCAATAACGCCGTTTATATCGGCATCGGGTTGCCCCGCTTCGGCACGCACCGCGTTCAGCGCCTGTTGCACGTCAGTCTGCGCCTGATGCTGGCGAACATAGTCCGCCAGATGCGCACGGGCATAGGGAAACAGCACGTTGTGTACAAAGCGGATATCGCTGGTGGTGCCTTCAATATCGGTAACAATAGCCTTTATCATGCTTTCTCCAGCAGGCGACGTTGGCGCTCGCATTCAAATAAAAATTCCAGACCTTCCAGATGGCGACGGGCTTCAGCGACGTCTTTGCCCCAGCAGGTCAGGCCGTGTCCACGCAGCAGAAAGCCATAGCGCAACGGAAAGCGGGCAGCATAATCCTCGATCTCTGACGCCAGCGCCGCCACATCCTGGCTGTTGTCGAATACTGGAATCGCCACGGTAGTGTCATGCGTCGTCTGGCCGCTCAGCGACTTTTGCATCTCATAACCGTACAACAACAAGGCCGCGCCCTGCTCAACCCGGGACAACACCGTGGCGTTCACCGTGTGCGTGTGCAACACCGCGCCCGCCTCCGGAAACAACCGGTAAATCAGCGTATGCAGCGCGGTCTCCGCCGAAGGTTTGCGCCCCGAAGGTGCCTGACAGGTGGCAATCTCGACCTGGATAAAATCGTCGCGCGTCAGGCTGCCTTTATCTTTGCCCGACTCACTCAGCAGGCAAAAATGAGCATCCTGACGCACCGACATATTGCCACCGGTGGCCGGTGCCCAGCCCTTCGCGCCTATCCAGTGACAGGCTTCCACCAGGTTTTCTACTGCAGATGAATCGGACATCACCGTTCCTTTTAGCCGTCTAAGCGTCTTGATTGCCAAATACTAGCATCCTGTTTATAGTGGCATCAACTAAGGGTTTCTCCGCTACCGTTTTTGCGCGTAAGGCTACCTAATCATGACGCAGTCCAACCTGACGCCCGAGAGCAAACTGCCTGCACTCGGCACAACGATATTCACGCAAATGAGCGCGCTGGCACAGCAGCATAATGCCATTAATCTTTCCCAGGGGTTTCCGGATTTTGACGGTCCGTCTTACCTGCAGGAGAGACTGGCTTACCATGTCAGCCAGGGCGCGAATCAGTATGCTCCCATGACCGGCGCGCAACCGCTTCGCGAAGCTATTGCGGATAAAACCGCCGCGCTCTACGGCTATCGCCCCTGCGTTAATGACGATATCACCGTGACGGCAGGCGCGACAGAAGCGCTTTATGCCGCCATCACCGCCCTGGTGCGGCCCGGTGACGAAGTGATCTGTTTCGATCCCAGTTACGACAGCTATGCGCCTGCGGTGGAGCTGGCAGGCGGCATGCTGAAACGCATCACGTTGCAGCCGCCGTTGTTCGCGGTGGACTGGTCGGCGTTCTCCGCGCTGTTAAGTGACAAAACCCGCCTGGTCATTTTAAACACGCCACATAATCCTTCAGCCAGCGTCTGGCACCAGGCGGACTATGCCGCGTTGTGGCAGGCTATCTCTGACCGGGAAATCTATGTGCTGAGCGATGAAGTCTATGAGCACATCTGCTTTGCCGAGGCAGGCCATGCCAGCGTGCTGGCCCATCCCGCGTTGCGCCAGCGTGCAATTGCGGTGTCATCCTTTGGTAAAACCTTTCACATGACCGGCTGGAAAGTGGGCTATTGCGTTGCGCCTGCCGCTATTAGCGCCGAGATCCGCAAGATCCATCAATATCTGACGTTTTCCGTGAACACGCCGGCTCAACTGGCGATTGCCGATATGCTGCGCCAGCATCCAGATCACTACCGCGAACTTCCCGATTTTTATCGCGCGCGCCGTGATCGGTTGATGCAGGCGCTGAGCAGCAGTCGGTTCCGCCTGTTGCCGTGCGAAGGCACCTATTTTCTGCTGATGGACTACAGCGCGATTTCCGATCTGAACGACGTGGCGTTTTGCCAGTGGCTGACGCGCGAAGTGGGCGTCGCGGCGATCCCCCTGTCGGTGTTTTGTGCCGGACCTTTCCCCCACAAACTCATCCGGCTGTGCTTTGCGAAACAGGAAGCCACACTCGATGCAGCAGCGGAGCGGTTATGTCGACTTTAGCGATAACGCTGCTACAGGAGCCCCTGACGTGGATGGATGGCGAGGCCAACCTGCGCCATTTCGATCGGATCTTAGCCAACCTCACGCAACGGGATGTGATTATTCTGCCGGAAATGTTTACCACCGGCTTTGCGATGGAAGCCGCCCAGTCGGCGCTACCGCAGGCGCAGGTGGTCGAGTGGTTGGGACAGCATGCGCGGCGCTGTGATGCGCTGGTGGGCGGCAGCGCCGCCATTCATACTGCAGAAGGCGCCGTAAACCGTTTTCTGCTGGTTGAGCCGGATGGCACGTTGCATCAGTATGATAAACGTCACCTGTTTCGCATGGCCGACGAGCAGCATCACTATATTGCCGGTAAGGCACGCACGGTGATTCAGTGGCGCGGCTGGCGTATTTTGCCGCAAATCTGTTATGACCTGCGTTTTCCGGTGTTCTCGCGTAACCGGGATGATTACGATCTGGCGCTGTATGTCGCTAACTGGCCGGCACCGCGCACCCTGCACTGGCAGGCGTTGCTGCTGGCACGGGCGATTGAGAATCAGGCATTTGTTGCAGGCTGCAATCGCGTGGGCAGCGATGGCAATCAGCACGAGTACAGTGGGGACAGTCGGATTATTTCGCCACAGGGCGAGATTCTGGCGGCAGGTGAATCCTGCCAAGCAGGCAGCGTTGATGCCGCGTTATCGCTGTCAGACCTGCGGGCATACCGCGAACGGTTCCCGGCCTGGCGCGATGCTGATGGCTTTACGCTAACGGAATGACGTCACCCCCGGACAGGCCGGGGGTGATTCAGGATTACTGCAGGTCGAAACGATCCAGATTCATCACTTTCGTCCAGGCCGCCACGAAGTCAGTAACAAACTTCTGTTTTGCGTCGCTGCTGGCATAAACTTCTGCCAGAGCACGCAGAATGGCGTTGGAACCGAACACCAGATCGGCACGCGTCGCGCTGAATCTCACCGCTCCGCTCTGACGATCGCGGCCTTCGAAGATCTCTTCACTGCCGTCAGTCGCACGCCATGCGGTGCGCATATCCAGCAAATTCACAAAGAAATCGTTACTCAGGACGCCCACTCGGTCGGTAAACACGCCGTGATGGCTGCCGTCAAAGTTGGTGCCCAGTACACGTAAGCCACCCACCAGCGCGGTCAGCTCTGGAGCACTCAGCGTCAGCTGCTGCGCTTTGTCCAGCAACAGGGTTTCTGTCGATGAACCACCCTGTACGCGACGGTAGTTACGGAAACCATCGGCCAGCGGTTGCAGCACGTTAAAGGATTCCACATCGGTTTGATCCTGACGTGCATCCACACGGCCTGGGATAAACGGCACCTGTGCGGCAACGCCTGCTGCGGCTGCGGCCATTTCGATACCGACGCTGCCCGCCAGTACGATCACATCAGCCAGCGAAGCCTTACCGGATTCCTGCTGAATCTGCTGCAGTTTAGGTAATACGTCGTTAACCACGCTGGCGTTTACCGCCCAGCTATTCTGTGGTGCCAGCGCCAGACGGGCACCGTTAGCACCACCACGTTTGTCACCGCCACGGAAGGTCGATGCAGACGCCCAGGCAACAGACACCAGCTGGCTGACCGTCAGGCCCGACGCAGCGATTTTCGCTTTCAGTTCGCTGATATCGCCTGGCGTCGGCTGATGCGTAGGCTGCGGTAACGGGTCCTGCCACAGTAAATCTTCCTTTGGCACTTCAGGACCGATGTAGCGCGCTTTTGGCCCCATATCACGGTGGGTCAATTTGAACCAGGCGCGGGCAAAGGCTTCGTTAAAGGACTGCGGATCGTTCAGGAAACGGCGAGAAATCTTCTCGAACTCTGGGTCGAAACGTAACGTCAGATCCGTCACCAGCATGGTCGGCTTGCGCTTTTTCGCCGGATCGAACGGGTCCGGAATAATGTCGTCGGCATTGACTGCTTCATACTGAATAGCACCGGCCGGGCTGTGCGTTTTTACCCATTCGTATTTGAACAGGTTCTCGAAGAAGTAGTTGCTCCACTGGGTTGGTGTCTGCGTCCAGACCACTTCAAGACCCGAGGTAATCGCATCTGCCCCCACGCCGCTACCATGGTTATTGCTCCAGCCAAAGCCCTGCGCTTCGATAGGTGAGGCTTCAGGATCGACGCCCACGTGGCTCGCAGCGGCGGCACCGTGGGTTTTACCCAGGGTGTGACCACCCGCAATCAGCGCGACGATCTCTTCATCGTTCATACCCATGTTGCCGAAGGTGGCGCGAATAGCAGGCGCGGCAGAGGCCGGATCGCCACTGGCATTGGGGCCTTCCGGGTTGACATAAATCAGGCCCATTTCTGTGGCGCCCAGTGGCGCATTCGCCAGGCTTTCTGGATGGCGATGTGCCAGCCACTCGGTTTCATGACCCCAGTCCACGTCCATATCCGGTTCCCAGACGTCTTCGCGACCGGCACCAAAACCGAAGGTACGGAAACCTGAGTTTTCCAGCGAGACGTTGCCGGCGAGGATATAGAGGTCGGCCCAGGAGATTTTCTGGCCGTATTTCTGTTTCACCGGCCACAACAGGCGACGGGCTTTATCAAGGCTGACGTTATCTGGCCAGGAGTTCAGCGGGGCAAAGCGCTGTTGACCACGACCTGAACCCCCACGGCCGTCGATGGTGCGGTAAGTACCGGCACTGTGCCAGGCCATACGGATAAACAAGCCAATGTAGGTGCCCCAGTCGGCAGGCCACCAGGATTGGGAGTCGGTGAGCAACGCCCGGATGTCGGCTTTCAGCGCAGCATAGTCCAGCTTGCTGAATTCTTCGCGATAGTTAAAGTCTTCGCCGAGGGGATTTGAACGATTGGAATGCTGGTTCAGCAGGTCCACGCGCAGCATATTTGGCCACCAGTCGCGATTGCTGGTGCCACTACCGGCTCCGCGAGCCAGAACGCTTTCTTCTTCCGATTTACCGTGATGAAAGGGACATTTTCCTGAAGCGGCTACATCATTATCTTTTGGCGTGCTCATTATCGGCTCCGTTGCCTTCACATTGTCATCCTTAAGATAACCCTGGTGTTAGCAAGAATATATTCGGATGGGCCGAAGGTTTTGATAGCCAGTAGCTCTCAAGCGCAGCGGAAAAGTGCCGCGCCTGATAACCCCGTCAGCTGCCGCGATAGGTAGACCAGCTCCAGGGCGAGATTAAAAATGGCAGATGGTAATGGCTGCCGCTTGCAGCAATCACGAAATCGATTTGCGCACTGACGTACAGCGCATCCCGTCCGGTCACGCGAAAGTAGTCGCCAATCGCCGCCGTCAGGCGGTAATGGCCTGGCGCGATCGGCTCTGGCGTCAAGTCCTTGAGGCGACCATCGCCGTCGGTGACGCCGCTGGCATAAGTTGACCAGCCTTGTGCCGTGCTCTGTTCCAGCAAGATTGCCACGTCAGCCGCGGGTTTCCCCAGCGCGGTATCCAGAATATGGGTGCTGATTGTGCTCATGAAAAACTCTCCTTAAGCCGTAGCAGGGTGATCTCACGCAGCTGTTCCAGCGCTTCTTGCTGCTCGGTTTCGTGGTCGTTGTCCAGCCGCCGTGTGAGTTCGTCCAGCAGGTTTTGCGCGCTGCGCCCTTTTGCCCGGATCAGAAATACCCGATTAAAACGCGCCTCATAAGCCTGATTTCCCCGCAGCATTGCCTGCTGCAGCCCGTCGTCCGCCTGGTGCATGGCGGCTTGTTCACTGCGCGATAAACATTTCTCTATACCGTTGCCCTGCACCTTGTCACCGATTCGCGGATGCGCCGACAGGGCAAAATTGAGGTCTTCTGTCTGCCAGTCAGCTGTCAGCCGTTGTGCTTCGGCAATCAATGCCTCAAGGCTGTGAAAGGGGCGAGCCGCCACCATCGCCTGCTGCCAGCGTGGAATCGCGACGCAGTGCGACAGCGCAAGCTGAGCGGCGGCGTCGGGTAACTGATTAAAGGTGACGAGATCCATTTAGTGCTGCTCCGCAAGGTGGCAAACGGCCTGCAAATAAGCCTGAACGGCTGAGCCGACATCGGCTTCCTTCACCGATTCCGCCGGATGATGGCTAATGCCGCGATGGTTGCGCACAAACAGCATCCCTACCGGCCAGCGTTCCGCAATCGCGATAGCATCATGGCCTGCGCCGCTGGGCAGTGCCAGACTGCGCCCCTGTACAGTTTCAATCGCGTGGCTCAGCGCCTGCTGTAACCTCGCATCGCAGGCTGTCGCCGCAATGCGGTAATATTCATGAGACGTAAAGGTCAAACCCCGACGCAGCGCAATGGCTTCCGCCTGGGTCAGTAACGTGGACAGCAGCGACTCAAGCGGCGCGTCCTCCGGCCCACGCACATCGAGCGACAGGTTCACCTCGCCCGGAATAACGTTAACCGCGCCCGGTGCACAGTTAAGCGTGCCTACCGTTGCCACTAGCTGCCCCGGTTGTTCGCGCGTCGTGTGTTCAATAAATACCATCCATTCTGCCGCCGCCGCCAGGGCATCTTTACGGTGGTTCATCGGCACCGTACCGGCATGTCCGGCTTCGCCCGTAAAGCTGCAGTTCAGGCGGCGGGCACCGTTGATCGCCGTGACAACGCCCAGCGCGAGATCGTCCTGCTCCAGGCAAGGTCCCTGCTCGATGTGCAACTCCAGATAGGCCACGATATCGCTGACGGCACGCGCAGCACGCGGGATCTGGGCAGCATCCAGCCCCACATCGCGCATCGCCTGAGAAACGGTAATGCCGTTGCCATCCGGATGCGTTGGCCAGCTGTCGGGCCAGGTGCCGGTAATACCACGACTGCCAAGTAAGGTGATGCCAAAACGCGTGCCCTCTTCATCACCGAAGCCGATCACTTCAATCGCCAGCGGCAGGCGACACTGATGATCGCTCAGCCACTGCACGGTTTCGATGGCGCTCAGTACGCCCAGCATCCCGTCGTAGCGGCCCGCATTGCGGACCGTGTCCAGGTGCGAGCCCAATAACAGCGCCGGGGCACCGGGCTGCGCGGCCTCATAACGACCGCAAATATTGCCGACGGCATCCTGCCAGACCGTCATGCCGGCGGCCTGCATCCATTCGCCGACGCGCGCATTGGCTCGCAGGTGCTCTGGTGACAGGTAAACCCGAGTCAGCCCCTGATCGCTTTCGCTGATCTCAGCCAGCGCGTCACAGCGCGCCATGATACGCCGGGCGGCAATCTGAGCCTCGCTGGCATTCATCATCATGCATGGCTCCCGTAGTGATCCCAGGCGGCCTGCGAACCGGCACCCTGTGGCGCACGGTAGCCCACGTGCGCCAGCACCATTTCCAGCGCCGCCAGGGTTTGCATCACGCAGTCTTTACGGGCGTTGTAACCCATGGTGCCAATGCGCCAGACTTTGCCGTGCAGCGGGCCAAAAGAAGTACCGATTTCAATGCCGAAATCCTCCAGCATCAGTTTACGGACCTGATCGCCATTGACGCCCTGTGGAATCACCACGCCTAAAACGTTACTCATCTTGTTACTGAGATCGCCAAAGGTTTCCAGCCCCATCCCCTGAATGCCTTTCAGCATGGCTTCGCCGTGCAGTTTGTGGCGCGCAATACCGTTATCCAGGCCTTCCTGCAGGATCAGACGCGCACATTCGCGCGCGCCAAACAGCGCGCTGGTGGCTTCAGTATGGTGATTGAGCCGTTCCGGGCCCCAGTAATCCATGATCATGCCGAGATCGAAATAGTTGGAGTAGATCATCTCGTCGTCGCCATCCTGATGCGCGTCGGTGCGAATCCCCTGCTCCACGCATTTACGCTTGCGGATCACCGCCGCCATTTCATCGCTCAGGGTGACGGGCGAGGTACCCGACGGACCGCCCAGGCACTTCTGCATACCTGCGGACACGGCATCCAGTCCCCATGCATCGGTTTCCAGCGCATTTCCCGCCAGCGACGCGGTGGCATCGGTGTAAAACAGCACGCCATATTTTTTGCAGATTGCGCCCAGCTCAGCCAGCGGCTGCAGCATGGTGGTGGAGGTGTCGCCCTGCACGGTCAGCAACAAGCGCGGTTTGACTTTTTTGATGGCGTCTTCGACCTGATCCGGCGTGAAGACCTCGCCCCATGGAACGTCAATCGTGTGCACCTCGGCACGGCAGCGGCGGGCAATTTCGCACAGCAGATGGCCGAAACGCCCAAACACCGGCACCAGCACTTTATCGCCGGGGCGAATTGTCGACAGCAGAATCGCCTCAATACCGGCGCGGGAAGTACCGTCGATCAGCAGCGTCCAGCGGTTTTCCGTGCGAAACACGCCGCGATACAGCGCCATCACTTCATTCATATAGTGCGTCATCGCCGGATCGTACTGTCCGAGCAGTTGGCTCGACATCGCACGCAGCACGCGCGGATCGGCATTGATGGGGCCAGGCCCCATTAACAGACGCTGAGGGGGATTAATTTGTGGAAATTGAGAGATATCCATAGTGAATTCCTTGTTAAGCACTCAAAGACGCACAGAGGAAATAAACTGCTTTAGCTCCGCCGTCTGCGGAGAGGCGAACAACGTTTTACTGTCGCCCTGCTCCCAGACGCGCCCCTGATGCATAAAGACCACACGATCGCCCACGTCGCGGGCGAAGTTCATTTCATGGGTGACGAGAATCAAGGTCATGCCTTCTGCGGCAAGCTGCTCCAGCACTTTCAGCACTTCGCCGACCAGTTCAGGGTCCAGCGCAGAAGTAATCTCATCACACAGTAATACGCGGGGTTCCATGGCCAGCGCGCGGGCAATGGCAACGCGCTGCTGCTGACCGCCAGACAAACTCGAAGGGTAATAATCCAGTCGCTCGCCCAGCCCCACTTTTTCCAGCATACGGGCCGCCAGTTCCCGGCACTCCGCCTGGCTTTTTTTCAGTACCCGACGCGGTGCCAGCATGACGTTTTCCAGCGCCGTCATATGCGGGAACAGGTTGAAGTTCTGAAACACCATGCCCACTGAACGACTGATTTCCCGCGCCTGAGAATCACGGTCGGTAATCGTCATGCCGCCCAGTTTAATGCTGCCATCCTGATAGCCTTCCAGCCCGTTCATGCAGCGCAACAACGTACTTTTACCTGAACCGCTGCGGCCGATAATGGAGATCACTTCTCCCATATCGATATCCAGATCCACGCCTTTAAGAACATGGTTGGTGCCGTAATACTTCTGGACCTGATTAATGGTGATGAGCGGCATTAAATTTTTTCTCCAGATACTGGCTGTAACGCGACAGCGGATAACACAGCAGGAAGTAGCCCAGTGCGACCAGCCCAAAGACTTTAAAAGGCTGATAGGTCACGTTATTCAGAATGGTGCCGGCCTTGGTCAGCTCGACAAACCCGATAATCGACGCGAGGGCCGTGCCTTTAATCACCTGCACCGCAAATCCCACCGTCGGAGCGATAGCAATGCGAATCGCCTGCGGCGCGATCACCCGCGTCAGCGTCTGGCCAAAACCAAGCCCGAGGCAGCGTGATGCTTCCCACTGTCCTTTGGGCAGGGCCTGAATACTGCCGTGCCAGATATCCAGCAAAAATGCGCTGGTATAGAAGGTCAGCGCCAGCGATGCAGCGGTCCAGGGTGCCACGTCAATGCCGAACAGCCCTACGCCAAAAAAAGCCAAAAACAGCTGCATCAGCAGCGGCGTGCCCTGAAACAGTTCGGTATAGGCACGAATCACCCGCGTCAGCCATTTACGCTTTAACAGGCGTAAAAACAGCAGAGGTAACGTGACGAGCGTGCCGCCTAAAAAGGCCACCAGCGACAGGGCGATCGTCCAGCGTGCTGCCAGCAGCAGATTGCGCAGGATGTCCCAGTCAGTAAAGGTTGTCATCATGCCTGCACTCCCAGCCATTTGCGGCCAATCGCCAGCAACAGCTGACGCATCACAATCGACAACGCCAGGTAGATCAACGTGGTCACCGAATAGACTTCAAAACTCAAAAAGGTGCGCGACTGAATCAGGTTGGCGGCGAACGTCAGCTCCTCGTAAGAGACCTGCGAGACGACCGACGATCCCAGCATCACAATGATGCACTGACTCACCAGCGCCGGATAAATTCGCTGCAGCGACGGTGGCAACACCACACGCAGAAACGTCTGGCTGCGCGTCAGGCCCAGCACCCGTCCGGCTTCCCACTGCCCTTTTGGCGTGACCTGAATACCGGCACGGATGATTTCTGTACTGTAGGCACCAAGGTTGACCAACATGGCCAGCAAGGCCGCTTCACCGGCTGTCAGCTTCAGCCCCAGATTGGGCAAGCCGAACACAATAAAAAACAGCTGCACCACAAACGGCGTGTTGCGTATCAGTTCAACATAAAGGCCCCACAGGCGACTTGGCCAACTGGGTTTACCACTGCGAAGCGCCGCGCCGATGATACCGATGCTGACGCCGCCGACCGTGGCCAGCACGGTTAACTGGATCGTCACCCACAGGCCGGAGAGCAACTCCGGCCAGTACGGCCACAATGCAGGGAAATTAAGTTGCCCGGTCATTGCTCCGTCCTTATGCGCCCAGGTTGGCTGGCAGCGGCGCTTTCAGCCACTCTTGGGATAATTTATTCAGCGTGCCGTCTTTGATCGCCTGGTCAATCAGCGTATTCACTTTGTCTTTCAGCGCAGGTTCGTCTTTCTTCAGCCCGATATAGCACGGTGAGTCTTTCAGCATGAACTGCGCAACAGGGGCTTTAGCCGGGTTCTGACGCGTAATGGCGGCAACCACCAGGTTACCCGTTGCCACATACTGCACCTGACCAGAGAGATAGGCAGATAAGGTGGTGTTGTTATCTTCGTAACGTTTCACCTGCGCATCCTTAGGGGCCACTTCGCTCAGTACCATATCTTCTACTGCGCCACGGGTGACGCCGACAGATTTACCGCTCAGCGCCGCCGCATCTTTCAGATGTTCGCCTTTGGGACCAAAAACGCCCAGGAAGAACGGCGCATAAGCCCGGCTAAAATCAATCACTTTTTCGCGTTCGGGATTTTTCCCCATGCTGGAGATGACTAAATCGACTTTATCTGTTTGCAGATAAGGCACGCGGTTCGCGCTGCTGACCGGCACCAGCTGCAACTTAAGTTTCATCTGTTTAGCCAGATACTTTGCCATGTCGATGTCATAGCCCTGAGGTTGCAGATCGGTCCCTACTGAGCCAAACGGTGGAAAATCCTGGGGAATCGCCACCCGCAGTACGCCGCGTTTCTGGATATCCTGCAGTTGATCGGCCAGCACGTTGCCCGCCTGCACCATCAGTACTGCCGCTGCTGCGACCGCCATCAAAACTTTTTTCATTATGCACCCCGGTGAGATTATGTGAAACAAAAGATTCTTATAGCTGGCATTCTGCAACTAATGTGCCAACGCGGTTGCACGATTAAAAAAGCGGATGAAGGGCGAAGAGAAGGCATTAGTGGTGATGGGGCAGATCCCGAGCGGCCTCGGGAGACGGTCCAAAAAGGGGCAAAGCACCAAAATGGTGCCTGTTAACGGTGCTCCAGCTCGTCAAGCTGGTGATAAAGATCGGCGATATGATGGATGCGCTGGCGTCCGTCTGACAGCAGTTCATGCAGCAAGGCATTGGCAAGCAGGTTCACCAGGCTCATGGCCGATGCGTAGCTGTCAAAGGCTGAAACGCTGTCCAGCGGGGCGCAAAACTGCCAGCGCGCCAGGGAAATCACGCTCTGCGCCTGGGGCTCACACAGCGCCAGCACAGGGATTCCCGCGCTTTGCAGCTGCTGCATCAGCGGTTGGATAATGCGGGTGCGCCGTCGAAAAGCGATGACGACCACCATATCCTCGGGCGTAATATCCACCAGATCTTCGGCCAGCGTCTGTCCCGGCTGGGGCAGAATATGCACCTGCGAACGCGTCTGTATCAGCTGCTGGCGCAGGTGCAGCGCCACCGGATAGGCGTTACGCATACCAACGATATAGATACGTTTAGCCTGTGCCAGCTGGGCAATGACTTCAGTAAACTGCTGGGCATCGATGCTGTTCACCCACTGTGTAAGATTGGCCATCTCTTGCTTGTAATGGCGCGACAGTAAGGTATTGCCCTGCACCGCATCCCGGTTATCCGTCAGCGGCATACCGCTCTGGCGCAGGGTGCGCAACTCATCACGCATATCTTTGTATTTGTCATAACCGAGCCGCCTGAACAGCCGACTGACCGTGGCTTTTGACACGCCGCTCAGGCGCGCCAGCTCGGCACTGTTATAGCTAATCAGATCGTCGAAATGGTCAAAGATAAAATCGGCAATGCGCTGCTCTTGCGGCGAAAGCTGGGGATAATGCGTTTTGAGCCTTTCATCAAGCTGTTTCATTCAGGTCCTGTAACTTTTGTTTCAACCGCGGGGTTTGACAGAAGCTAGCATAATTTGGGCCAGGTAAACCTGTCCAGAGACGTTGCGGTGATAAAAACTGGAACGGCTCTTGCTTAGTTATTTGCTCTGTACCCTGAATAACACAATGAGAAGAGCATGATTCAGAGCAATATGGCCCCGCTGGGCATGGCGGTAACGCCTCATCATCTGGCCAGTGAAAGTGCGCTGGCAGTGCTACGCGACGGCGGCAATGCGATTGAGGCAATGGTCGCCGCCGCCGCCACGATCGCTGTCGTGTATCCGCATATGAACGGCTTGGGTGGCGATGGCTTCTGGCTGATTATGCCGGGCAAAGGCGACCCGATCGCTATCGACGCCAGCGGCAGAGCCGGTTCTCTCGCAACCATCGACTTCTATCAGGGTGAAACACAGATTCCACACCGCGGGCCCAAAGCGGCATTGACCGTGGCAGGCACGGTGAGCGGCTGGCACGAGGCGTTAACGCTGTCAGCAGAGCTCGGCGGTACATCCCTGTCTCTGCCACGATTGCTGCGTGACGCCGTGCGTTATGCGGCAGATGGCATTCCGGTTACGGCCTCACAGGCGGCGGCGACTCGCAGCAAGCGTGAAGAGTTACAGCATCAACCCGGCTTTTCCGCCCTGTTTTTGCCCGATGGCGATGTCCCGGCGGAAGGCAGTCGTTTTACCCAACCCGATCTGGCCCGCACGCTGAGTCTGCTGAGTGAAGAAGGGCTGGAAAGCTTTTATCGCGGCACGCTGGCGCATCATCTGGCAGGCGAAATGGTTAATCTGGGTATTCCTGTCACCCTGGCCGATTTACAGGAGCAACGTGCCCGCCGGGTCACGCCGCTGCATGTCAGCCATAGCGAAGGGGATATCTGGAATATCACGCCGCCGACACAGGGGCTGGTTTCTCTGGCGATCCTGGGCATTACCGATCATCTGGATATGGCCAATGCCGATGAAGCGCAAACCATTCATCGCATCGTTGAAGCCACAAAAAAAGCCTTTGCTCTGCGCGATCGGCACATCACCGATCCCCGTCATGTGGTTGAAGATCTGCAGGCCCTGCTCGACAGCGATCTGCTCGCCACGATCGCCAGCCAGATTGACGATCACCGCGCTGCGCCGTGGGGAACCGGTCGTGGGCCTGGCGATACCGTCTGGATGGGCGTGATGGACAGTAGCGGGCTTTCCGTCTCCTTTATCCAAAGTATTTATCATGAATTTGGCAGTGGCGTGGTTCTGCCCGGCACCGGGATCGTCTGGCAAAACCGTGGGGCGGCTTTCAGCCTCGATCCCGATCATCTGCTGGCGCTGGCACCCGGCAAACAGCCTTTCCACACGCTCAATCCTGCCGCTGCGCGCCTGAAAGACGGTCGTACAATGGTCTATGGCTCGATGGGCGGTGACGGACAGCCTCAAACCCAGGCAGCGATTTTTACCCGACATGTGATACAGGGAATGCCGCTTCAGCAGGCAGTGAGTGCACCCCGTTGGCTGTTGGGCCGTACGTGGGGACAGACCTCTGACTCCCTGAAGCTGGAGAGCCGTTTTGCACCTGAGACGCTGGAGCAGTTACGCCAGCTAGGCCATGAGGTGGAATCCCTTCCGGCATTCAGTGAGGCCGTCGGCCATGCGGGGGCCATTGTTCGTCACAACAACGGTATGTTCGAAGGCGCAAGCGATCCACGCAGCAACGGCAGCGCCGCTGGTTTCTGACAGGAGTAAATGATGAATGATATTGAGTGGGCGGCTTATATCGCCCAGATGGAGCAGATCCTGAATCTGGAGCTGGATGAGGCACGCCGTGCAGCACTGCTGATCCAGATGACGCGTATTGCCGCTATGGCGGCACCGCTAATGGCTTATCCGCTAGACGATCGGCTGGAAGTGGCGGGAGTGTACCACGCATGAAACTGGACGAGGTTTCCATTCAGGCACTTCAACAGGCGATTCAGCGCGGGGATATCAGTGCCCGTGAAGTGGCAGAGCAGACGCTAACGGCAATAGAGAAACAGAATCCGCAGCTTAATGCCTGGACGGATATCACTGCAACGCGGATGAGGCAGGAAGCGGACGCGGTCGACCAACAGCGACTGCGCGGTGAAAAATTACCGCCGCTGGCGGGCATTCCCTATGCGGTAAAAAACCTGTTTGATGTGCAGGGCTATTCGACGCTGGCAGGGGCCGCATTATTCAGCCAGCGCCCCGCCGCGCAGCAGGATGCCTTTGCCGTGACGCGACTTCAGCAGGCGGGCGCACTGCTTTCCGGCATGGTCAATATGGATGCCTATGCTTACGGCTTTACCACAGAAAACAGCCATTATGGCGCGACGCGCAATCCGCACGATCTGGCGCGCATCGCCGGTGGCTCATCCGGCGGTTCGGCGGCAGCCGTGGCGGCCGGGCTGGTGCATTTCTCGCTGGGCACGGATACCAATGGCTCGATCCGCGTGCCGGCTTCGCTGTGCGGGATCGTTGGGCTGAAGCCGACCTTTGGTCGTCTGTCCCGCAGCGGCAGCCATCCGTTTGTCGCCAGTCTGGATCATATCGGCCCCTTTGCGCGTCGGGTGGACGATCTGGCGCTGATCTACGATCTGTTGCAGGGTAAGGACAGTGCGGATGCCTTCCAGGCAGATCAGCCGCAGGCTGCATCCTTGCCTTTGCTGGAACAGGGCGCGCAGGATTTACGCTGTGCCGTGCTGGGTGGTTTCTTTTCAACGTGGTGTAATGATGATGCGCGCACCGCCCAGATGCAGACCGCCAAAGCGTTGCAGGCTCACGAAGAGGTGATCATGGCGGAAGCGGAACTGGCTCGCTCAGCCGCCTTTATCATGACCGCTTCGGAAGGCGGCAACCACTATCTGCCCGCGCTACGTCAGCACCCCGAACAGTTTGAACCGCATTCCCGTGAACGCCTGCTGGCGGGCGCGATGCTGCCCGGTGCCTGGTATGTGCAGGCACAACGCTTCCGCCGTCATTTCCAACAGCAAATACTGCCGTTATTTGATCGGTTTGATGTGCTGATTGCCCCTGCCACACCCTGCAGTGCCCCGCTGATTGGTCAGGAGACGATTGCCATTAACGGACAAAACTTGCCGACCAAGGCCAGCATGGGCATGTTAACCCAGCCGATCTCTTTTCTCGGCCTGCCCGTCTGTACTGTTCCGCTGGCAACGGCAAGCGGCTTGCCGATTGGCATACAGTTAATCGGCGCGCCGTTTAACGAACAGGCGGTATTGCGGGCGGCTTTTGCCCTTGAACAGCAAGGTCTGACATTTTCTCCCACCAACGTGGCTGGAGCCTCATGAACACCGAAGAGATTAATCGCACTGACGTGCTGGACGCCGTAACCGCCGCTTTCTACCGCTATGAACAGGCGCTAACAGGCAACGATATTGCCGTTCTGGATGAGCTGTTCTGGCACGATGCACGGACGGTGCGTCTGGGTGCCGGAGAGAATTTATACGGCATTGATGAGATTCGCGCTTTCCGCGCCGCCCGCCCTTCGGCGGGACTGGATCGCACATTGCAGAATACCGTGATCACGACCTTTGGCGATGCTTTTGCGGTATGCAGTACCGAATTCACCCGCGCAGGCACTGAAAAAATTGGTCGTCAGCAACAAACCTGGGTGAAATTCCCCGCAGGCTGGCGCATCGTCGCGGCCCAGGTCAGCCTGATGAGTTAAGCAAGCCGCGTTAAACTCCCCGTAGCGCCAGAGGCAAGGATGCCTCGCTTTATCTAAGATCGCCCAGGCTGTGACTGCCCGCGCACAACGCTGCAACGACTGATCACCGCCAGCCGAATGCGCTTTATTCCCCTGCAGCGCGTTCGCGCAACCAGGCGATCATCTCCTCGCTTCCTTCCTGGTTGCCAGTGCGATTAGGCCAGGCAAGGTAATAGGGCTTACTGAGCGGTAAACATAACCCATCAATGACCACCAGCGCGCCCCGCGCCAGTTCCTGGGCAATCATCTGGCGTTGTCCCAACAGCAGTCCCGCTCCGGCGACCGCCGCATCAATCGCCAGTGAGGTCAGGTTAAACGTCAAACCCGGCTGAGCCCTGGGTTCGGCCATGCCTTTTGCCTCAAACCAGGCTGGCCAGTCAGGCAGAAAACGCCCTTCTTTTCCCCAGTCGAGATGAATCAGTGGCGCCTCGTTGAGGATATGTGCTGCAGAAAACGCGTTGACCAGCGCGGGGCTGGCGACCGGGAATACCTCATCGTGAAACAGATACTGTTTGTTCAGCTTGGGACAGGCGTCTTCACCAAAACAGATGACAAAATCCGCCGGGGTTTTACTGAAGTCCACTTCGGCGTGCGTGCCATGTAGAGAGAGACCGACATGTGGGCAGCGCTCGCGCCAGTGGTGAAGATGCGGTAATAACCATTTTGACGCCAGCGCGGGAAGCGCATACAGCGTAAGCTGAGCGGCGGTGTCCTTGCGCCCGATGTTTCGTTGCCCCAGTTGCAGAATATCGAAAGCCTCTGACACATAGCGAAGATATTGCTTGCCGATATCCGTCAGCATCACGCCGTGCTGGGTGCGTAAAAACAGCGCACATCCAAGATGCTCTTCAAGCTGACGAATTTGCTGACTGACTGCGGCTGGCGTTAACGCCAACTGCGCTGCCGCCTTCGTCAGGCTGCCGGTTTCCGCAGCCACCTTAAATGACTGAATAACGTTGATTTTAGGCAGGCGCGACGACGGCGTGGGCATTAAGGCTTCCTTATCAGGGTCTTAAATATTTATTGGTATTCAGTACGATCGGACCCCGTTAAAGTGATATCTCACTCTTGAAACGCGGGAAGCAAACGATGCCTGAAGCTCTGGTACGTACTGACTTACATCCTCTGTCCAGTCATGACTGGCGTCAACACTGTCGGACGCAACTTAACCAGCAAGGTGCACTGGTGCTGCCTGATTTTTTGCAGCCCGCCGCCCTACAAGCCATCGTCGCAGAAGGTGATGCGCAACGCCATCGTGCTTACCATACCCAAAGTAAGCATAACGTCTATCTGATGAAAGCGGACCCAGACTTCAGCGATACGCATCCTCGCAACCGCGAAGTCAGTAGCACCAAAGGGTGCATTACTGACGATGTGATCGCGCCGGATTCCCCTTTGCGTCAGCTTTACGACGATGCACTTTTTCAGTCTTTTTTGTGTGAGGTGCTTGAAGAAGAAGCGTTGTATCCGTACGCCGATCCCTTGTCTTCCATTAACCTTCACTACGCGCCGCACGGCAAAGAACTGGGTTGGCATTTTGATAACTCTTCGTTTGCCATCACGTTGCTGGTGCAGAAACCGGTGGGTGGTGGACGGTTTCAGTATGTGAAAGACCTGCGGAATGCCGATGCGGGTGAGATGAATTATGCGGGCGTAGCCGCGGTGCTGGATGAACAGCAGCCGGTCGATGAGCTGGCGATTGAAGCCGGGGATTTAGTGCTGTTTCGCGGGCGTAATTCCCTGCATCGCGTCACGCCCACCGAAGGCGACGTGACACGTATGCTGGCGGTGCTGGCCTATAACACCGCGCCCGGCATTGCGTTATCAGAGACCGCGCGCATGACTTTTTATGGCCGGCTGTAAAAACGGGATGGGCCGATAATCTGGCCATGCGGTGCGATCCGCCCCGCATGGCTTACCCGGTTGAGTTCGTGGGCGTTAACGCCATCCACTGCCGCAGGTTGTTCAACATCGTCATACAACGTTCCAGCCGTTCGATACTGACAAACTCATCCGCTTTATGTCCCTGCGCCATGCTTCCTGGCCCACAAACCAGGGTCGCCACGCCAATGTCGTCAAATGATTGGCTTTTTTAGCGCTGTCATCATGCAGCCACTGCGTCTTAACGCCTCTGACCGGCAGGTAGTCGTCAATAAACTGAATCAGTGCCAGGTTTGACGCCCGGCTGGTTGTGTCAAAGGCCAGCAGTGAGGCCAGAAGCGCACGTAAATCCTCATTCATCGCCGGGAACGCCATAGGCTGGCGCTTCACGCGGGTCCAGTGCGCGCGTGACATAGGCTTCCATCTGCGGTTCATAGGCAAGCCACAGTTGCGTCAGTTGCCCGACAGGATCATGCTCAGTCCAGTCAATGCGCAGATCCACCAGCGGCCAGGTATAGTCGTCCACCAGTTTGAGCGCGGCAGAATGTAACGGTCCGGCCTCCCCGCCCGCCGCCACGCCAGCCTGGAGGGCAGCAAGAAGCCGACTGGCCAGTTCACCGGAGGCCGCGTCATAAGCCGCACACATTGCTGCCGTCACGCCTTTATCCGCCAGCATATTGCCTGCGGCGATACAGTTTTTGCCTTCAGTCACGCTCCCGATGCCCAGCGTCTTGCTGCCACTGAAAAACGCCGTATTGCCCTGAATATCGATCGCGGCGACCTGACGGTAATCACTGAATCTGTCGTCAGCCAGCGCCAGCTTGAGCGCCACGTTCAGATCCCTGCCCTGATCCAGATGCACCAGAATCTGCTGCCCCAGAGAAGGCAGCGTAATGTTCTGGCTCGCTACCGCGCCCACGCCCGCCTGCAGCCAGGGACAGCGCGCCCCCACGGCTATGCTGGATGAGCTGATGGCAATACCGAGTTGACCGGTTTCTTCACAACGTGCCGTTACCGATAAGGTCATTGCATCGCTCCCTGTTTCCAGTCATCCGGAATCACCGCAATGACATCAATTTCCATCAGCCACTGCGGCTGTGCGAGCGCCGAAATCACCAGGCCCGTAGAGACAGGGAAGACGCCTTTAAGCCACTTTCCTACTTCCCGGTAAACCGGCTCGCGATAACGCGGATCGGTAATATAGGTGGTGGTTTTGACGATATGCGACAGATCGCTTCCTGCCTCTTCCAGCAGTTGCTGCACATTTTTCATCGCCTGCGCCGCCTGGGCAGCCGGATCGCCCAGGCCCACCAGATTACCGTCGAAGTCGGTGCCAACCTGACCGCGCAGATACACGGTGTTACCTGCACGTACGGCCTGGCAGAGATCGTTGTCCAGCGTTTGATTGGGATAGGTTTCTTTGGTATTAAACATCCGAATACGAGTATGAGTCGGCATAACGACAATCTCCTGGTTCAATTTTCTGAAGCGGCACGGTAATCCTGATACTGACGTTGGATAGCGATGTGGTCGGCGACATATTTTGCGTCATGCCACACGCCCCAGATAAACGAGGAGCCCCGGCGTGACTGCCAGGGTAGCCCGAGAAAATAGAGCCCGGACTCGGTGGAGACGCCGCGTTGATGGACCGGTCTGTTCTTCTCGTCAAAGGCATTAACCTTCAGCCAGGCGTAGTCGGTGGCGTAGCCCGTCGCCCAGATGAGGGTGGTGATCCCTGCGTGGACGAGATTGAGTGACTGCACAGGGTGCGAGACACTTTCCGGATCGGGCAGAAACACGCGCGCGCCAGGATCTTCGGGCAAATCCAGCCCATGGCGCTCAACCCAGGCATCTGCCGCGTCAAGCAGGGATAAATAGTTTTCATCACCTGAGGCAATGTTTTGCGCCAGATCGGGCTTGAAAGTCACCTCATCGCCTGAAAAGCGTTCCGTCACCCCGACCAGGTTGATGCCCTGTTGCGCCAGCCTGCGAAAGTCGACTGTATGACCGCCGCGCGCACCGCTGACGGCAATGGTGACGTGTTCTTTACCGGGTTGACCGGCTGCCGCATCCCACAGACCTAGCACACCTAACCACCAGCAAAAGTCCCGGTTGCGATAGCGTCGAGGTGGCCGATCGTGCGGCCCAACCGAGAGCCAGACGTCTTTTCCTGCACGCTGAAGCTCATCGGCAATCTGCACTCCTGATGAGCCCGCGCCGATAACCAGCACGCCGCCTTCAGGCAGTTGTTGTGGATTACGATAGTCCGCTGAATGCAACTGGGTGAATCGCGCATCAGTGGGCGCAATGGCGGGAATGATGGGCTTCTGGAAGGGACCGGTGGCAACGACCACGCGCTGTGCAACAATCGGGCCTTCAGAGGTAGAGACGTCGAAACCGCTGCGCCCGACACGAGGCACTACGCTCAGGACCTCGACGCCCGTTTTGACAGGCGCGTCAATGTGCCGTGCATACGCGTCAAAATAGTCAGCAATCTGTTCTTTAGAGACAAAGCTGTCCGGGTTCTGGCCCGGAAACGTCATGCCGGGAAACCGGTCGTGCCAGGCGGGACCGTTGGCAACCAGAGAATCCCAGCGGCGCGTCCGCCACGCCTCAGCAATACGATGTTTTTCCAGGACACAATGCGGAATGCCGAGCCGCCCCAGATGCTCGCTCATGGCGATGCCAGCCTGTCCTGCCCCAATCACCAGGGTGTCTGTTTCTTGCTCTGTTATTGTCATTCCATCATCCTCAAGCCCGCCGTTTCAATGACGTGTTCCTGACACGCGCTAGCGCCAAGACTATTTGAGGCAGATGAATGGGTAAAATATTATAAAGCTAATATCTGAATAAGAAATTAATAAGCAGAGGATGCACACCTGATTATTAAAGCCACTCAACGAATAAACCGTAAAATTTATCGATGCCTTCCGCCATAAATACATTTCATTTTCTTACCGAATAGCAGGCGATATGCGCGGCCTTTTTCAGGTCATTGGTCCCAGGGCACTATTCTGGCAATAGTCCATAAAAAGTTTTGTCGGACGCGTGGGTTCATTATGACTTAACCAGGCCATGATTAACGTAGAGGCTTCCATATCATCCTCAATATCAATCTGCGCAAGTTTTTTACCGTCATACGTCATATCCGTGTAAGGTCGGGTGACCAGTACTGAAAAGCCTAACCCCTGCCCCACCATGCAACGTACCATTTCAATTGAGGGCGAACTGTAGGCAACCTGCGGATGATAACCTTTGCTTTTGAAAATATTGATGAAGTAATTCCTGCTGGGGACAGCATCCAGCAAAATCATTGGTTCCTGACTCAGCTCACGCAACGTGACGAGGGATTGTTGTGCCAGCGGATGGTTTACCGGTAAGAGCGCATAGGGTTTATGCGGGGCGTTCAGCGCCGCTTTTTGTATCGTGTTGTCCAGTTCAAGATCGTACAGGAAAGCCAGGTCAAAACGTCCGCGATGGAGTCCGTGCATCAGTTCATGCTGCTCGCCATCGTAAAGTTCAATGGTGATATCCGGATAGTGTTTTTTAAATCCGGCAATCAGTTTTGGCATATACAGAGGCGCGGCAGATTCAAAGCAACCCACCGTAATCGTTCCCGAAATCAGTGTGTTATCTGCCCGTGAATTTTGCTCAAACTCGTGTGTCAGGCGTAAAAGTTCTTGGGCTTTTTCATAAAAACGACGGCCTCCGGGCGTCAGGGAAACCCCCTGGGCATGATGGCGAATCAACAGTTGCTGATCGAAGGCGTCCTCCAGATTTTTAATCGAGACAGAGATGGAGGGCTGGGCGATATGCAACTGACGCGAGGCTTCAGCAATGCTTTCCGTCTCTACCACGGCGACGAAATATCGGAGCTGTTTAAGTGTAAAGCGACTCATGGCGTTACCTCTTTTTTTTATGGTCAGCGAGAAGCACTGCTTCGTTTTGGACTAAGCACTGGTGCAAATGCTGTGCCACAACATGCTCAGTCGACCTGAGCGCCTTTTTTTCAAAAATATCGCCACCCTGTTTTTTTATCTTCGACAGATCGCGAACGTCAAAAAAAGAAATTGCACCAATAACTCTCACGTTGCGTCCTAATGATCAGCGCGCTGCCCTAAATAAGCGCAAAAATGAAAGCAATACGCTAATTATTACCCTGTGACATTCAAAATACGCCGTTTAAAAGTGAGAGTAGAGTTGGATAGTTTTTTTAAAATCAGAACCAAAGAAATTACTAATTGCTATCGTTCCCATCATGCCGCCATAGTGAATTACAGAATGAAATGATTAACCCTTTTCTGTTTAATGCGAGCAAGCCCATGACATTTAACTGGAACTATATGTTCAGTCTGTTTAGCGACGCTAATTTCTGGCTGGCGACATGGACCGTCATCAAACTGAGCCTGCTGACCTGGGGAATGAGCATTATCGCGGGATTTATCCTGGCGCTGACCAAGCAGTCGCGTCATCCCTTATTGACGCTACCCGCCCGCTTTTATATCTGGCTCTTTCGCAGCCTGCCGTTACTGGTGCTGCTGATCTTTGTTTATAACCTTCCTCAGGCACTGCCCGCCACGTCGACGGTATTGAGCGATCCCTTCTGGGCCGGGTTTATTGCGCTGACCATTTGTGAGAGTGCCTACATCGCGGAGATCCACCGTGGTGGGCTGCTGTCGATTCCTAAGGGCCAGAGCGAGGCCGCCCGGGCATTGGGATTGCGCTATGCCGGTATTCAGTGGCGCATTATTATCCCGCAGGCCTTGCGTGTGGCGTTACCGGCGCTGGCAAATGAATACATCGCAATCGTGAAGCTGACGTCGCTGGTCTCTGTTATCTCACTCACCGAAATTTTGATGGTCGGCCAACGGCTTTATTCGCAAAACTTTCTGGTCATGGAAACCATGGCTGCCGTGGCCTTCTATTACGTGCTGATCGTGACCGTCTTTGACTTCCTGTTAAAACAGCTGGAACGCTATCTGGACGTGACGCAGCGTCAACCGTCCGGCAAACCCGATGCGCACCTGTTTGAACTTGCACAATGCGCTGCGGTGAATCCTGTACGCCAGGCGCTGCACACCGGCGGGCCAGCGTTGCAGGCAATGCGTCTTCATAAGGCTTACAACAATGTTGAAGTGCTGGGTGCCGTTAACCTGCAGATTCATCCTGGTGAGGTGGTTTCCGTGATCGGGCCTTCAGGCTCAGGAAAAACGACGCTGATTCGCCTGCTTAATGGTCTGGAGCAGATCGATAACGGCGAAATCCGTATTAACGGAAAACCCTTTATTCATCTCAGTCAGCAAGGAGAACAACGAAAGCCACGCTTCATTGAGCATAAGGAACACCGCCTCAATATTGGGATGGTCTTTCAGAGCTTTAATTTGTTCAGCCACCTCAACGTCATGGATAACCTGCTGCTGGCACCACGCTATCACAAGCTTGCGCCCACACAGACCTTAAAGCAGCAGGCGGCTGCACTGCTTTTCAAGGTCGGGATGCTGGAACATGCGTGGAAATACCCTCATCAGCTCTCCGGGGGGCAGCAGCAACGCGTCGCTATTGCACGCGCCTTGATGATGCGTCCCCAAATCATGCTGTTCGACGAACCGACGTCAGCGCTCGACCCTGAAAAAGTGAATGAAGTGCTTCAGGTCATTGAAGCCCTGGCAAGCGAAGGCATCACCATGGTGATCGTGACCCATGAGATGAACTTCGCCTTCAAAGTCTCTGATCGAATTGTCTTTATGGAAAAAGGACGCGTCGTGTGTGACGACGCGCCACAAGTGCTACGCGATGGCCAGCATCCGCGCGTGGAAGCTTTTCTGAAGGATGTCTCGCTGGCGTAACGATGTATTAATCACGAGGGCACGACCATGATTGAACAATGGCAGATAGATCAGTATCACCAGCAAGGATTTCTGGTAGTTGAACATGTCCTGACAAGCGATGAAATCGCAGCGCTGCAACACGATTTTGATCAGTGGGTTGAGGAAAGCCGCAGCCAGAGTGCGCCCTGGGGCGATACGCAGGATGGCCGTCCGCGTTTCGACATTGAGAGCGATCACAGTGCCGATCACCCTTCATTACGCCGTGTGAGCTCACCGAACGACATCTCTGCCGCCTATCGCTATGCGGCCCTGCAGTCACGTATGGCGCATATTGCCGGGCAATTAATTGGTGGCAGCGGCACACGTTATCATCACAGTAAGATCAACTCGAAGCTGCCTCATACCGCAACCAAAGTGGAGTGGCACCAGGATTTTCTGTTCACCCCGCACAGCAACGACGATATTGTGACCGCGCTGCTGATGGTCAGTGAGGTCACGCCGGAAAATGGCCCGTTAAACGTGGTGCCGGGCAGCCATCAGGGGCCACTTTATTCACACTGGCAGGACGGACGCTTTACCGGTGCTGTCGATTCTGCGGTGGTGAAAGAACAGTGTCAGCAGCCTACTGCCTGCTTTGGTCCTTCCGGTTCCGTGTGTTTTATGCATACACGGCTGCTGCACGCCTCCAGCCCCAATGAAACCGCCTGGCCGCGCACACTGTTTATCGCCGTGTACGCGGCGGAAGATGCGCTGCCATTCGGTGAAAACCCGTTACCCAGTCCGGATGCCGGAACGCTGGTCTATGGTCACGAGAGCGGCCTGGTCCGCAGCACCGCAAATGAACTTCGCCTGCCGCAGAAACCGCGGGGTGCGTCGTTCTTTGTTCAGCAGGCCGGTCAAGATCTTGCCAACGTCTGATAGCGCCTAACAGAGAGATAATAACGATGAAAACATGTGTATTAAGTCTGCTTGCTGCAGGCGCTGTGCTGGCGTCATTTAACGCCTCAGCTTTTTTACAACCAGGTAAAATCATCGCCGGATCGGATATGACCTTCTTTCCATATGAATATATGAAGGATAACAAGCCCGCCGGCTTCGACATTGAGTTTCTTGATGGCCTGGCAAACGTGATGGGCCGTCAGGCCGTGAACATTGATACCCGCTTTCCTAACCTGATTACCGGCTTGCAGAGTAACCGGTTCGATATCACTAACTCGTCAATGTATATCACCGCCGACCGCATGAAGGTGATCGATATGATTCCCTATCTGAAGAGCGGCGAAGCTATTCTGTCGCTGAAGGGCAGTGATTATCAGCCCAAAACCCCCGAAGCATTCTGCGGTCATAAAATTGGCTCGATGGGCGCCACCTCCTGGTTACAGCAGTTACATAAACTGTCTGACGATTACTGTGTGAAAAACGGTAAGCCGCCTATCGCGATCAGCGAATATGCTACCGATCCGCAGACGACGCAGGCGATGCTCTCCCACGCAGTCGAAGCGCAGATCACCGATGCAGCGGTCGCGCGTGGCGTCGTTCAAAAGCTGGGCAACCGCATTCAGATTTCCTCCACAACGCTCATCTACCCGGTGTTAAACGGGTTCGGCGTGAAGAAGGACAATACAGAAGTGAAACAGGCCCTGGTCGCCGCGCTGGAAACCTACCGTAAAACGCCAGAGTATGCCGCGCTGCTGAAAAAATACCATTTTGAAGCGCCGACAGCAGACGATCTCAAAACCTTGATGCCACAGCCTTAATCTCAAACGCGTGCCGGGCACGCGTTCATTTTCAGGAGGTAATATGGCACTTTCTTTCGAAGAACAAACGCGTATCGATTTGGCTGCGGCCTTCCGCATTATTGCCTATCTCGGCATGCATGAGGCGGTAGCGAATCATTTCAGTGCCGCTGTCTCGCCGGATGGTAAGCAGTTTCTGATGAACCCAAAGTGGAAACACTTTTCACGCCTTCGTGCCAGCGATCTGCTGCTGCTCAATGCAGAGGACCCATCCTGTGCAGACCAGGAGGATGTTGATGCCACCGCCTGGTCTATCCATGGGCAAATTCATCAGCGACTGCCAGAAACGCGCGTCGTGATGCATCTGCATCCGGTTTACACCACCAGCGTCGCCTGTCTGGCACAGCCACACATTCCGCCGGTTGATCAAAACAGTGCGCGCTACTTTAACCGTCTCGCGGTGGATACGTTATACGGCGGCATGGCCGATACCAAAGAGGAAGGCGCACGACTGGCCAGCCTGTTGACCGATAAACGTCGTCTGTTAATGGGGAATCACGGTGTCATGGTGACCGCCCAGACGATTGGCGAGGCCTTTGATGACATCTGGACGCTGGAGCGCGCCTGCCAGATTTTGGTCACCGCCTGGTCTACCGGGCAACCTTTAAAAGTGCTGAGTGATGAAGTCGCGGAAAAAACCGCCCGCGACTGGGAAAGCATTCCCGACTTCTCTCTCCGTCATTTCGAAGAGATGAAGCAACTGATGATTGAGGCCGATCCCGCCCTGTGTGACTGAGTGGTTGCCTGCGTAGCTGTCTCGCGGGCAACAACGCCAGAAACAGCGGCAGCGCGCGCCGGCGCTCTTTTGCCGTCACGCGCTTACCGCCCGAAGGAGGTTACGCCTCTGGCGCGGGGTGCGTTTTCTTCCAGTGATCGGCAATCTGCTGCCGGGTACAGATCCACACCTCTTTATGCTGTTGGATATGATCAAGAAAATTTTGCAACGCGCGAAATTTGCCCGGACGGCCCAACAGGCGACAGTGCATCCCAACCGACATCATTTTGGGTGAGGTTTCGCCCTCTTCATACAGCACGTCAAACGTGTCACGCAAATAGGTAAAGAACTGCTCTGCGGTGTTGAATCCCTGTGGCGAGGCAAATCGCATATCGTTGCATTCCAGAGTGTAAGGAATGATCAGATGCGGTTTTACCGTGCCGTCCTGGCAGGTCACCTGGGTCCAGAACGGCAGATCGTCACCGTAGTAGTCACTGTCGTAGCTAAATCCACCCTGCTCAACCACTAAACGGCGCGTATTGGGGCTGTCACGGCCGGTGTACCAGCCCGTCGGTGCTTTGCCAAACAGATCGGACAAGACATCTACCGCCTGCTGCATATGCTGGCGTTCGGTTTTGGCATCCATGCCCTGGTAATGAATCCAGCGCCAGCCATGACTGACCACGTCGTAATTGGCCTGTTTTATCGCGTCAACGATTTCCGGATGACGCGCCAGCGCCATCGCCACACCAAAAACGGTGAGGGGCAAACCCCGTTTCTGAAATTCGTTATGAATACGCCAAAAACCGGCACGGGAACCGTACTCGTACAGTGATTCCATCGACATATGCCGATCGGGATAGCTGGCTGCACCGATAATGTCAGACAGGAACTGTTCTGAACCTGTGTCGCCATGTAATACGCTGTTCTCGGCCCCTTCCTCGTAGTTAAGTACAAACTGCACCGCGACACGGGCTTTCTTCGGCCAGGCCGCATGAGGAGGATTAGCGCCATAACCGATCAAATCGCGCGGGTAATTTTTATTGAAGCTGTAGGTTTTCTTATCCTGGCTTTCAGTCATAACGTGCATCCTGTCGGTGAACGGGAACATCTGCTTAGTTTAGGTGCTGAAAGGCACCAGAGAGTGGTTTATGTAAAGGATAAGCCAAATCGCCCTGTTTGCTGGTGCCAAACCCTAGCGCCACCAGCGATTCCACCATTTTTACTGCTGCACTGACGCCATCGATCACCGGCATCCCCAACTCCTGGGTGAGCGACGCCGCCAGCGTTGCCATACCGCCGCAGCCTAAAACAATCGCACCACTGCCGTCTTCCTGCTTCGCCTGGAGGCAACGCTGACGCACTTTCTCCTGTGCCAGCCCGCTTCCATCTTCTAATGCCAGCACCGGCAAATCGATGGCATGTAAGCCTGCACAATGATGAGTAAAGCCATACTGCTGGAGCAAATGACGGGCGATCACCAACGTTCGGGGCAAAGTGGTGACAATGGAGAAGCGCGTCGCCAGTAAGGTTGCGGTGTGCATGGCCGCTTCCGCAATACCAATCACCGGCCCGCTGGCCAGTTCGCGTGCCGCAAGCAACCCCGGATCGCCGAAGCAGGCAATGACGTGGCCACTGACGCCCTGCGCTTTGCCGAGCTTAATCTGTTCCAGCACGCCAATCGCCGCGATCGCTTCGTCGAAATGCCCTTCAATGGAAGGCACGCCCTGTGTAGGACAGACGGCCAGAATTTCCGTGCCGGGCGCTGCCACCGCGCGCGCCGCCTGACCGATGGTTTCCGTCATCGCCTGGCTGGTATTGGGATTAATTACCTGAATCAGGCTCATGATAAGGCTCCTTTATGACCCGAAAATAACCGGGTGAAATCCGGCAACGTTTCGCCCCCGCGTTCAAAGTGCAGGCTGGAAACAATATGTTCAAAGTGGTGCTGCATCGAGCTGGTTAGCGGTACTAACGCCTTATCTCGTAAACGTTTTAACAGTTGCTCATGATCATCACAGCGGCAACCGCGCTGCCAGGGAGCGCCCCAGGCGGCAATGACCAGGGAAGATCGTTGGGTCAGTCGCGTAACGAGATCGGTTAACACCTGATTGCCGGAAATAGCCTGCAGCTGGATATGAAACGCCGCCGACAGACGAATTGCCGCAGGGCCGTCATGCTGTTCGATGGCCGCCTTTTCCTGCTCAACCAGCGCAGCCAACGCGGCAAGGTGAGGTGCCTGCATATGTTCCAGTACGGCAGGAAGGTTGGCGCATTCGAGTAGACTGCGGGTTCGGAAAATGTCACGCGCTTCCTCCACTCCGGGCGTCGCGACATGTGCACCACGTTTGGGCGTAAGCGTCACCATTTGCACCGCAGCAAGGCGCTGCAACACTTTTCGAATGCCTGTGCGGCTGACACCGAATACGTCTGAAAGCGCCTCTTCCGGTAATTTACTTCCGGGTGGCAACTGATGTTCGACAATGGCGTTCATCAACGCCTGATAGATTGGCTCATCTTTATCATGCAGATCGGCCGCCGTTCTCTGGCCTGTTTCACTCTTCATTACCCGCTCCGGTAAACATCTTTGCGTAACTTATCGTATACGTTAAAAATAAATATTGTATACAAAAATCAAATTTGGCCTGGATCCTGCAACGTTTACACATAGGGTCATTTATTCATGTCTTTGAGAGGAGCAGGTTTCATGCCAAATCATTCAACGGTGGGTAACACATCGGCCTCTGAAGCCGAAGCAAAGTACAGTCCAAGGCTATGTAATGCAGACCTGGCGCCCACCCGCAATCAAAACTGGTCGTGGTACAACATCTTTTCGTTTTGGATGTCGGACGTACACAGCATGGGTGGATATGTGGTAGCGGCAAGCTTCTTTACGCTCGGGCTGACCAGTTGGCAGGTGCTGCTGTGTCTGCTGGCAGGGATCTGTATCGTGCAGCTTTGCGCCAACCTGGTGGCTAAGCCGAGTCAAATGGCGGGCGTGCCTTATGCGGTTATTTGCCGTCAGGCATTTGGTGTCTTTGGCGCCAATATTCCGGCGGTGATTCGCGGATTGATTGCTTTCGCCTGGTACGGCATTCAGACCTGGCTGGCGGCCAATGCGCTGATGTTGGTGCTGTTAAAGTTTTATCCTGCGCTCGAAAGTCTGACACACAGCCACTGGCTTGGCCTGTCTCAGTTGGGATGGTGCTGCTTTGGGGTGATGTGGATTCTCCAGGCCATGGTGTTCTGGCACGGCATGAGCGCGATCAAACGCTTTATTGATATTGCCGGTCCTGCAGTTTACGTGGTGATGCTGGCATTGGCCGGCTGGATTGTATACAAAACAGGTTTCGACGGTATTTCGTTTACGCTTGCCAGCAAACAACTGACGGCAGGTGAACAGACCTGGCAAATGATTACCGCCACGGCGCTGGTTGTCTCTTACTTCTCAGGTCCGCTGCTGAATTTTGGCGATTTCTCGCGTTACAGCAAAAGCATGGGCGACATTCGTCGGGGTAATCGCTGGGGGCTGCCGTTCAACTTTCTGCTGTTCTCCATCGTTACCGTGGTGATTGTCTCCGGCACACAGTCGCTGTTTGGTAAAATGATCACCGATCCAATCGAAACCGTCAGCATGGTGGGGAGTGATTTAGCCGTGGCAATTGGCCTGTTGACGATGATTACCGCCACGATTGGTATCAACATTGTTGCGAACTTTGTGTCACCCGCTTTCGATTTTTCAAACTGCTCACCGCAGAAAATTAGCTTCCGTACAGGTGGAATGATTGCGGCAGTAGGTTCGGTGCTGTTAACGCCCTGGAATCTTTTCCAGTCGCCGGAACTGATTCACTACACACTGGATGTATTGGGCTCTTTTATCGGCCCACTGTTTGGCATTTTATTAGCGGATTTTTATCTGATTAAAGGCGGCCGCGTTTATGTTGATGACCTGTTCGATGACACGCCAAAAGGGCGCTACTGGTATCGCGGTGGATTTAATCCAAAAGCCATTGGTGCATTATTGCCTGCGGTCGCAATCTGCCTGGTGATCAGTTTTATCCCTGCCCTGCATCAGGTGGCCAACTTTAGCTGGTTTATTGGTGTGGCGCTGGCTGCCGGTGGCTACTGGATGGTGGCACGCGAAAAGCAGACCGTTGAGAAAGATCGCTCAATGGCTTCTGGTGCAGCGGTGATGCAGAAGGAATAGCGGCCTGTCCACAAGCCCTGTGGCTGTACAGTAACCCCATAAAACGACTCTACGTAGAGTCGTTTTTCGTTGGGCCGCAGACCACCGGACTGCATTGATGAGGAATGATTTTGACTGGTTTTTCTATTCAGCATTGAGTGCCCTATCCTGCATCCGCGTCTCAACACGCTATCTTGATGCCTATCAGCCCTTCCTCTTTCGTAGAAACGCTCCGCGTTCGCATTGATCCTGTCTTTGCCAGCTGAAACTCAGTAGGTATAAAAAACTTAAAAATCATAAGCATAAACCTTTACAGAGTCAGCTAACCCTGTCGCAACGGCAAATAAAGAATGCGATGCCCCCAGCAAAAAATATTCACTTCAAAACAAAAAATAGTTCAAATTGAAAGTTAAATAATTTATTTGTGATCTATATAAAATATTTAACCCTTCAAAACGATTATATTTTTTGCGAGTTAAGGCGTAGCAAGCGCGAAAATCCAGGCAACCTTAAAGGAGTGGCAACATGATTGATGCAATCACCTTTGGTGCGGAATGGTTTATTGGACTGTTCCAGAAAGGAGGTGAAGTTTTTGTCGGCATGGTGACAGGAATTTTACCTTTGTTAATTAGTTTATTAGTCGTAATGAACGCGTTGATCAGATTCGTAGGGCAACATCGAATTGAGCGACTGGCACAAAAATGTGCGGGCAATCCTGTTTCACGCTATCTGCTTTTACCGCTTATCGGCACCTTCGTTTTTTGTAACCCTATGACACTCAGCCTGGGGCGATTTATGCCCGAAAAATACAAGCCAGGATACTACGCGGCCTCTTCGTACAGTTGCCATTCCATGAATGGATTATTTCCTCATGTTAATCCAGGCGAACTTTTTGTTTATTTAGGCGTTGCCAGTGGCCTGACAACCTTAGGTTTGCCCTTAGGTCCCCTTGCTGTTAGCTATTTTCTGGTTGGACTTTTTACTAATTTTTTTCGGGGCTGGATTACCGATCTCACCACCAGCCTGTTTGAAAAAAAGATGGGCATTAAGCTCGACAAAAACGTTCAGCTTTAATAAAGGCGGAAAATAAAATGACGACACAAATCCGTATCGAAAAAGGAAGCAGTGGTTGGGGCGGCCCTTTACAACTTGATATAACACCCGGGAAAAAAATTGTTTACATCACAGCAGGCACCCGACCGTCAATTGTGGACAGGCTCAGCGAAATCACAGGTTGGGAAGCCGTAGATGGTTTTAAACAAGGTGAACCACCCGCTGATGAGATTGGCCTGGCAATCATCGATTGTGGTGGCACGCTACGTTGTGGTCTTTATCCCAAACGAGGTATTCCCACTGTGAATATCCATGCCACGGGGAAATCCGGACCGCTGGCGCAATATATTCTGGAGAACATTTATGTCTCTGGCGTTAAGCCTGAGAATATAAGCATCGTCAATGAAGAGCAGCATGACAGTAAAGAGCGGGTAAACGAGCATGACGCAAAATTTGCTGCCCTGGCACCGTGTGATTCAGGTACGGGTAAAGATTACGATCCGAGTAAAAAAATCACCGAGCAAAGCGACGGTTTACTGGCAAAAATCGGCACGGGAATGGGGACCATCGTTGCCGAATTTTTCCAGGCCGGCCGCGATACAATCGATACCGTACTCAAGACTATTCTCCCTTTTATGGCATTCGTTGCTGCCATCATTGGAATCATCATGGCCTCAGGTTTGGGGGATATGATTGCCCACGGGCTGACCCCACTAGCCACCAATCCGCTTGGATTAATCACGTTGGCGTTAATTTGTTCGTTCCCGCTACTGTCGCCGTTCTTAGGACCGGGGGCGGTGATTGCCCAGGTTATCGGTGTACTTATTGGCGTTCAGATCGGGCTGGGTCATATTCCACCCCATCTTGCCCTGCCTGCCCTGTTTGCCATCAATGCACAAGCTGCTGCGGATTTTATTCCTGTCGGTTTATCGCTGGCGGAGGCGAAACAGGACACCGTGCGCGTGGGGGTTCCTTCTGTACTGGTAGGCCGTTTTCTGACCGGTGCACCGACTGTGCTGATTGCCTGGGCCGTCTCTGCTTTTATTTATCACTGAACGTTAACCTTCTGGAGAAAAGTCATGACGCACTTTGAAACTGAAATAATCAAAGTTGGAATAAATGCCCACGATGCGCTGCTTGAAAACATGATGATTTTATTTCGGGAAGGCGCACCAGCCGATATTCAGGATTATTGCTTTATTCATCAGCATGGCATGCTGATGGGACATCCTGTAACGGGTTCAACCCTACAGCTGGGAGAAAGGTGTTATCCAGTGACCGCTATCGGTGAGGTCGCGATTGAGAACCTACGCGAGCTGGGACATATCACCGTCGTTTTCGATGGGCAGTCAATAGCGCAATTACCTGGCTCAATCCATGTCAGTGGAAAAGCGCCCGAAAGGATCACCCCTGAAACATCCGTCAAACTCTTTGCTTAGGAGCCTGTTATGTCTGAAGTTGCTGTTGTAATCGGTGGAGGGCAAACGCTGGGTGCGTTTCTGGCGAAAGGATTGGCCGAAGCGGGCTACCGCGTTGCCGTAGCAGATTTGAAGGGTGAAAACGCCAGAAAAGTTGCCTCAGAAATTAACGCCGAATATGGCGCTGATCTGGCCGTGGGTTTTGAGGTTGATGCGACAGATGAGAAAAGTGTTATTGAGCTTGCTGGCAATATCGATACGATCTTTAAACAGGTCAATGTGATGATTTATAGTGCCGGCATGGCAAAAGCCTCCTTCGTCACTGATTTTGCGTTAAAAGATTTTGAAGTATCTTTGCAGGTCAATCTCGTAGGTTATTTTCTTTGCGCGCGTGAATTTGCCAGGCTGATGATTCGCGATAATATTCCAGGCCGCATTATTCAGATTAATTCAAAGTCGGGTAAAACAGGCAGTAAACATAATTCGGGCTATAGTGCTGCTAAATTTGGCGGGGTAGGATTAACACAGTCCCTGGCACTTGATTTAGCGGATTATGGCATCACGGTACATTCACTGATGCTGGGTAATTTGCTCAAGTCGCCGATGTTTCAATCTCTGCTCCCCCAGTATGCAAAAAAATTGGGCATCTCGCCCGACGAAGTTGAAGCCAGTTATATTGCGAAAGTGCCACTCAAACGCGGATGCGAGTATCAGGATGTCCTGAATGTCTTGTTGTTTTATGCCAGTGATAAATCCTCGTATTGCACTGGACAGTCTATCAACATCACGGGCGGTCAGGTGATGTTCTGATCGACCCGATCATGATTAGCTGGCATCGCTCAGGAGAAGACGATGAGTAGCGGGATAATTGCTGTAGCACTTTTAGCATGGCTGGCACATACGCTGTTTGGCTGGTATCAGCTACGAAGCTTTAACCGCATGTTAGAGGGCTTATTTCAGCAAGGCAGAGTCGGAATTGGGCGTTCAGCATCTACCCGCTTCAATGTTGAACCACGCGTTATTATCGCACTCGCTGTAGATACAAAAGGACGAATCATATCGGCTGTCATTATGAAAGGTTTCACCGTTTTTGCCCGTCCACGCGCGCTACCTTTGTTAAATGGCTGTTATCTTAATGATATAGATGCGAAAAAAATTTTTCCTGAGCGTGAAACGTGTCAAAAAGCCTTACTTTCCGCCATATCAATGAAAGAGTAATGTGTTAAATTGAAAGCAGGATGAAAATTACAGCACTGCTTTAATTTTGATAAAAAACACCTTTCAGATAAGGCTTTACCAATGAAACCGCGACAAAGACAGGAAGCCATCCTTGCCTATCTACAAAAAAATGGCAAAACCACAATTAGCGATCTGATCGAACATTTTAAAGCAACAGGCACCACTATTCGTAAAGATTTGACCGAGATGGAGAAGCGCAGTGAGGTTATTCGTATTCACGGTGGCGTCATTCTGAGCCATGAAGAAGGCGATCAACCTATCGACCATAAAACACATATTAACAGTGACAGGAAAAGGCGCATTGCTGAATCGGCCGTACAACTGGTTAACGATGGTGATTCGCTGATCCTTGATACCGGCAGCACAGTGCTCCAAATGGTCAGGCATCTGAAGCCGTTCAATAACATTACTGTTATGACAAACAGCCTACACATTGTGAATGCGCTGATGGAATTAGACGGCGATCAGACCATTTTAATGCCTGGCGGAACGTTAAGAAAAAAGTCAGCTTCATTTCATGGAGGGCTTGCCGAGTCAGCATTCCGCTCTTTTAACTTTGATAAGTTATTTATTGGCGCCGATGGCATTGATTTGGATATGGGGATCACCACCTTTAATGAAGTTCATGCCGTCAGCACATCGATGTGCGCGGCTGCTGACAAGATTATTGTGTTAGCTGACTCATCCAAGTTTGGTCGCAAAAGTCCGAATGTTGTTTGCAGCCTGGATAAGGTTGATACCATTATCACGGATGCCGGTATTACTGCTCATTACCTTCAACAATTAGCGGATAAAAAAATCAACGTCATTGTCGCAGGAGGTGATGATGAATAATCCAGAAGTGCTGCTGGACTATGCCAGAGAGGCGCTTTCGCTTGAAATTACCGAAGCTCAGAATCTGTTTAATAGTTTAAATGGTGAGTTTATACAAGCCTGCAAGCTGATTTTACAGTGTCAGGGGAAAACCATTGTTTCAGGAATCGGTAAATCCGGTCATATTGGTAAAAAAATAGCCGCCTCGCTGGCCAGCACAGGTACACCGGCTTTTTTTGTGCATCCCGCCGAGGCCTTGCATGGCGACCTTGGTATGATTACGTCTCATGACGTATTTATCTTTATCTCTAATTCGGGCAGGGCCGCTGAACTGCAGATAATTATTCCTGCACTGCGGGCACTCCAGGTACCCATTATTGCGATAACCAACGTTACCAGTTCCTTTCTGGCACAACAGGCCGACTGCGTTTTACACCTTGCTGTCAATCGTGAAGCCTGCCCGATGGGGCTTGCTCCCACGTCAAGCGCCGTGAATACCCTGTTAATCGGCGATGCCCTGGCGATGGCACTGATGCGTTCCCGCGATTTCAACGAAGAGCAATTTGCCCGTTCCCACCCCGGCGGCAGCTTAGGTGCAGGCTTACTTAATTCGGTTACGCAGCTCATGCGAAAAGGTAGCCGCATTCCTCGCGTCAATAAAAACGCCTCCGTTTTAGATGCGATGGAAGAACTTACCCGCACCGGTATGGGAATTGTTATTGCCTGCGATGATAACAATGATATTAAGGGTATTTTTACTGATGGCGACCTGCGTCGTGCCTTATTGGCAGGTAAAAAGCTGGACGATCAACTTGAGCCACTCCTGACACGTCCCGGTTATAAACTGGCCGAGCACCTCAGCGTTGCGGCGGCTACGCAGAAATTATATGACCGACGCATTAGCGCGGCACCGGTGGTCAACCAACAAGGTACGTTAGTCGGGGCCATCAATATCTATGATTTGCATAAATGACATTCATTAGCGAGTGACTGAAACACCAGAATACCTGAGAGGGAATATGGAATTATATATCGATAGTGCAGATACGTTTGCTATTCGCGAGATGGTAAAAATTTTACCCGTCAATGGCGTTACCACCAACCCTTCGCTGGTTGCTAAATCTGGCGTCGAACTGACGCACTTAATCAGTGACATCCGGACTATTTTGGGTGAGGAGAAACTTATCTTTGCTCAGGTTTTAGCAAGCGATACACCAAATATTATTCGCGAAGCGCAGTATCTGCATGAAATGTGCGCCAATATGGTCGTAAAAATACCCGTCGATCGTGCAGGGCTGGCCGCAATGACTCAGTTGAAACAGCGTAACATTCCAACGTTAGGTACTGCGGTTTATTCCACCTCACAGGCGATGTTAGCAGCCTTCGCGGGCGCTGATTATATTGCGCCCTATTTTAATCGCATGGAAAATAACAATATTAATGCAAAGCAGGCCATTTCAGATATTCAGCAGTTTATTCAACTGCACAAGATGGATTGCAAAATACTCGCTGCCAGCTTTAAAAACACCACTCAGGTGGCAGACTGTCTGCTGGCGGGAGCGGCGGCTGTCACATTGCCTGTCGATGTTATGTGTGAAATGTTTAACTCCCCTCTGGCAAAGCACGCCATTGATGATTTCAGCCATGACTGGAATCAGGCATTTAACCGTCAGCAGTTGATTATTTAGTTCTGCGAACGCGTTAATAGTGCATAAGCGAGAGCAAAGTTTTGCTGCGGGCACAGCATCTTCTGTTTGGCAGCATTAACGCTTTGGACGAGTGAGTAAAGGGGGGGAATGCTTCGTGCTTTCAGTCGCTAAAAAGCAAAAACGCCATGCTGATAACCAGCATGGCGTCAAAATTTGGCGGAACGGACGGGGCTCGAACCCGCGACCCCCTGCGTGACAGGCAGGTATTCTAACCAACTGAACTACCGCTCCGCGCTTTGTTCCCCGTCGGGAACGAGGCGCATATTAATCACAACGTCTTTACGCGTCAACGCTTTTCCCCGCGTAACATTCCGTTTGCTGCTATTTTCGCCCCAATGTTGATTTTACACACAAAACGTTGGCTTTCAGACGCGCCACAGGCAGTTGCCGCCCTTCTTCATAATCAAATCTAAGCGTGACTCGTGTTCGTTAACTTCATCCGCGCTGGCGGTGACGACACGCAAGCCTGAACTGGGACGAACGATACGCTGAATGCCCTCGCTCTGCTGCTGGCGCGCTCGCTCCTCTTCCGACGAGAACGACAACGACGTCTGCCCACCGGTCATCGTTAAGAAGACTTCTGCCAGAATCTCGGCATCAAGCAGTGCGCCGTGCAGCGTACGCTTGCTGTTATCTATTTCATAGCGCGAACACAGCGCATCAAGGCTGTTACGCTTGCCAGGAAACATGCGGCGCGCCATCGCCAGGCTGTCGGTTATCTTGCAGAAGGTTTCGGTTTTTTCAATGCCGCGCTGAAGCTTGCCAAACTCGTAATCCATAAAGCCGATATCAAACGACGCGTTATGAATAACGAGTTCCGCCCCGCGGATGTAGTCGAGAAACTCATCGGCAATATCGCTGAAGGATGGTTTATCCAGCAGGAATTCATCGGCGATACCGTGAACGCCAAACGCTTCAGGATCGACCAGCCGGTCAGGCTTCAGATACATATGGAAGTTGTTCCCCGTCAGACGACGGTTAACCACTTCAACCGCACCTATCTCAATGATGCGGTGACCTTCATAATGCACCCCGATCATATTCATACCGGTGGTTTCAGTATCGAGAACAATTTGACGGTTATTTGCAGTGCTCATAGGGCTCGTTTTATGTCAGACTTGGCGTTTTGTCAGAAGGAAGTCTACCAGAGATGCGTAAACAGGTAGAGATTTTCACCGATGGATCTTGTCTCGGCAACCCAGGTCCGGGTGGTTATGGCGCAATTTTGCGTTACGGAGAGCATGAAAAAACCTTCAGTGCGGGTTATCGCCTGACGACCAACAATCGTATGGAGTTGATGGCGGCCATTGTTTCACTGGAAGCCCTGAAACAGCCCTGTGATGTGGTGTTGAGTACCGACAGTCAGTATGTGCGCCAGGGCATTACGCAATGGATACATAACTGGAAGAAGCGTGGCTGGAAAACCGCCGAAAAGAAGCCCGTTAAAAACGTCGATTTATGGCAACGGCTTGATACTGCGCTCAGCACTCATACGATTCAGTGGGAATGGGTTAAAGGCCATGCGGGCCATCCCGAAAATGAACGCTGTGATGAACTGGCGCGCAGTGCGGCTAACAATCCGGCCTTTGATGATATTGGCTATCAGCCCGAATCCTGATCGTTAGCCTGCCGAAACTGGCGCGTCGCATTGACGGTCTGGGGTAATTGCCTTTTGCTCAGACTCATCCGCGCCTTCGTGGGCGTGATCGGAAAACTTCGTTTACGCGCCACGACAATGTTCAGGCAACCTAACGCGGGTAAATGAGCGCTGATCATTTTCCCCCCTTGTCGATGCCAGGGCAACACCTGGAAACGCGTGCGGAAAACCACTTCGTAATTCAGCAAGCCCAGCCAGTCCAGTAAACGCATCTGACTAAACATGCGGCTGCTCCAGGGCGCTTTACGATGAATGCCCGGCACCATCTTACTGATCCCCAGCAAACTGAACGGATTGAAGCCGCTGATGATCATCCAGCCATCATCGATTAGCACACGATCGACTTCCCGTAATATCCGATGGGGGTCCTGACTCCATGACAACGTATGTGCCAGTAAGCAGGCATCAACCGATTTTGACTCAAACGGCAGTTGTGCGGGATTGGCCAGCACCTGTAACTGTTCTCCCTCAGTGCCAACACTGACCTGATGTGAGATAGCGCAATTTTCCGTGTTGATTTCTGCGCTGAGGTTGCCAAGCTTAAGCATATGAAAGCCGTACAGCTTTCCAAGGTAAGGCTGAAGTTGCTGTGTCAGTGCATCGCGGAAGTAAACTCCCCATGGCATGTCGCGCCATGAGAGTGGCGCGTTCAGGATTTGGCGTGTTTTAGCGGACTTCATGCTTTACCATTTTCCTTTTTTACGGCCAGCGAGAGGGTTTTATGAATCTTACCAGTATTCCTGCATTACAAGATAACTACATCTGGACGTTAACAGATGACAAGGGAAAATGCCTGATTGTTGATCCTGGTGAAGCCCAGCCGGTGCTGGAGAAGATTCACGCGAACGGCTGGCAGCCCGAAGCCATTCTGTTAACCCATCACCATAATGACCACGTCGGCGGCGTTAAAACCTTGTGTGAACACTTCCCCGACATTGTGGTTTACGGTCCACAGGAAACGGCGGACAAAGGCGCAAAAAACCTTGTTAGTGAAGGGGATGAGTTTGACATTTTGGGTCTGTCATTCGAGGTCATCGCTACCCCGGGGCACACTTTAGGACATATCTCATATTACAGTTCGCCTTATCTTTTTTGTGGGGACACGATGTTTTCAGGCGGCTGCGGAAGGTTATTCGAAGGTACGCCAGAACAAATGTATGAATCTTTTCAAAAGCTTAATAAGCTTCCAGGAGAGACTCTGGTGTGCTGCGCACATGAGTATACTTTATCCAATCTGAAGTTTGCTGCTGCAATTTTACCCCACGACCCGCAAATAACGGCTGAATACCACAAAATTAAGGACTTACGGGCCGAAAACCGTATTACTTTACCTACAAAACTGGCCCACGAGCGCGTAATAAATTTATTTCTCCGAACGCAAGATCCTGATTTACAACGTGCTTTAGACCTTGATTCAGAGGTTGGGCCGGTATGGCAGACATTTGCCGTTCTACGCGAGAAGAAAGACCGTTTTTGATTTTTCAGGTTGTGTTGTGAAGCACCGTCACGTATAGTTGCTCGTCTTTTAAGCGAACGAACTATTGACACACATATGAAGGCTAAAGCGATATTACTCGCCTCGGTCTTGCTGGTAGGATGTCAGGCATCACGGAATGACGCCAATATCCCCGAACAGCATGCACAGAGTCTGTCTTCAGCTGGTCAAAGTGAAAATGGAAAATACGGTGATCGACTTTTATCGCCGCGATGGCAGGAAGATGGAACTGGCCTCGCAGAAGATAGTGATCTCTGGAGTTTCATTAGTGACGAGTTGAAGATGGGGATTCCGGAAAACCCGCGAATCCGCGAACAAAAATTAAAATTTTTAAAAAATAAGAGCTATCTCCACGATGTAACATTACGGGCAGAGCCGTACATGTACTGGATAGTCGAGCAGATTAAGAAACGTAAGATGCCGATGGAACTGGTACTGCTACCCATAGTGGAGAGCGCTTTTGATCCTCATGCAACCTCGTCTGCAAATGCCGCTGGCATCTGGCAGATTGTGGGAAGTACGGGTCGAAACTATGGTTTAAAACAGAACCGTTATTACGATGGTCGTCGCGACGTTGTCGCCTCAACCAAGGTTGCGCTGGATATGATGCAGCGTCTCAACACCATGTTCGGCGGTGACTGGCTTCTGACAGTTGCTGCTTATAACAGTGGTGAAGGACGTGTGCTAAAAGCGATTAAACAGAACAAGGCGCGCGGCAAGCCCACCGACTTCTGGCATCTTTCGCTTCCACGTGAAACCACGGTTTATGTCCCGAAAATGTTGGCCTTGAGCGAACTTCTCAAGAACAACAAGCGTTACGGAATTAAACTGCCGACGCCTAATGAAAATCGCGCATTAGCACGTGTTGAAGTAGGCCAGCAGATTAAACTGACGCAGGCCGCAGAAATGGCTGGTATGCCGCTCAATAAGTTAAAGAGCTTTAATACCGGATACAAAGGCGGCGCGACAGCACCAAATGGGCCACATTACATTATGGTGCCGAAGTCTAACGTCGCACAATTGCGTGATTCACTGGCTTCCGGTGATATCTCCGCAGTACAGCCGACCCAACTGGCGAAAGCCAGTGGCGATGGCGGTTACAAAGTGCGAAATGGCGATACCCTGTCGGGAATCGCGAATAAGTTAGGCGTCAGTGTTGCAACACTGAAGCAGCAAAACAATCTGCGCAGTGCCAGTATTCGTCCAGGTCAGGTACTGACTGTCGGATCAAATGGCACCAGCCTGGCGGATAATGGCAACAGCATCACCTATCGCGTTCGTAAAGGTGATTCTCTTGACAGTATCGCCCGTCGTCACGGCGTAAACATTAAAGACGTGATGCGCTGGAACAGTGTTGTGAGTAACGCGAAAGATATTCAGCCTGGCGATGAGTTAACGTTGTTCGTGAAGAATAACGCAACGCCAGATACCTGATACATTGAAAAGGCTGACATTTGTCAGCCTTTTTTCTTATTCGATTCTGCCGCAATCTGCCTGACCTCGCGCTTTTCCGCCCTCCCCCTGACAGAAAGCCTCCCGCCATCATCCTTACCTTTTGGCGTTAAACTCGACCAGTAAAGGATTATGATCGGATGCACGCGTGACCAGCACAGAGGCTTCGCTGACGCGCATGTCGCGATAGAACACGAAATCTAACGGTCGGCCAAAAGCTTTGCGTCGGTGATCGGCAGTAAACATCACCTCTTCCAGTTGCATCTGGTGAGCAAAACGGTAAAGGGCATTGATTCGCTGGCGACTCCAGGCGTTGAAATCGCCGGCCATGATCACCGGCCCACGGTGATGGATGATCTGTTCCCCAATGGGGCCCAGTTGTTTGCTGTAAACGTCCACGCCCAGACTAAAGTTTACGGCGTGAATATTTACCACCATTAGCGTTTCGCCGGTAGGTAACGGATAGGCGGTGACAAGTGCCGATTTAGAGAGCCTTAGCAGCGGCTCTCGTTCGCGCAAAGGACAACAGTAGACTGGGTGAGCGGAAGCCAGCGTCATCACGCCTGAGGGATGCTGAGGCAACACGAAAGCAGGGACCTGATCGGCCGCCAGATAATTACTGGTGGCAAAGCGGATAAGCTCAGGCGTCGTCTGCGCTTCCTGTAGTAAAACGAGATGCGCATCTTTGCCGAATCCTTCCAGTACAGACATCCAGTCGGCACGCTGCTGTTTGAAGATATTCCATACCAGCACTTTAAGATTGGGATCGGCAGGGAGCGGTGCGCCAGGAGGCAATGCCTGACCGAGATGAAACATTGCACCCGGGGGAAAGATCCTTTCCGCTGGCTGTCCGGCTACATATCTCATCGCATAGGTTTTTTTGCGCACTTTCCCGCCTGGCTAATCGTTCAAAAATTCGTGTGACTTATCTGTTATAGGGATTTTAGTACGCAGTTTCAATGGATGCTGCCGATTGTTCTCACCCTACCCCGTTTTATTTCCGTGATAACCGGCACCTGATGGCCGCGTCAATGTCTTCTCAGTTCTCTCATCCGCTGTAAAATGGCAGACTGGTGATGCCTCGATATAATGAAAAAGCCTTCTACGCCAAGGGCTCCGGTAGAGGCTGTGCTTTAATAACAGTCATGTTGGTCTTACAGGCTATTTCACGTGAAGAGAAACCATGAAGGCATCGTCTGAAGAACTGAAAGTATTTGTGAGCGTCGTTGAAAGTGGAAGCTTTAGTCGGGCCGCTGAGACGTTACAGATGGCCAATTCAGCCGTGAGTCGTACGATAAAAAAGCTGGAAAACAAATTAGGCCTGGCTTTGCTTACACGTACCACCCGGAATCTGGCGTTAACTCAGGAAGGGGAACGCTATTTTCATCAGGTTCAAAATTTCCTTCAGGTCATGACCGCTGCGGAAAATGAGTTAATAGAAAGCCGTGAGATGCCGAAGGGGTTATTGCGTATAGATGCGGCAACGCCGGTCATACTGCATCTGCTTCTGCCGATGATAAAGTCCTTTCGGGAACGCTATCCGGAAATAGACCTTTCGCTTATTTCTTCTGAAAACTTTATTAACCTTATCGAGCGTAAAGTTGATGTGGCGATCCGCGCAGGAAGCTTAACGGATTCAGGCCTTAGAGCACGGTTGCTCTTTATCAGCTATCGCCGTCTCATTGCGTCACCTGACTATCTGGAAAAATACGGCATCCCTCAACGCGCGGCCGATCTGGATAACCATCAGTGTCTTGGTTTTATTGATGCGCCTCGTCTTAACCGTTGGCCCGTAGCCTGTGAAGGTGGTGAGCTCTATGGCATTCGTTCAGAGCTTGATTCTAACAGCGGGGAAACGATCAAGCAGTTGTGCCTTGACGGCAATGGCATCGCCTGTCTTTCTGATTACATGGTGCATAAAGAAATAGAAGAAGGAAGTCTGGTGGAAATCATGTCCGAGCAGCGGCTGCCGGTAGAGATGCCGTTTAACGCCGTATATTACAGCGATCTTGGCGTCACCCAGCGTGTTCGCGCTTTCATTGATTTTCTAAGTGAGTGGGTGGTGAAGCAGCCCTGGCATGTGCAGACACAGTTGCTGCATCAGCTCTCTTTAAAGTCCTGACAGAGCTACGTCGGCCTGAGTGTTTTAAGTGCCTGCTGACGTAGAGCCTGCAACTGCGGAGAACACTACTGAAAATTTCCGCGCAGAAATGGAAAAAGCCCTGACCGTTAAGTCAGGGCTTTCCAATTAAGTGGCGGAACGGACGGGGCTCGAACCCGCGACCCCCTGCGTGACAGGCAGGTATTCTAACCAACTGAACTACCGCTC
>NZ_JALNPN010000025.1:0-51533 GCF_024520835.1 Pantoea sp. Fr+CA_20
CCGCACTCCACGCTGAATTATCAGACGCCGTCTGAATTTGCAGCGAGCTGGAGAAAGGGTAATTCTGAGAGTGAAGGATCCGACATTACTAACTGAGCTTTGTATCTAATCCTGGGGGCAGGTCAGAGGGATGATGTATACGTAATGAACACATGTGTGTTCTGGCGGGGAAACCATTCCGTGTACATGAGCAAGCAGAATGACCAGCATCCTTTCTTCAACGGGCATCGATACAGCCAGACATAACCAGGCCAGGACGACAAATCTACGGCCGGACAAACAATTTCTTAACCAAATACCTAGATATGTGTGCTGGCGGGATGGTTCCGCTCTCTGCGCTAAAATACGCTGCTGCGGATTCAACGGAGATGAACCTGAAAGTATGTGCGCTGACGGGCATAGATGAAGTAATCCAGTGCCCGGTGTGTGCTGACGGGTTTAGGACACACAAATGTGTGTGCTAGAGGGTGTAAGTTACGTGCTGAGATGCAATTATGTGTGCTGGCGGGTATCTCACATGCATTAGAAACAGGGGTATATGTGTGCTGGCGGGCAGCAGATATCTGCGAGTTGTCCTGATGAATGATAACGAAGAAGCAACCAGCCTGGAGTGTGTGCTGGCGGGTAAAAATTCTGTGTTTAACGTGCAAAAATGTGCGCTGGCGGGGAAAATCCCTATTCAATGACCGAATATGTGTGCTGACAGGTACTAACTCACCATAGAGAAATGAATATGTGTGGTGACAGGCGCGTATTCATAGAAAAGCTGAGTATGTGTGCTGGCGGGTTCACCGGCAGGAACGTTGCTTCAGAGCCGGACACTACCGTGACGAACACGTATTTATCCCATCAGCACACACTCAGATATCGGAAGGTTTCAGCTTGGGGTTACGTTTATGAATGATAACAAAGTTTTCGCGGGCTTTACGGACGAGCGAAAACTCCAGATAGCCGATATTCTGTAACTGCTCAAGCGCCTTTTTGATCGTACGGTTTTGTTCACTGACAGAACTGCTGAGAGAAAGGCGCTCGCGCAGTCTTGAGAAGCTGACTGGAATCGGATTGGCAGGAAGACTTTCAATAAAAGTATAAATAGCCTGGGCGGCTTCCTTCTTTGGAAGTGCTTTAATGGCGTGATGCTGCAAAAGGACTCTGTAGTCTAACTGGAACAACTCCCACAGTTTTTCATCAGCTTCCAGCTGGACAATATCTCTCTCAGCATCAAAATAACCGGTCTTCAGAAGGCCTGTCTGATAACTTCCCCTCGCATCACTCCCGCGTTTGAAAGAGATTGATTTATTACGAAGTTTGCCCAAAGACTCATGAATGGTAAGCCGGAGTCGGGCGTCAATTCGTTTAGCAGAAAATCCACACCCTTTGGCAAACTCAGTGAACTTCAGTTCGATTTTGTTTGATGCCAGACCATACTTGCTGAAGGCATAAATTACTCCAATCCAGACCTTAAAATCACTGTCCATATTGAGCCTTGGCCCAGAAATGTTGATGTGATCATAGCCTTCAGCCCGGGCTATCTCTAACTGTGAGAATAATTCAGATGCATCCACTACATTATTTTCGCCCTGAGATTTTGTGGGCTTAGGAACAAAAACGCCAAGGCGCATAAGCGCTACAGGCTGGACGGTATTATTGGAATTAACTGTGAGTTGTTTGTCTTTACTGACCATGTCACTGTAAAGTGCATCACCGATAAATGACTCATCTTTCATATAATTATCTCACTTAGTAGTCACAGGATCTTACTGTGAGTAAAGATCACCTCTATCCCAACAGCACACACATTACATCCCAACAGCACACATTACCAGCCCATCAGCACACATGTTCTTCCCGCCAGCACACATGTTTATCCCACCAGCACACATCTGTAATTAGCTTGAAGTCAGTCACCACAAGGTCTGAGAGATAGCGGGATCTATTTGGAGCTATAAGGATCTTACTGGAATATTTATTGGATCGAGCCTGTGCACATGTGGATAAACGACCATCTTTACTAACGCGCCTTCGGCTTGTTCAACTGGCTAAACGAACACAAAAAATTTGTATTCGTTTAGCCAGTTTCTGATGAAAAGCTTATGTAGCAGGTTCACTCTACGAATTTCCACACATGAGGAGGAACACAGTCATACAGCTTACCTGTGGCCAGTTCCGCCTTACGGTGATCGTAGGCTCGGGTGATTTCATATTGTTCTTCAGTGTGGTCTGAATACAACAGATGTTCATACACGGCTTCAAGCGTCTCCGCTGAACGGCAGCGGCGAAATCTCATGAGCCAGTCTGTTTTTGTCATATTTTTCCTTATAATTGTGGCAGCAGCTTGCCGGACAGCCTTTGTGAACGGCAGGTCGTTTTGTGAGAGAAAATCTTTTTTTCTTAAATAAGGATTTTAAAGTGGCCACAAAGGCCTGATCAATCAGTATTGAATACTCTGGAGCGGAAAGCTTCAACACTGAGTGACAGTAAAGAACGGGCAGGGAAATGAAACCGCATACCATCAACTCTTCGATTTTCAGTCTTGTGTGCTACGACGTCAGCACAGGCCTTCTCGAGCTGGAATATCGCAACGGGACCAGCCGCCGCTGGCTCAGCGTGCCGGTACGTGTTTATCACACCTTCTGCAAAGCCAGCGATCCGGATGCCTACTTCCGTACCAGTATCGATGGCCATTACACTTCCCTGCGGGGAAAACTCAGCTTCTGAAGGATTATCAGCCTGGCAGGGAAAGATGTCTTCACTTTTACCGGCAGGACCAACATTCATGACCGGCTCTGCCATCATGCGTACATATTCCTCATAATCATTTTGCGCTCTGTGCCTGACGCAGCTGAACGAACGTGAGAAACGCCGCGTGTAACCACTTCGCTTTTCACGGACGGCCTGCATCAGCGTCTGCTGGACCCACAGCCAGAAAGAACGCCCTCTGTCTGAAGGGACCGGGTATCCGGCCTTTTTCATGATCTTACGTGCAACGCTTTCGGTCCAGCAATTTATCAGCGACAGTGCACCATTAATATCACCACGTGATGTCAGTAAATTAATTTCATGAAACTGGTTCATATTATCCTCTCTGTATCTTTTATTCAGATTATCGGAAAGGGAATTCATTACTTCAGTCGATAATTGTTATAAGTTATTAAAATTTTTTAATTGTGAAAAGATATTGTTTATTTGTTGAACGTACCGGAGCTATTATTAATCCCTGATTAAACAGGGTGGATAAATAATGATAAAAATAAACAGTTGCTGTCTGCTTCTTCTGACAGCTCCCTTTTATTCCTGTTCTGAATCTGACCTCCAGGCGGGTTTTTCACCGGGCGGCACTGCGCAGGAACTCATCACCGACTTCATCCGCTCCGCTACGGGTTCTGCTGACGTGGCTGCGTACGAATTTACCAGCGAGCCTGTGGCAGAAGTGCTTCTGCAGCTCTCGCGCCGCGGTGTCCCTGTAAGATTAGTGGCCGACGAAAAGAAAAGTCACGACCGCTGGTCGCTGGTTAATGAGCTGGCCTGTTCTGGTGTCCAGGTCAGAACAGATTCGCAGTACAGTATTATGCATAACAAATTTATTGTGACAGGAAATCACGGCGTGCAGACGGGCTCTTTTAATTACACCTCGTCGGCTGAAAAGCGTAATGCTGAAAATACGCTGGTTATCAGAGATACTTTGTCAGTGAGTAAGCAGTATCAGGATGAATTTAACCGGCTCTGGGCGGAATCATCGCCTCTACAGTGCAGCCGATAATAACAATATAAATAATATTGCCGGTAAGGCGGGCTGTATATGACTAAGAAAAAAGTGTATCCGGTTTACTTCACCGGTCAGCGTGGCCACCACGAGGCCTCAGAAGCTTTTCAGCAGAACGAAACGCCTGTCTGGCAGCGCTGGCTGAAGTATGCCCGCGACAACAAAAAGACCACGGTGGTCACCTGCAGCTGCCTGCCGGCAGAGACGGACCCCGTAAAACGCCGCCTGAAGGTGCACTACTCCCGGGAGACTGAACGCTGCTGGCTCTCTTCATATGCTTTTACGGGCAATGAGCACAAGCCTGACTGCCGGTTTTATTCGGTGTGGTCAGACGAACGGCAGGCGGAGATTTATCAGGGGAATGCAGTACGCTCCGCCGCGGACGGCACCATCGTGGTCCGGCTGCCCACCGGCCTGCAGAAAAAAGCCCCGTCAGAGGTAAAGCTGGCTGAAGACGTGTCTGTTGATGAAGCGGTGAAGCGTAAGCGCCGGCCCTCGATGCGCCTTCTGGGGCTGCTTCACCTGCTGTGGGAACAGTCCGGCATCAACGTCTGGCATCCCGCCTTCGATAAAAAGAAACGCACGCCCGGCTGGGTGAGCTGGCGCCTGCAGCAGACGGCGGGCCGGATACGCGTGGGCCGCGTGCCGCTGCAGGAATCGCTGCTGCTAATGGCCATGAAGGGTACGCCGCAGGTCATTTCAAACTGGGAACACCTGAGAGTGGCCGAAAAGAACAAACGGCGGCTCATCGTGGTGTCCGTGCTGGCCAGCCGGAATGAGGCTGCGGAAGCACGGCTGCAGACCACGCTCCCGCTGGGGCTGTTTTTCGGCTTCCCTGACCTGATGCTGCCGGAAGACGTGCGCCTGCGCCTGGAGAGGAGCTTTGGCCGCGAGCTGGGCGACTGGAGCCGGGGAATGAAAGTTGTGGTCATTGCGGAAACGGAACCGCCCGAAACGACGTTCAGACACGTCGACGGGCGCAACCGGCCGTCCAGCTGCAGCACCGTCATCGACGTGGCGCTGATGACGGTCAGCCCCCGCTTTATTCCGCTGGATTCGGGCTATGAGGGAATGGTGGAAGACCGGCTCTGGCAGGAAAAACGCGCCTTCATCAAGCCGCTGCGCTACGACGGTGAGGAAGACGTGTTTCCGGACTTTGTGCTGAAGGACGTTCCCGGCGTGGATGCGCTGCCGATGGAGGTCTTCGGCATGAACACGCCTGAGTACCTGCAGCGTAAGCAGGCGAAGACCGACCACTACGACAGGGAATACGGGCCGGGCCACTGGTGGTGCTGGAACGCTGCCGACAGGTCAGAGATGCCGGCATTTCCTTCACTCTGAATCTGATCTTGTATACACGAAGGAAGCATCGGTTGAATTACTGAACCTCACAGTCATGTCCCTGACCGTCAGGTTGTCAGGTCAGAACGTGGCGGTTATTGTTTAAGATGCGCGAACATGATGACTGAAGCTGAACTTGCTGGAGCAGGCAGTGGACACGACTGAAGAAATAAATGGCACCTACTTCTACGCGGGCAGACCAAACCTGACCGCAGGTGAACTCTTTTTCATGATTTTCTGCGAGGAAGTCGCTGCACAGCTGGGCGTTGATGACTTCGGCGCGATCGTGGCTATCCTTTCCGGGCGAAATGTCCTGACCACCCGGGCCAAACCACGCGATGCGGAAAAGGGCACATCCTACGCTTCACGTGCTGCGCGCAGAGTATTCCGGACCGCCAGGTTTCCCTTTGGCATTCAGCTCCCCACTGTCGTGGGAGGATATCCCCCCTGGACGGCGCGTATACGATGGACACACAAGCTCAGCACTTTTATCGGGCGTGCGGTCCCTGTAGTGGGCTGGGTGATTCTGGCCAGAGATGTTGCCGATATCAGCTTTCACACGGTCAACCGGTATAACACCATCGCCCGCGGGGAGGATAAGTTATGGTAGATGAGACCCAGGCGCGCGTGATGGCGCTCATTGAGCCGTGGAACGGCCGTTCCCTGCTGACGTTTCGGAAAAAAACGCTCACGCCAGAAACGTCGCTCAACCTGGACATGAAGCTGGACCCGGAAGATGCGGCCGAATGCCTGCAGAACGTCTTTGATGCGTTTGGAATGGATTCCGATCAGGTAATGTTCAGCCGCTATTACCCAAGAAACCCGCGCGAGGCCATCCCTCTGACGATCGATATGCTTATTCAATCCGCTCTCGCAGGTCACTGGCGCTACGAATAAGCAGGACCGTTCAGGTATCGTCACGTGGGGGCAGCGTTTACCCCTGCTCCCGTTCGTAGTAGCAGGTTCCGTCGATGCACCATGTTCTGGCCGCTTCTTCACCGCTCAGCGTGAGGTTATACTCCGGTTTCTGAACGGCAGTTCCCGGCTCGGCCCTGACACACCCGTCCACCGTCGCAACTTTGCCGCTTTTCAGAACCAGCACGGACAGGTCATCGCCGCCAAAAAAGTGGCAGTCCGATTTAACCAGTGCCAGTGTGCCGTATTCCCTGAGATGACCCTTCCGGTATTTGGTGAATCCCAGGCCTGACATCGCAGATTTTAAAACCAAAAAAACGAAAAACATAAGAAGCAGCCCCAGTAAAAGTGTGAAGATTTCAGAGACTGTTTTTTGTCTGCCTGCTGTTTTGCCTGTCATGTCGGTAATCCTCACAGATAATAAGTCAGAGCGCTGATGAAGAACCGGACGGCCGGGCGCAGCAGCACAGTCCGGGGGTTTACAAATACTGGGCTCAGGAACTGCTGCCGGGATTGTTCACCCGGGGAAAGTCCTCAGGCAGCTGCACGTCAGCGAGAAACGGAAGCAGCGCCGCGCCAGCCTGTGAGCCGTCTTCCAGCAGCGTTTCTGTCAGGCGCGCATGCACCCCCCGGTTCACGTCAAAAAAAGCTTCAAGCCGGGCATTCTGGGTGTTCCTGAGCGCGGCAAGATGACGCTGATTGCAGTCGATTTCCAGCTCCGAAGCCGGTTCAGGGTAAAACACGCCGTCGCGGAGATGGCAACTCAGGTAGGCGGTGGCTACGTCCAGCCAGCGTGTGGCGTCGTTCACCGCTCCGAGCGAAACCCGGCTCATGTAACAGCGCTCGCCGGCGGTACCTGCCAGGCAGAGCAGCATTTGCCACTCGGCGGTTTCCTTTTCTGTCAGCTGGGCGAGCGGAACCCCGCTGTTTACAAAACCCAGTGAGTGGCTTCCGTCGGTCCTGTTTTTCACCTGTACTCTGAGCGTGTCCGGCAGCGGTGACCAGGCGGCATAAAGCAGGGCATGTCCGGCTTCATGGGCCGCGATAACGCGCCGGTCCTGTTCGGTTACCGGTCTGGCCGCTTCTACCGACATGGGGGTGTCGAACCGGACGCCGGCAGGCTGCTCATGGTCCATCCGGATCGCCAACTGGCAGACGGCGCCCACAGTCAGACAGCACGCATAGACGGTCAGGATAACCATCAACAGACCAGGCTTCTCCAGAAGGCTGTCAGCAAAGTTTCCGACTGTGGCCATCAGGACGGTGAAGGTGGTAAAGCCGTATAAAAGCACGCGCAGCCTGTAACGCTGATAAAAAAGACCGGCGATAAAACAGCAGGTGACGACCAGTCCGCCCGCATACTGCACACCGGATAACAGCATGGCGGCCGTTTTTGTGACGGGCATTTGAGTGTGCGTCAGGGCCAGCCGCATAACGGTGAGTGCGACGGCAGTTTCCGTCGCAATCCGCAGCAGCCCGGTCAGGGTTAACGGTGAGGTAAACAGCTTCATGGTTTCTGACGCCCCTGCGTGCTTCGGGCACTGTCCATGAGCGTACTGACTGCGTCCGAGAGCTGCTGACTGCGCCCGCTGCGGTAGTCCGGCCAGGGCAGGAAAGGACGTGGCGATTGACCCAACAGCACGAGATTTTCCGGGCAGCGCCAGTCTGAAGGCCCTCCTCTGACATAATGAACGAGCATGGTTTCGCGTGGGCAGTCCACAACACTGTTTTCATTTTCACCGTGTTGAAAGGGGGACACCACGGCGATGCCGTCGCCCGAAACAAACCAGAGACTATCGGCAAAGATGAACGTGAGCAGTAACGTGGCCACTATAGTGCCGCAGTACCAGAAACGACGGGTGACGAGCCAGGCGCGCCGGATATAAATGATGCAGAGGCTCACGGCTGCGAGTAAAACGGCCCACTGTGAACTCAGTGACAGGCGGGAAAACCCGTCATAGCTCATGGTCCGGTCCAGGAATGACAGCGTGACAGCAAAAGGCGATATCAGAGCCAGCGCAAGGAAAGGAATAGCTAACCCCTCCGTGATGTCCCAGGCAGTGCGTCCGGCCCACCCTTTTGCCATGTGGCTGAACATCACCTGCATACCCATGACCATTACAAAACTGCAGAGCATCATATAAAGCATTTCACTGACTTCCTTTTTTGCAGAGGCTGAACGACGGGTATTTACTGTTTTAACCAGATAAAGCTGTAAGCGATTTTCATTATATATTTTTGGGGGTTTAACTATTGAATTTATTTATTGTTAAATTTTTATCTAATATTAACACGCTAATAATTAACAAGTTATTAATATGAGGCTTTAGTATTAATGCTATTTTAGTAGTTGGTTGTCATTTAGGTATAATAGTTGTGTTTTATGTTACCGATGGAAATTTTTTTACATTATATAAAACAAATGAAACATTAAATTTAATTTTTGTAAGTTTATTTCCCGGGGCAGATTGATATATTTTTAAGTTGCAGTGGCTTTACATATGTTCTTCCGTAATGCATTTCCGTTCTTATCATTGAATCCGAAGCTATTATGAAAAAAACTAAGTCTGCACTATTCATGGTTCTGCTGTTCTCCGGTTTTGCCGGCGCCACCTCTGTCGGTCATCTCAGTTTTATCCAGGCAAATGCCGCCCATCCGCAGGCTCAGTTTTTAAAAGTTGGCGATGCTAATGGCGGGAGCGGAAACAACACGCCCGGAGGCCGGCACGGTGACGGCGGCAAAGACGGAAACTGCGGTTAGGAGGGAGGGAACTGCGGTAACGGAGGCGATGCCGGTCCCGGCGGTAAAGGCGGTAAAGGCGGTAAAGGCGGCTCGGGCGGGCCCGGAGGCCGGGACGGGTCATCGGGGATGAGTGGTGCTGAGAGCAGGCAGTGACCCGCCCTTTTGTCAGGTTTCATTAACAGCTGAGGTCAATATGAAAATACGTAGATCGTCCGCGTTGTTACTGATGTTAGTAGCCGGATTATGCCGGGCTGCCCCGGTTATCCATCCGGAATTCCCGCTTCAGAACCCGCAAGCCGCGAGTTTAATTCTGAAAGCGTCAGGCGGAGAACAGTGTGGTGCCTGTGGTAACACCGGTGATCCTAATGATGGCGGTTACCCAGGTCCTGATGATGGCGGTTACCCAGGTCCTGATGATGGTGGTGACCCGGGTCCTGATGATGGCGGTGACCCGAATGGCGGTACCGACGCGTCCTAGAAAAGGCTCACAAAGAGTGTCCGGGATCAGGATGCTCCGGGCGGTTTTTTCTGTAAAGCCAGGGTATGAACGCTGCACATCAGTAAACGGGGGGCAGGCTACCAGTCTGGCGTGAAAGCGGCCCTGCCGGCAACCCGTGTGGCCGGCAGGGCCCGAATTTCCTGCACTTAAGCGCAGAAAGGCCGCCAGAGCGGCCTTTCTCATGCATGCCGGGATCAGTCGCCGCCGTCGCCACCGCCGTCTCCGCCACTGCCGCCGTTTCCGCCGTCGCCCATACTGCCGCCGCTGCCGCCATTCCCGCCAGCGCCCCCGTTACTGCCGTTGCTGCCGTTACCCCCGTTTCCGCCGTTGCCGCCGTTGCCGCCGTTGCCGCCCATGCTGCCGCTGCCGCCGTTCCCGCCGTTCCCGCCGGCCTGCCCGTTCTGGCCGTTGCCGCCATTGCCGCCGTTGCCGCCGTTGCCTCCCAGACCGGCATCTCCGCCGTTGCCGCCATTTGCGCCGGCTCCGCCGTTACCGCCCTGACCACCGTTGCCGCCGATGCCGCCGTTTCCACCCCTGCCACCGTTTTCTCCCGGACCGCCATCAGCCCCTCGGCCCCCGTCCTGTCCCGGACCGCCGTTGGCACCGGCCGCAGCATCAATCAGTATGATACCGGGGTGTGTAAACAAGGGGTCGGCGTGGAGGCCGGCTCTGGCCTGCGGCAGAAGAAGTAAAGACGTCAGTATGACTGCTGTTTTCATTGGAAAATCCTTTTCAGAAAACCTTCGCCTCCCGAGCCGCCTTTGCCACCGGCTCCCCCGTTACCACCCTGTCCGCCGTTTCCGCCCTGACCACCGGCACCCCCGGCACCACCGGCACCCCCGGCACCTCCGGCACCTCCGCTGTCGCCGGAACCGGTGCTGCCCGAATTTCCCCCGTTCCCGCCATTGCCGCCATTGCCACCGTTTGTGCCTTGGCCCGCAGCCCCACCTTTTCCGCCGGCACCGCCGTTATCACCGCTGCCCTTGACGCCGTCGCTGCCTGAGTGAGGTACGGTTGGCTGAACTGAGGATGCGGTATCTGCGTCACTGGCAGTCTGGGCCAGCGAGTAAATCGGATAGGCCGCTGTCAGCGCAGCGGCGATCAGAACTGAAGAGAATCTGGTCTTTTTCATAAGCGGTTCCTGTGCTGTGAAAAACAGAATGCTCCTGCCCGCCCGGGCAAAGGCAGGAGCTGTGGTAGGATGATCAGTCAGACATTAGTCGCCGCCGTCGCCACCGCCGTCGCCACCGTCGCCACCGCCGCTGCTGTCACCGCCGCCAGTGCTGCCGTTGCCGGCATCATTTCCGTTTCCGTCCTGACTGCCGTTGGCGTTTCCGGTGCCGTTGTTGCTGTTGTTGCCCTGATTAGCTCCGTTGCCATTTTTACTGCCGTTGTCGTTGTTAGAATTGTTGCCGTTCTGGCTGGAATTGCCGGTACCGTTGCCGTCATTTCCGCCCTGGCCGCCCTGACCACCCTGGCCGCCCTGGCCCCCCTGGCCGCCAAACGCACCTCCTGCTCCGCCCTGTCCCCCGGCCCCGCCGGCACCCCCTGCTCCGACGAGAAGGAAGGTGGCTTTAGGATTGCTCAAGGCAAAGCCTGATGCAGCGGCATCATACTGCCTCGCCATTCCCTGAGCCGAGTACAGCAGAACCATACTCGCTAACACAGTCATATTTTTAAATTTCACGATGTATCCTCTTATCATGGATAAAATAAATTTATTTACTGCGCAGAATGGGTATTACAGTTTTTCCGGGGTGGTATTGAGTGGTGCTGCAGCCTCCTTTATTTTCAGGTTTTTTTAGTGCTGAAATAAAAGCTAATTCATGTTTCCTCTGCGGGGTAAATTACGCGGAGCAGAGGTTCATGATTATTAGTTGCTGTGTTAATGCAGTGTTAAATATATTGCACACCCCTTTCATTATTGCCATAGTCAGCATGCAGCTTATTTGTTTCGGTGTGTTTATTTTTATTTATTCTGAAATGACTTTAAACCGTGATTAAACAGATATGATCGTGAAAGGGGCAAACTTGGGGCCTGATCTCCGGGATCTCCACGCAGATGTAAAGGAATCGCCGCAAGGGTGGTATCACTTGGAGGACTTCTTTTCTGCCGGCTGATTCGGCAGTAATCCTGTTCACTGAGCATGAACCCCACTTGTACTACCTTTCTTTTCCTGTGTGAAAGTGATGCACGGATGTTGTGGCTGCCGTGCATCATGTCTCACCCTCGCTTCAACAGCATGCCCAGGCACACGGTGACTCAGTCTCGTCCCATAGTAATCGCTTCACGTATCAGCCGGATTTCTTCCGGAAATTTACCTTCTGATTCGATGTCTTTCAGCCTTTCTGAAACGGCATCTCCTCCGCCAAAAATGTCCTGCACAACACTCATTCGCAGCCCATAGTATCCCCCGGCCGCTGTGCTGATCCCTTTGAATCTGAGCCACAGAAGCACCTGCAAAAAATCGCTGTCGCTTCTGGTTGCGGAACTCAGACACATGGCAACCCTTTCAGGCGTGCTGATTTCGCGCCATGCATAAATGAGGTCTGAAGGATCTTCCTGCTTCCACAGAAGGGCGATGTGCTCAGGCACTTCAAGCCAGGCTGCGGTTTTAGCACAAAGCTTTCTGAGCTCTGCATCATCAAGCACCCTGTCATATTCATAAGCGGGCCGGTTGCCGGCAAGCCCGTTCTGCCAGAGAAGGTGGCGCAGGTAAGAGATCGTCCAGCAGAATGATTTTTCATCTGTGAGCGAATGCTCCAGCAGTTTAAGCGCTTCCTTCCGGTTTTCCTGCGCAAGCCGGCGAAGCAGTTTATCCGCGAGCTCCTTAATTCCAAGATCACCCATGTTGAGCCACTCTCCGCGCGCCTGATAACGACGGAGTATTTCCTGTCCGTTGCGGAACAGACACTCAAGCAACCCCAGACACTGCACACGTGATGCCCTTTCAAGCAGCTCGGGCGTTAACCTGTCCATGATATGATCAAACCACCACCTGCCTGAAAATCCGTTACTCGTCATCTGATTAAACAAGAACTCTGAAAGTTCTTCTGGCGCTGCTGTATTGCCGGCCATCCGGAAGAGGTCATCAAAAAAGTCTGGTGAAAGAACGTCTTTAGGGGGAGTAAAGGCAAAATAGAATCGCCAGTAGAAACCACTGCTGAGTCTTTTGTCTGACTCCTGAACTGCTTTTACGCGGGAGTTTGCGGGGATGAAAAGTTTCAGCGATTTTTCATCATACCCCTCTATGCCGGGTAAGAAGCGAGCAAGATCGGTCACGGTAAGGGGAGAAACCGCAGGTAATGTCGACAGCCGTTCAAGAAGTTCGTGGGTTATCGATGCGACTTCTTTTTCTGTAACCTGACCTGACCCTGACGCCACCGTGGCGTTTTCAGTGAGATAATGCTCGGTCCAGTCATAAAGCTCCGGAGCAGTGATGCGCAGGAGCTGCAAACGGCAGAGATCCGGAAACCATACGTAGTCTTTCAGCGGGGGGTAGCGGAATGCGAGGCTGCTGAGAGTAAGCCTGACTTCCCGCGGGGTGCTCAGCATCGCACCGAATGTGCCTGCCACGGATTTAATATCAAGAAGAGTTGCATAATCAGCCTCTGAGCCGCTCACTTTTTCAAAAAGCTGAAGAGCGTCGTTAAGAAATTCGCGACGCAGGTCGAAGGACTCCGGGCGCGGCAGGCTGAACGAAAGCGGGACAATTTTCTGCAGGTAATGCCGGCCATTCTGGACATTTAACCCGACCTCCACGGCATGCCCCAGCACCGCCGGGTCATAGCATAATATGTAGCGGAACCGCGAAAAATCCGCGACGGATCGCACCATCCTGAGCACCTCAACGGCCTGTGCAGGCTCCAGGCGGTCAAGATCGTCAAGCACCACAATAAAGTTAAGATCCAGGGCCGCGATTTTGCCTTCAATTTCCGCCCTGAGGGCTGCTGTGGTCTGTCTGCGGGCGGACAGATCCACGGCCGAGACTTTTTTCATGATTTTTGCAGCCACTCCACCGCCCGGTATCCACTCACCGGCCAGCTCTGCCAGAGGGGCTATCCGTCCGGAAGCCTGCTGCGCATAACGCAGCACGTCAGTCGCCAGCGCGGACGCCCGGCTTTTGCGAACGTTCCTCCACCGACGCCGCAGCCATGAGTACCGTTTTTCCTGTTCTTCATTCAGGATAGCCGCAACCGGCAGCAGCAGATTTTCCACGCTGCTGCCGGTCGTGCTGAGCCAGGGCGAAACGGGAATAATGTGCGTATTTTCAGGTCTGTTCTCGACCAGGCGAAGGCGCAGGAGATTCAGCAGGCTGGTTTTACCGGCTCCCCAGGCCCCTTCTATGCCAATGACGGTGCTGACCCCGGCGTCCAGGGATAAAATGCTGTGCGCGAGGTTTTCCGCCAGCGAGCTGAAGCCGTAACGGTCTTCCTCCGGCGTGCTGACCGGCAGGTCATTACCCGCCCCCGAGGCGACCCTGCGCTCTCTCATGTCCATTTCAGAGATCCCCGTACAGCAGTCTCAGACCCGTCACCGCGTCGGCAAGCGGGCCGTGATCCATGGCGTCCGTCAGCTCCGCCGCCAGTCGGTTAAGCGCGTCAAGCGGAACAAACACCCTCAGGGCATCAAAGCTCACAATGGCATCCTGTCCTTCCTGCCTGGGAAGAATGAGGCTGACCAGGCTGCCGGGCTTCATGGTTGTCAGGGGGGCCGGAGCGTCACGACAGGCGGCGAGCATGCGGTAAAGCCCGGCCAGGTGCGGCCACTCAAACGGCATCATGAAGTCCTTTCCGCTGATCAGCACAAACAGGCGTGGGACGTCGTACCAGCGCAACGCGCGCGCATCTTTATCATGACCGTCCACACGCACGTCAATATTCACATTACCGGCGCTGAATGAGCGCTCCGTGGAAAAAATTTCCGGACGCACTTCTTCGGCAAACCGGTTCCGCTCCTCATAAGTCCAGTCCCGCGTCTGCATGACCAGCGGAAAAACCTGCAGCAGCCGGGGAGTACTGAAGATCGCGGCCAGCGCCGCCTCGCTGACGGCCTCAAGCCCGAATGCCGGGATAATAAACGGCCTGACAAGTATTTCGGCAAACCCGGCCGTGATTACCGGCTCCAGCTGCGCCAGAAACTGCCTTCCTTCGTTCTCCCAGTCCTCGCTCTCGAACCGGAAGGTTCCGCGGATGTAGTGACTGTCCACCGGCACGCCGTTTGCGGCCTGCCAGGTAAGGATCTCAAACATCATGGTCAGCATCAGCTTTACCCTCTCCGCATTCACGTACTCATCGTACGGGGCGCTGCGGTAGGCGGCGTGGGCCTGGACGAGAATGAAGCGCAGCTCGGCGCGGGTCAGCGCGTGACGGCCAAAGGTTTCACCCAGCACGATCTTGCGGTAAAGGCTGCGGACAGTGTCGTCCGGGCTGGTCACCAGAGTCCGGTATTCGCTGTCCGGTGCCGGTGCCTGCAGGGAGCTTTCAAGAAGGCGTTCCGCCAGGGCATTCACGGACGTCTCTTCACTGGCGGCGCGGTTTTTGAGTGAGGCGATCAGTCTGCGGGGGAACCGTAATGTCAGCTGGCTCAGCATGGTGTCTTTTCCGTAATGTAGGTTAAAGTAATGGAATAGAATGCACAATGAATGAAGTAAAAGCATTCTTATTTTAAAATGACATCATGTCATTATTTTAAATGTACTGCATGGTTTTATCTCTTTTTCATCCTGGATCCGAAAAGAACCAGAGGCGGAAATTTACTTAACTTTATGATTTGTGGCTAGATTATGATTTTTACTGTTTTCAGGGATCGTGTTGTTGGATCTCAATTCTGTCGGTATAGATAGTTTTCAACATTAAGGAGATGCAGGATGTTTTATTTAATTAATTCATTAAATTCATAATCTTATAGTTCATTTCCTCTTTTTCGTGGAGAAGCCTGGAAGTTTTCGGTACTGCCCGGGCGCTCTTAATCTAACCTCAGTTACCGGCTGGAATAGTTATTGTTGTGTCGAATGGTGGTATAGCACCCGCTGAGTCTGGTCATTCTCATTAAACATGTCGGTGAGCCCGGGCTGCTACTGTCGTGCTGGAGTGGGCATTCCCTGGACATAAAATGTCTTCATCACGACTGGCAGGCTTGATTTTTCGTTTCAGTAAAGCGATGTTGCTGCAGTATGACCCTCTTTTGCCTGTGATACGGATTTTAAAGGCGGCTCGGCTCTGTTCTCGTGTTGCTCTGTATAAAATTCATAACATGTACAGTTGAAACGGCCAGCTGGCTTTGTCGTCTGCAAAAGGTTCCATGCTGTATTCTTATGAAAAGCAGTGCTGCTTCACTGATTGTTTAACCGCTGCTGTGTTGATAACTGTCTGTGCCAGCATTTATTCAGTAGAAAAAAATAAGCCATCAGGGACAAACGATGCCCAGCAAGCCCTCACTAAAGAGTCTCCTGTGTCTGCACTCGGTGTGCTGCATACTTCTTACTATTATCCTGCTTTCCACAGTGACCGGCTTTGTGCTGAGGAACCTGGCCGAACAGCGTATTCTGGAATCGAGCAATGCGTATGCCCGCAAACTGGCCTACACTGCCGACAACATGTTCCGGACGGCTCAGAAGGAGCTCGCTTTCAGCGCCGGACAGATAACCAGTTACAGGGATTTGCAGGCTTTGCAGTATGAGACTGACAGGCTCCGTCTGCAGTCTGATATGTTCAGTTCCGTGCTGGCCCTGTCGCCTGAGGGACAGGTTGTGGCAGCTTCTCCCTTAAATTTCATCCCGTCAGGAACGTTACTCAGTGTGGCGCCCGGGCAGCTTCAGGCGGTAAAAAAAGGCCCCTTTGTTTCTGAACCCCTCACCCCCTATACGGGAAACTACCTCATCTTTTTGTCGAACCCGGTATATTCCCCCTCGGGCGAATATCTGGGTTATCTGGCAGGCTCAATCTATCTTACAAAGGTCAGCATGCTGAGTCGTCTTCTGAGCCAGCACTTCTATGCTGATAAAACGACTGTCAGCATTGTTTCCGATAACGGCGAAGTGGTTTATTCCCCGGATGAGGCACTGACCGGGAAAAGAATCAGTCTGAGCCCGGATCTGTCGGCGCAGCTGAAACAGAAAAAATATGGCGCCATGAAAACCCTGTTAAATCATCAGGACTGCCTGCTGGGTTATTCTGACGTTGTAAAAACTAACTGGCATGTGTTCGTCTGCGTTTCAACTGACGTGACGGCCGCACTGCTCAAACGTATCGTCAGAGATGTGATCCTCTACGGGCTGCTACTGTCGCTTCTGCTGGTCATCGCGAGTCTTTACATTTCCACCAGGATTTCAAAGCCACTTGAGAAGCTGGCACGCCTGACACGCTCAGGTACGACCGGGCGGTTATCCGGAATGGATGAAATAAAAGCCTGGTACAGAGAGGCTGACAGGCTCAAAAAAGCGTTTCTGGCTTATTCAAAAACCATCAATAAAACATTTTCTGTATTGCGCGATGATGCCCTGACGGACCATCTGACGAAACTTCATAACCGGCGGGGGTTCGATCAACTCACTGCGCCTTTTGTAGGGGGGGATAGCTTACACACCCTGGCTCTTTTTGATATCGACCACTTCAAACAGGTTAATGACCAGTTCGGACACGATACCGGGGACGAAGTACTGATAGCTGTCTCAGGTTTATTAAAAAAAGGATGCCGCACTCAGGACATTGTCTGCCGGTTCGGCGGTGAGGAGTTTGTCATTTTTTTTCCAGACACAACGCTGAGCGAAGCCGGAGTGGTTGTAAACCGTATTCGTGAAAACATTGCCACAGTAGAGCTTCCCGAAGTGAAACACATCACGATTTCAGCAGGTGTTTGTGAACTCGGCGAAGACAGAGAAAAAGCGCTGGCTTTGGCAGACCAGCTTCTCTACAGGGCCAAACACGGAGGCCGGAACCGGGTGGTGACATCAGTGTATCCAGTACACACACCCTGACCGGTATTTTCTGGTCCGCATTAGCCCGGGCGTAGAGGACACGGGGATTCAGCTGGCCTTATATCCGTTAATGGCTTCTTTCACAGATGAAAAGCGGTGTGTTTTCGGGATAAAAAACCCAGGAATTTTTGCCATAAGGCCTGATTTTGAGTACTAACGGTTTATTGTTCTCTGTAAAAAAGTCGGGTAGCCATGTCTTCTGATCGGCAAGGCTCATCGTCATCTGAGGTGAGTTCATGATCAGCTCAGATCGGAAGTAGTAGAAAAAACTGTTCTGAACGTATGAAAATGAAACCGTCTTACTCAGATAAGATTTTACTTTATCGTTTTCATATAAAATACCAGACATTGAAAGAACGCCCTTTCCGTCATGAAGGTTTTGCGTGATGAGTAAATCCAGCCGATCCTGCTTCCACAGATAAGAGACATCGGCTTTGCATGAAATGGTGTTTTCTCCGTTCCTGCTGAATGGCGTAAATAAATAAATGACAATACAGAAGATGATCAGGAGGATGATTTTAATCATTATTCTGGTTCTTCACATAGTAGTGGGAACGGCAGTTCGCTCTTACACGTCCGTCTAACGGGTGCTCGCAGTTAAAGTATGAAAGACTGTCTGCATGTTTGAAAGCGGTAAGATAAACATAAGGAGTTGCGCTGCAGTTTATGTTAAGATCATCTATCTTTTTCTTTACCTCTTCTTTTCTAAGCCACCCATCTGCATTGTTGAATACGGTACAGCCTTTGTAATCCGTACTGTAAATAAAAACAGCATCATTGTAATTCATTCCGGCTCTGATATAAAAAAAAGACCAGAGTGAAACTATCAGAATAAAAAGAATCGTTACAGCCATCAATTTTTTTGATCCCAGAAAGGCTTTTAAAATCCTGTGTTCAGCCAGAGATGAATATGAAAAAATTTTTTTCACATGATCAGTCTCTTGCTCACTCTGCACAGCAGTCATCCCTTCATCTGAAGCGCCATGCTCTGGAATTTTATTAGCGCCTGCAGAGAGAGCCTGAGCACTTTTCGACACGGGGCTGACGGATGAGAAGGATGAAAGGCTTTCTTTCTCTACGGTTGTCTGTGGAGAAAGAAGAAAACCCTTACGTGGCATGGTCCGGATGATATCCTCCTGAAGACCTGCTTTATAGAGTGCACGCCTCAGCGCCGAGATATTTTGATAAAGGGTTGTTGAAGCAGGTTCCGTACCAAACCGGCGCCAGACATAGTCATAGAACTGTTGATGCGTGACCAGTTGCCCCACATTTTCAATGAGCAGTTCAAGGCACAGTGATGCGGATGCGCTGATAATCGCCGGGTTACCCCTGCCGGTGATCCTTTTTTTATCCGGTTCAAAAGTCAGAAAACTGTTAAGGATAATTTTTCTGCTCAAGGCATTCTCCACCAGTGAAATAAATAATCAAAAGTCCGCACAAATGATATGCCTAATGAGCGGGGGAAGTTTTTATGTGAGCGGAAGATCATAAATCCGAAAGCTGCTCAGATCAATTTAAAATAAGTATATCACGTCTTTATAGAGCGACTTTATCTTTGTGTTATTTATAATAAATCAATCTAAATTTATTTTAAGTTGTTGATTTTTAACATTATAAATTTAAACATAAAAATAATATTAATTTAAACGAAATCAGAGGAATTCAAAGGTGCGCTTATCTTCCGTCCCGCATAGACTGTTTTGGCTGATTACGTTATTAGTTCGAAGTCAGTACGTCAGTATTATTCATTAAGATAAATTACATGCGGAATGAATGATTGAATTCCAAAGGCGTCTTTCTGCATGTTAATTAACAGACAACCGTTTTAGGAGCACTGGAATGTTCAAAAAGACCTTGTTAACCGGGATTATTGCCCTGACTACTCTGTCAGGCAGCAGTGTATTTGCCGCACAGGAAAACAGTATTCGTTTCAAAGGTGAAGTGTCCGCCCAGACGTGTAACATCAGTGTCAATGACTCTACTTCGGCCGCACCAGTTATACTGATGCAGACGGCAAAGCTCAGCGATCTTTCCGCCGCGGGTAATACTTCTTCACCCACGACATTCAGCATGAAGCTGACAGGATGCACTGATCCTGGAGCAGCGGCCAAGGATATTAAAATTCATTTTGCATCAACCAGTGTTGATGCTTCCGGTAACCTGAAAAACATTGCCACTTCTTCTCCGGCAAGTAATGTCGCTATTCAGTTACTGGATCCGGATAATAACGTTATTAATTTACAGTCAGGTGAGGCGTTTGCTAAGGCATTTTCACTCAACCCGGGCGACACCAGCGGAGAAGCACAGTATACCGCTCAGTATATTGCTACCGGTGGTGCTGCCACAGCCGGTAAAGTCGAAGCGACAGTTCAGTACGCTATCAGCTATCTCTAAAAACTGCGCCCCGCGATTCTCGCGGGGCTGGAATAATTTATGAAACTTTTAACATACCTGAAAATATTTTCAGTTTTATTCTTTTTAATCAGTAGCGCAACGCAGGCTGCTGTGGTTATGAACGCTTCACGAATTGTAATGGAAGGTATAACTGAAAAAACAGTTACCTTTGATAACACCAGTGATAATCCTTTTATTGTTCAGGTAGAATCCGACAACAGCGAGAAACCGGATTTTATTGCCATGCCGCCTGTTTTTAAAATTAAAGAAAAAGGGGGGCAGACGGTAAAAATTAAGCTGTTATCCGGCGCATTGCCACAGGATAAAGAGTCTCTTTTTTATCTGAATTTTACCCAGATCCCTGGTGTCCGAAAAAATGAAGGTAAGGTTAATCGCCTCAATATCATTATCCGGAGTCGGTTAAAAATTATTTACAGGCCTGCCTCGGTGAATGCTTTTACTGCAAAAGACGAAAGCAATATCTCTTACCGAGTGCATGATGGAGTGTTGGTGGTAAATAACAACACGGCGAATATCCTTTCTATAAGAGATATCAGTAATGGAAATCGTCTTTTAGCCGAAAAAATCACCTTGTTGCCCGGTGGGAAATATTCCACAGTAATTAAGGATAAACATCTAAGTGGCCCGCTCAATGCGGTTATGATCAATGATTATGGCACGCCAGTAAACTTCCTGATCGCTGATAACTAATTTTATGATTCTATGAAAATGAAGATCAGATTTTATCCTTTATTTCTTTCCTGCTGTACTTTTTATATCCATGCTGAAGAATATGAATTCAGTCCTGTCATGCTCAGGGCAAGCGGGCTGAGTGGTATTGCTGCATTATCAGGCGAAGACTCTTTTTATAAACCTGGGAAGTATGATGTTTCTGTCTATCTGAATAATAAACTTTTTTCTAAAAAAACAGTGGATTTTGAAATGAAAGATAAAAAACTGACACCGGTATTCACGGGGGATTTCATTAACAGTTTACCCCTTAAAAAGAAACCTGAATCTCTTGCAGCGCAAGAGAGGTATATTCTTGAAGCCGTTCTGCCGGAGGCAAAGGCAGCGCCCGATCTTTCTTCTCTGAGGGTAAACATTGTGGTGCCCCAGAGCCTGCTGGTACAGCGGCCGGATGACTATATTCCGGCGAGTGAGTTTGACGCAGGGAGCACTGTTTTATTCTCAAACTATACAGTCAACCAGTATGAGTCCCACAACAGCTATTCAGGCGCACTGAGCTCAACTTACCTCGGCCTCAGCAGCGGCTTTAATGCAGGCAAGTGGCAGTTCCGGCAGCAGGGCAATTTCAATCGTAACCGCTATGGTTCCAGGTGGAATTCCTCACGCTTTTATGTAAAACGCGGCTTACCGCTGTTGCGAAGTGAGCTGTCAGTAGGACAGCTCAGCTCCTCTTCTGAAACCTTCAGCGGGCTCAGTTTCACAGGCGTCAGCCTGAAGACAGACAATCGTGTATTACCCCCTTCGCTGGTTCAGTACGCACCGACCGTAAGGGGAACTACGCGAACTAACGCGAAAGTCGAGGTTTTTCAGAAGAAATATAAAATCTATGAGACGACCGTGCCGCCGGGTAACTTCAGTATTGATGACCTGGCACCGGCTTTCTATGGTGGTGACCTGAAGGTCAGGGTCACGGAGAGTGACGGCAGCATCACTGAATATGCAGTACCCTATTCTACCCTGCCAGGCTCTGTTCGTCCCGGACGTCTGGACTATGCGTTTTCTGCGGGAAAAATCAGCGACTACGCCCGCTTCAATCAGTTTTCCGAGTATTCCGTTAAATACGGCGTTTCAAACACGGTAACGGCAAACAGCGGATTACGTGTCGGCAGTGGTTATCAGGCGGCCAGCGGCGGAGCAATTTATTCATCGGCGCTCGGTGCTTTCGGGACATCCGCCACCTGGTCAAATGCCAGACTGAAAAATGGCAGAACCACGCAGGGATGGATGGTGAATACCCAGTACAGTAAGACGCTGGGGCCGCTTGGCACCACAATCAGTTTTGCCGGCTACCGGTATTCCACGAAGGGTTACCGGGACCTGCAGGATATTGTGGCTCTTAACAACTCCGATACCCCTCTGTCGTCGGTAGAAGGGGGAACATACATGCAAAAAAATCGGCTTCAGGTCAACATCAGCCAGCCGCTTGGCGCACTGGGCAGCGTCTATGTTTCGGGATCCTCACAAAATTATTACGACGGAAGAAATAAAGATACTTCTTATCAGGTGGGATACAACACGGCCCTGCCTTACGGTATCCACATGGATTTCAGCATTTCCAGACAGTACCGTACGCGGGTTTCAGACGCGCAGAGATTCGGGATGCCTGAAGATGACAGCCACAAGGAATATTACAAAGATACCCAGTTTGCCCTGAATTTTTCCGTGCCCTTAGGGCGCGATAACCGGAACACGACGATGTCTGCGACATACGTCAGCAGTAATAATGACCACAGCTATCAGACCTCGCTGTCTGGCAGCGCTGGCAAGGACAATACTACCCAGTGGGGCCTGAACTACAGCCAGGCCCGCGCGGGCAGCAATACGGGACTCAGTCTGTCCACCATTCTGCCCAAAGCCAATGTGAGCGGAACGGTATCAAAATCGCCGGGAAGCTGGCAGGCATCGGGGTCGATGAGCGGTGCCGTCGCGGTACACCGTGGCGGGATCACTCTGGGGCATACCGTGAGCGATACCTTTGCGATTGTGGAGGCCAAAGGGGCTGAGGGGGCCACGGTGCTTAACGGTCAGAATATTAAAATCGACAGTGCAGGTTACGCCATCATTCCTTCGCTGATGCCTTACCGACGTAACAGTATCAACCTTGATGCGCCTGAAAGCGGATCTGCGGATGTTGATATTATTGACAGCCAGCATGTCGTTACGCCCTATGCAGGTTCAGTCACACGACTGGTCTTTAAAACCCGTCAGGGAATCCCCGTGATGATGCAGCTGAAACGCCGTGATGGCAGTTGGGTTCCTCTGGGTTCCGACATCTTTGATTCCGAGGGCAATAACGTGGCTACGGTAAGTCAGGCGGGTAACACCTACCTGCGGCTTGAAAACGGAGAGGCGCTGACCGCCCGCTGGGGCAGTGCGGCCGGTGAACAGTGTGTCATCCGCTATGCGCCCGTGAAATTGAGGTCATCAAAAGCGCTCAACTATGTCACCGCAGTCTGTCAATAAGGTTACAAACATGAAAAAGCAAGCAGCTGTTTTTTCCCTGCTGATGGTCACGTTTTTTACATCGTCAGCTCTGGCCAAATGCACGCCAGTGTATCAAAACGGACAAGGAGGTGACAGCACAGGTGGCGTTCCCCTGGTTTTTGGTCCCATAACCCTTCAGCCGACGGAGTTTATGCCGACCGGCCTGATTGGCTCTACCACTGCCAGCGTAGGCCAGGCTGGGGCCTTCCCTGAGGGAGGAGATCAGTTGCTTTATACCTGTGATCTCGCCGATGAAGGCAAAACATATGAGAATTTTGCCACCAACGGAGACAGTAACGTGGGCGGTCTTAACGGCAACGGGGAGGGCGTCTACCAGACCTATTTTCCTTTTATCGGCATCAAGATTACGCGCAATAAAGACGGTAAGGTGTTCTCGAGATACTGGCAGCAGTCTCCCATATCGGGGCACAAGGAAGGGAACAGGCTCAATTTTTATGCCCGCGACTTCAGCAGCGTGACGGCAGAAATCTACCGGTTTCCTGCCACCTACAGGGGAGGGGGTAACAAATTCGGCTGCGGTGACCCAGCCGAAGACACCGCAAACGGTATATCTTACAAATGTACTCAGCCGAACGGGTACACTGTATTTGTCGGGCCCGGCTGGAATGACGATCGAAAAATCACGCCGGGTAGTGACAGTGCTACAAATTATGATGGCTTCGGCTACTCAAACTGGATTGGTTTCGGCATGGTTTACTCTCCGGCAAACACGTTTAAACAGTCGGCCTGGGGATGCCGTGTTCTTGACTATACCAACCCTGTTATTTTACCCAAGGTAACGGTCAGCGATTTAAAGTCTGGCGTGAAAACGGGTAGAGACTTTGAAATCACTTACCGCTGTGGCGGCCCACTCATCAATGCCTATATCAATCAGACCGCAGGCGTGGGTCCAGATAAGATTTCCGTTGCCTTCAGAACCACTAATCCGCGTCCCGCCAATGCCCCTGGCGACTCGCAGTGGATGCCCTACCTCGTGTCAGACCATTACGGACAGGACGGCTATGCCTCGAATGTCGGTATTGCCATAACAGCTTCAGGCTCCGACACTCCGTTTGGATTTATAACGAACGCGTATACCGACGATTATACAAAAGGCTGGTTTTCTCTGCTCACCGGAGAAGTCAATCGCGCCAGAAACAGCAACAGCCAGGTGGACATCACATCACGGTATTTTGCTTCATACGCGATTCTGAATGCGGCTGACACCGTCACACCCGGTAAGGTGGATGCGACGGCATATATAGTGGTGAGGTACTGGTGATGAAGTGCTTTTCTCACTTTTTCTTTTTTTCTTTTTTATTTACTTCGCTGGGGCTCCATGCAGCGGTCGTGCCGTTGCAGGACAGAGTACTGTTCAGCGGCAACGACAGTGACAGGCGTCTGCTTATCGTCAATAACGACAGAAATGCGCCGGTTTTACTTCAGAGCTGGATTGATGACGGAAGTGCAGGCGATCTCAATAAAGAAAAAAATTATCCCTTCATCGTTATTCCTGCGGTGACAAAAATGTCGCCCGGAAAAATCGTGAATCTGAGGATACTGCCCACGGAAAAAATGCGAGCGTTGCCCAGGGATCGGGAATCTGTCTTCTGGATTAACCTCTATGAAATACCCGGCATGAAGAAATCTCAGCAGAGGGAAAATGCTAACAAAGTGGAGGTCGGGTTAAACACTCAGCTGAAGATTATTTACCGACCGTTCACGGGACATATGGACATTAAAAAAATTGCCGAAAGTCTGAGCGTTCGTTTATCAGACAGCGGGCATTCACTGGAGCTGGAAAATCCCTCGCCCTATTACGTGACGCCTGTTTCGATAAAGATCAGGTCGTCTTCCGTTGAACAGCCATTGCAGCTGGGCATGAGCAGGATGATTGCCCCTTTCAGCCATAAACGCTTTAGTTTAAAGGAAGTAATGAGCCGTGAAGAGATGACCGTGGAATATACCCTGGTTGATGATGCCGGGAAAGATTTCAGCTTTACCCGGTCCCTGAAAGAAGACTCGAATTAATACGTTAAATTTTATCTGGCAGATTAATTCTGCCAGTTTCTTTTCACAAAAATTTTTAGCCCATAATCATGCAATGGAGGATCTGTGACGTTTATGGATAATACACAGCGCTGTCTATTATTCACCGAAAATGAAGTTGCTGTCACCTGGTTTTTTATGACCGGCATGACCATAAAGCAGATAGCGGAATGGTCAGGTCTGAAAGAAAAATCCGTCAGTTATTACAAAAAGAGGGTAATGCGAAAAATTGGGGTCAGAAATAATAATGAATTCATCATGTGGTTTTTAGAAAACAGAGTGAATTACCAGGAAAGCCGCGTGGAATTCAGTATTCTGCGCCGCAGCACACCTGTACCTTTGAATAAATAACGGAATGATAAAATAAAGGATTAGTTATGTTTACTTTGAAAAAATGGATAACATCAATCCTGCCCGGCCTGTGCTGCTTAATGGTTCTCGCGGGCTGCAGTAAGCAAACGCCCCCGCACGTCAGCGTAAAGAATTATTTGCTGGACGACACCCACTCCTCGGCAGCGCAGAACGAACGGATACGTTTTCTGGTCTTTCATTACACGGCGGTCGACGAGGCGGACTCGCTGAAGCTGCTTTCCGGCGAAAACGTCAGCGCGCACTACCTGATTTCTGACCGTGTCGACAGCCGCACGCGTGAACCGATCGTTTACCGGCTGGTCAGTGAAGAAAGGCGAGCCTGGCATGCCGGGGTGAGTAACTGGAACGGGCGCGTCAACCTGAATGATTCGTCGGTGGGAATTGAAATAGTGAATCCGGGTTTCACGGAAGACCTGCTGGGCCACAAGACATGGTATCCCTTCAGACCGCAGCAGATCAGTGCGCTGGCTGCGCTGGCTAAAGATATTATCCGGCGCTATGGCATCACGCCGGATAACGTGCTCGGCCACAGCGACATCGCGCCGCTGCGTAAACAGGATCCCGGTAAACTGTTTCCGTGGAAAGCGCTGGCCGCGCAGGGCGTGGGGGCGTGGCCTGAACCGCTGCGGGTGCAGAAGTACCTGGCCGGACGGGCACCGGATGCGCCTGCCGATGTCCTGACTCTTCAGACGGCGCTCAGGCGTTACGGTTATGACCAGATCCCGCTCAGCGGCGTCCTGGATGATGAGACACGGAAAACCGTCCGCGCGTTTCAGATGCATTTCAGGCCGGAAAACACCGACGGCACACCCGATGCTGAAACCCTGGCTATTGCAAAGGCACTCGATGAGCAGTACCGCCCTGCCCCGCAGTGACGACGCGCCATTCATCATGCCCGCGGGTCTGTCCGCAGCTTCCCGGCTGCATTTATCTGATGGCGGAACATCAGTCACGGCCTGACCGCAGGACGGTCACGGTCCCATGAACTCAGAAAACAGCCCTGAGGTGAAACGCCCCGGGCAGTCAGTCAGAAAGTGAGGCCTGATGAGCAGAACAGAGAAGCGAAGCCGGCCGGCATCAGCCATGAACGTCAGCGCGGTGAGGCGGCACCTGAGAAAGCGGGTGGCCGCGGCCCGTTCTGAAGTGGTGATGCTTGTCAGGCTTGCCCGCAGGGGAGCCACGCCCGCAGAGGACAGCTCGGAACGGGGCCCCTGTCCGGAACGGTGAAAGACGGGTGCGCCGCCTGTCATACCCAGTCTTCCAGGGGCAGGCCCGGTACCCGCTCAAATTCCCGCACATTGTTCGTCACCAGCACGGCACCGGCGGCGATGGCGTGTCCGGCGATCGCCGTATCGTTCGGGCCGATCGGCGTGCCGGCCAGGCGCAGCGCCACCTTAATTTCCGTGGTGGCGTCCACCGCGGCGCGGTCCCAGGGCAGGACGGCATCGAGCCGGGCGCAGAATTCCTCGACCAGCTGCACGTGACGCGGTGAGGCCTTCGGGCCGGTGGCGCCGAAGCGCATTTCAGAGTAAGTAATGGCCGAGACCACGATGCGGTGGCCGCGCAGCACCGCCTGCTCCAGGCGCTCAATGACGGCGGTCGGCTGCTCGCGCATGATGAACGAGCAGATACAGGTGTCCAGCATATACGTTTTGTTCACAGGTCAAATCGTCCTTCGTCAGTCACAACGTCCTCTCGCTCTGCCATAAAGTCCGGATCGGCTTTTTCAAGCTCCACGAATGAGCCCCAGGTCGGCCGGACGGGACGCAGGATGATGCTGTCCCCTTCCCGGACGATCTCCAGCTCACTCACCCCCTCAAAATCCAGATCGCGGGGAAGGCGGATGGCACGGTTATTGCCGTTTCTAAATATCGATACGGTTCTCATGGTCTTTCTCCTGGCCTCATGGCCGTTATATTTATACCTGTGCCAAGTATAGGCAGATGCTGCACATATGTATATATATAACATATGCAGATGATGAGTATATGCGTATGCCAAACCTATGCAGATGCCTGGCATATGGATATGTCAGCTATAAGCTTTCTTTTCTCCTTTTACGCTGACATCCGAAAAAAGCTAGAACCGGATCTTAAAGATAAATCGGTTATTTTTGAAACAGAATGAAATTTTGTGCTATAATATACAATGGGTTATGAACATGCTTTCATACTTGAATCGTAACTCAACTGTTGAGCATCACTTTCTTTTTCTGCTTCTTGAGTTCCGAAAAATGCCATAAGAGGAATAAATCGGAATCTCCATTTCTACTGCTCCGGTAATTGCGGTAGTAATATTTAGCAGGCTTGTAGTTTATTCATGTCACATGATGTGGGGGTGAATGCTACAGGTGTGATTGTCATGTTCAATACAAACACGGATGTGAATATTGATAAGGAAATTACTTTATGGCTAACAAAAAATTTACTAACGAAGGGAACAGTTATTCTCCGGCGGAGATTGTCGCATACTGGGCAGGTTACGGCTGCCGGACGTGCTGGCTTCTCCGGACCGTCAACTCCCTTGGCGAAAACCTCCTTGTGCTTCTTGATGAGGAAAACGGCGTTTACGAAGAAATGGCCAGCCGGCTCGATGCTCCGGATATGAAAGACTGGTCGGTACAGCTTTCTGGTACCGCACTGACCTTCAGTTCTCTTCCGGCCGGCGCGGTTGAAATCGATTTGAGCATACCTGCTGAGGCGGCATTCAAAATGGATCTTCTTTAGGTTAATGAGAGATCCTGAATACAGCGACACGCACAAAGGACCATTAACCCTTATGCATACGGACAAGACCGCCAATGAGCTGACCGGCAACAGGGCGGAAAACCCGGCCCTCAGGCTGACTGCCGGAAGGCCTGCAGCTGCCCCGTCCGGGATTTTCATGACGCACTGTGTCAGGCTCATTACTGGTCTGACGTCATGGAAGACCGTCAGCCCTGTCAGCACGCCACTGCCGGTAAATGAGGTTTTATGACCATGAATCTGCCCACCCTGTTTCAGTCACCGGCTGCTGCCCAGCTGCCGGTGGCCATTGACTATCCGGCCGCTCTTGCGCTCCGTCAGATGGCCGCACTCATTGACGATTTGCCGAAATACCTGCTTGCGCCGGAGGTCAGCGCCCTGCTCCACTACGTGCCGGATCTGCACCGCAAGATGCTGCTGACCACTATGTGGAACACCGGGGCGCGTATCAATGAGGCGCTGGCCCTGACGCGGGCCGACTTCACCCTGACGCCGCCCCATCCCTTCGTGAAGCTGGCCACGCTGAAACAGCGTGGGGAAAAAGCAGCCCGGAGCTCCGGTCGTTTTCCCTCGGGGGTGGTTCCGCACCGCCTGGTACCGCTGTCCGATCCGCAGTACATTGCCCAGCTCGAGATGATGGTGGCCACGCTGCGCATTCCGCTGGAGCGGCGCAACCCGGAAACCGGCCGGACGGAAAAAGTGCGGCTGTGGACCGTGACCGACCGGACCGTCCGCAAATGGATTAATGAAGCGGTAGCCACCGCAGCGGAGGACGGCGTGAATTTTTCGGTGCCGGTGACGCCGCATACGTTCCGGCACAGTTACGCCATGCACATGCTTTACGCGGGGATCCCGCTCAAGGCGCTGCAGAGCCTGATGGGCCACAAGAGCATGAAGTCGACGGAGGTCTATACGAAGGTGTTTGCACTGGACGTGGCGGCCAGGCACCGGGTGCAGTTTTCGATGCCGGGCAGTGAGGCTGTGGCGATGCTTAAAAGGCCTTTGTAATAAATCAATCCGGCCACAGCATTAAAAACGATGCGGGTTAATTTATGTTCACTTCTGATGCCATCCAGGTAAACCGTTATCTAAAAGTACTGCGTCAGGAAAAGCCTGCATCACAGGGATGATCTCTTTTACCAAATCATGGGTATAAAAATCGTCAACAGTCTCGTCTATTAACCATGAGCTTTTCTCGTCAACACGAGGAACCAGATAATGAATATTGAGGCGAACGATGTCTGATTTGCTCGCAAATTTTTTAGCAGCATTATGATTTTTGGATCTTCTTTTGTCCGCCACATCTTTTTGAACATCCACATCCATGGCGATATGACCTACGCCCAGACCATATCCAAAAAGCTGGTCGTCTATCTCTGAAAGCGTTTTTGTTATATGTCTGGATCTGGCTTCAAACGATTTTTCATTAACACATCGCCATGTTAAAAGAGAGGCATTTTTTGCGTGGGTGATGTATCGCCCATCCCGTTCATCGGCTCTTCCAGTAGCAAATACGCTGTAATTTTCATCTTCGAGTTGGGAGCCCTTAATGAGACGCGCCAGTTTGATATTAAACAGTAAAGAGCCCTTTTCCGCGATGTCCTTTTTTATCTTACTAAAGTCAGCAGGTTTAATAAACCCGCATCCGTATTCATCCTGCCATTGATATAACGAATCCGTGTACTGATTAAGGTGATTAATGAGATAATTTTCAGGAGTATCTTTGACTTCACAATTGTAGGTTACATCGAACCAGATATTCATTTTTCTAGAGTTGATACGCAGTTCAGCGAGATGGGCTCGGCGATTATGTAATTCCAGTTCCTGTATGGCATAGGAACCTTTCTGAAGCCTTTTACACTCGACGAAGAAATAATCATCTTCACTGATACTGCATTTGAATTCCGGCGTTTTCTTAACACCTTTTTGCTCCGGTATAAATTCGACCCGGTAGCCATGGAGAGCATAGTTCCCGGCCAGAACTAACTCAAACAACGCTGTGTCAGGTGAAACTCCACTGTTTGAGAGCATTCTTCGGGCGCGTTCCTCAGCACCTTCGATCGTTTTCAACATTCGGGCACACTGGCCAAGGCGCTTCACCCAGGGAATAATCTGCGAAGCTACAGATATTTCATATGCTCTGCGGTTATCGAGCAGAGACTTGGCTTGTGACAGAAAACCTGCAACAGCGTCCGGACCATGCCAGGAAGGATCGAATGGTTTACCAAAGTTAGTGGTTTTACTTGTTGCAGAGATATAGCTGCGCTGAGCTTTTTCTAAGCGTTGATAAAAACTACCTTTATCCGCTTGAGTGGAGGCAAGCCACTCCAGACCAGCTACCACATCGCTATCAAATTCCACGCCCTCAAACATTCCTTTAACCCCGTAAATACTTAAAGCAGTATTTTACCTTTTTAGTACCTATAGCGGGTAAAAAATACAATATTTTGTAGTAATTATATTTTTTGTAATCAACGACTTTGCGTTCCTTACTTCGTGGTGCTTAATGCCAAAAATTTTTCCAAATCAGGTGGATCAAGAGGAAGATTGAAGTCAGTTCGTTTGATCTGTGTTTCTCCCCGCGTTAGCCAACTCAATCAGCGCAGTGCCTCATTATCTTGCTCCACTTCCATTTAAGATTATGACGCCAGCTAGTAATTGTTATAGCCATACTACGCATCACGCTGGTACGACTTAATTCTGATACCGGTAAGGTATTAACCCGAGAAGGCTACATAACCTTATAGAACAAATAATTTCGACTTCAACGAATTCTGCAGGAAGGTGTTAGCGCTGGGCGTGACCAAATACCATAGGGTGCAAGTATACATACCATGGTTTGAAATGATAAACCTTTTCAAAATAATCATTTTCAGGACTGCGTAATATATTGTAGATTAATACAAACTCAACTAAATGGATATCCCAATGATTTTGAGCTTCGAGTCAGGTCCGTCAACAGTTATTGACCCATTGTTTATAGAATATTTGGAACAACCTGCAGGCATGATGGATGGCGTAAAAGAAATTAGCCTTAGCAAGGATCGTCTTCTTCAATTGCAAGGAGAATTTGGTGATTTCAAAATCTATCATTTAGTAACCCATTCGAGAGTGATGATTGTGCCGGAGTCAGTATGTAAGCTTTGTCCAAGTTCCTTCAAGGCCAATGTTCGATTTGAATTAACTCCGGGTGATATCACAGAAAAGACAATTACCTTTTGGCCTAGGTTTAAATTTACGGATGTACGTGCGGTTAATTTTGGCCTCTTTCCAGATAGCTTCGGGTTCACTGGAGACTGGGAAGGAACGAAGGCTTTCCCCTGCGATCTGTCTTTTCTTCTGAACTTTGCAGAACTCCATCCGCCCATTCCTTGTCGCGTAGAATATATTGGAATAGCCAAAGCTGAGGGACGTGAAGCTCAAGATCGTCTGGGTGAAGGACATGATAAACTACAAACGTTATTAGCGGAGCAAAACAGCCGACAGAGTTTGCAGACCGTATCCATTGTTTTATATCGTCCGTCTCCCCTTGAGCCACCACTCCTCTCTTTCCCTGATATCATTGAGACTTTTGAAGCTATGATGATTCGGCACTTCAAGCCGCGGTTCAATACTAAAGCTCTTAATTTTCCAAAAAACTGCCCGACGTTAGTTGAAAAACTTATGAATATTGGTGTCCAAGAAATCATTGCCCAGATTGAGTCCCCGGAGGGAGTACAACTCTTTTCGGATTCAGTAGCCCCTGCGGATGAGCACTTTCCTGTAGTAGAACTCGAGTAGCAAAAAACTGCAGCCTACGCATCCTGAAGTTATAACTCCCAGTGTAATCAGAATAACCCGCATGCTCCTTTACTAATGGCCATTCACCAGAAGAAGATTTCGCATGCGAAATCTTCTGGTTTTATTTTTTACGGGGGTTTTATGGGCATGATGCTTGTAAGAAAGAAAGCACCACGGGGTGCTCTTATCCGTGAGCTGACAGATGAGGAAGAGTCAGCAGTACATGATTTTTTTGGTAGAGGCAGGACGGAAAGACGTCACATTGCAGAGGCGATCATACTCACCATGCGCCAGAAAGAAGCATGGCTGCAGTGCAGCTGCGTCCCGGGAGAATCTCCGGCATTAAACAGTGCGAAGATGAGGGAAGATACACGTAAGCTTTTCCTTTCGGGTTTTAACCACGAACATGCCCTTACCTGCCCCATGTATCGTGAGTTTAAAGCTGATGATGATGAAGGTGCCACGCGAAGCGGCACCAGAAAATCACCAGGCAGCAGCAGGGTTAATTATCGCAATTTTCTTCCTGCAGACGACACGGACGTAACCATCCGCGCCGCAGGAGCATCACCAACTGTCAGCCCTGACAGAACACGACGTAAGCGGCGCACCAGTCTGGCCAGAGTGTTACTGACACTTATAGATGATTCCGGATTTAACAAAATTGATCGCTTACATCCAAAACCTACACGTCCTCTCGTTGAATCCCTTCGGCTTTTAACGGCTGTAACTAAGAAACAGGAATTTATGCGCAGCCGTACTCTTTCAGAGATTATTCTTTTCAAACCCTGGATGAGTAAGCAGGCGCTTGAAGCGTATATGGTTAAGCTGGAGAAGCCTGATTCGCGATGGCCTGCCAGAAAAGCCCGGATTTTCTACCAGATCTTTGTCGCTGATGAAGTCAGCCGGGATGAAGCTGTGTATGAGATAAAAGGTGACAAATATCATTTCACGCCTGAAAAAGGCGTCAGCATTAACGGTGAATCGCAGGATGGCGTTCGTCCACCATACCTGGTCATTGCGGCATACAGACGATCATCGACTGGTGAGGTTATCTGCAGCGAAGCTTACGCGCATGCCATATACAGTCGCACCTGCCCCGTTCCTGTAGACAGTAACCTTGAGCGGCAGACGCTTGACAGCCTTTTCGAATCAGCACTGTGGCTGTCCAGAAAAGATTCAGCGCCCAGGCTGTCACTGGAGCGCCCACTCTTCGATATTGAGGTCACCGTTGACGACGAGATAGGCTATGTCCTGCCTGACTTTCTGATCAATGTGGTTGAGCCAGAAGGCGCAAAACATGCTGTTGTAATCGAAACTATGGGCTATACGGACGAAGATTATTGTGAACGTAAATCAGAGCAGCACAAAGGGATGCGTCAGATAGGGGGGTTAGTAACAGATCCGCAAAACTGGCCTAAAGAACCCGATAAATCATTTAGCCGTCACCTGTTTGGAAAATTTCAGCACCTGAAAGACTAAGCAGATGGAGCTCCACCGATTAAAAATTTCGCATGCGAAATCTTTTACCGACTATCACCTTAATTTCGCATGCGAAATCCGGATAACATAAAGAATCAATATTGATTCTTTATGTCTGCCCTGGCATACTGCTTGTGTTGCCGGAAAGCCGGTTAACATTCAGGGCGAAACGCCAGACTCTCAGGAGCTAGTCAGTTCCGGTCCTTAAGGGCCATTCCAGTCAGCGACGAGCCATCACAAAAATTTCGCATGCGAAATCTTGAGGATGAAGCGATGGGTTCAAAACGTGCAGGTACGGTTATCATCATCGGTAACCAGAAAGGCGGTGTAGTAAAGTCTCAGTCAACTAATGAAATAACCTACAACATGCAACAATCGGGGCTTAAAACGCTCATGATTGATTTTGATGCTACCTCAGGTCTGACAGAGAGAACATTCCCTGAGGAACTTCCCTTGTCGATTGACAAGGACCCAATGGGAAATGCATTTAATCCTGGCGAAGCCAATGCCCATCAGCTCTTCTATCTTAATACCGAGGTAAAGCCTCACGAACTGCCTGATGGTCGTCATATCATCGGCTCAACGAATGAGCTTAATGAGATCAACTATCGTCCTCAGGACTGCATTTTTGATTTTAAAGAGCGAATGGAAGCGTTGCGCTATGACTACGATTATATTTTCATTGACTCTGCACCTGACTACAGCAATTTGCTTATCGCTTCACATCTCGTGGCTGACTATCTGATGATACCGACGCTCCTCGAAAAGCAGTCTCGCATCGGCGTTGGTAAGCAGCTTTCATACATGCAAAGGATCAAAAAGAACTACAACCCCCAACTGAAATTTCTTGGGGCTTACGTTACTCAGGCATCAGTGCAGAGCTACAGTAAGGGCTTACTGGATGGTTACCTCAGCCCTGTTGAAACGCACAACTTAACTCAGCTTTTTGAGATACTGGCGGAAAAAAACTACGGTCCGGAAAAGGTTCTTGGGTACATCTCATGGGTTAAAAACCTTGCTAAAGAAGCAATTGAACTGGGGCAGACAATTAGAGAATACGCGCCAGCCAGTAAGCCTGCGCATCAATATCAGGAGCTGACAGCAAGAATCGTTGAGCTGACTGGAGGTAAGCAATAATGGCCTCCAGTAAATTTCAGAAAAAACTTCAGCAAAAGAAAGTCGGTAGTACTTCACCTAATCAGGTACTGCCGGAGGTTGCAGCGAGTGTGGCAACCCGTTCTGCTGCTGCGCCTACAGGTACTACTGAAGCCTTGCAAATTCGTTCCGAAATCGCACGCCCTTCACTTGAAACAGAAGGGCAGATAGTTCGCGTCAGGGCAGATGAAATTTACGAACTTGAGCAGGTTCGTCCTGAGGAAGACTTTGACGACGAAATCATTTCCGGCATGGTTGATTCTATGCAGGATTTTGGAACACTTTCGCCCGCTCGATGCTTCCCGAGAGACAAAAAGGGTTACCGCGTTTGGCTGGGTGCAACACGCATACGCTCTATGAAGAAGCGTGGGGATGAGTTCATTGAAATCTATATCGGTAAGCCGCCTAAGACCGAGAAAGAGCGAATTCTGGGCCAATTGATCGAGAACCTTCAGCAATCCGGACTTAAACCTCTGGCCACCGCTGTCAGTTTTGCCCAGCTGAAAGAAACGTTCGGTATGTCCGGGGAACAGATAGCTAAAGCGGTTGGAAAACCAACGGCTTTTGTCAGCAAACACATGCGCATAGAATCTGCTCCCGATAAAATCAAGAAGCTGCTTCGTAGCAAGGCGATTTCCGACGTTGATTTAATTTATTCGCTGATTCAGCTTAATGAATTGAATGAGAGTGCTGCAGATGCGCTCATTACCCAGGCGAACGCGGGACAGACGCTTACCCGTGCTCTGGTTAAGAGAAAACTTGATGAGCTCCGTGGGCGTCAGAAAAGCGTTCCGACAGAACCTACCCTGACAGGTCCTGAGATTTCGCATGCGAAATTTGAAGGCGGTGATACCGGTCATAATGATGGTTCCTCTCAGGAAGCAATACCTCCCTTTCCTGCCGATCCTGAAATCAGGCCCGAGCCAGTAAAATCAAAGCCCAAAACTGCCCTGCTTCCTGTTTATTCGTTCGAGGGGCAGGAATGCAACTTGATGCTCGATAAATCTCCTGACGATTTTGGCATGGTCTGGATCAAAACCATAGATGGCGAGATACATGTACCTGCAAGCGAAATTCTGCTCCTGGGTGTAAGGTAAAGCGATTGAGCAAGTATCCCGTCACCCCATTCACTGAGCTTGCAGGCAAGTTCCGGGGAAGCGTCATAAATATCTGGGCTAAAAGTTCAACAGGAACAGCGGCTGAAAAAGCCGCTTTCCTTACTGAACATGCCTGCCAAGCCGGACTAATCTCGCGTGAGACTGCGGTGCCAGGCTCTGCTCTAAGTGAATGGAGTAAGCGAAAGGTGTCCCCAATGTGGGCTGCTTTGTCAGCTTTCGATCTGCTTATAAAAAGCGGCTGGAGACCAGCGACAGAAACTGAATGGGCTGGTTTCGCTGCCCTATACATCCGTCTCCGGCTTGAAAATGACTGGGCATCCATTTGCGCTGCTTTGCCTGAGGGCATCTCACGTGAAGTTGCCACAGGGTGGATAATTGCAGCCATCGAAGAAGACCATCACTACCGTACGAGAAAAAAGCTATAGCGAGTAAGCCATGACATTTACTGAGCTCGATCATCTTATAAACGAATCAGGCCGTCGTTCACTTGCTTCCCGGCTCATCTCTGCACTGTTGGATGCACTCGATGCAGGGGAAGACACTCTGTCTCTGGACGTGTTTGAGAGAAACAGTGGTTATACGCGTACTAATATCAGGACTGTGGCATCTTTTCTGAGTAATGCCGGGGTTATAAACATCCTTTATTCAACTACCTCGAGTCCGGGTCTGCAGCTTCATGCTGAAGCAAAACGCGGGCGTTGGGCCAGACATCACTACGCTCTGACTAACCACGTCAGAGAATTACATCGCCGTTAAATTTCGCATGCGAAATTTTAAGCCTGGATATTAAGACAACAGGGAGTACAGAAGTGCGTAAGGTAAACTGGATGTTCATTGGATGTATAGCTTTGTGCATCTTAACAGGCCTAATTGCAATAGGCGTCTATGCGATTCATTTCGCCCATTATTCCTTGTCGGATAATCCTGCTGACTGGGGGGTTCTGGGCGATTACTTTGGCGGCTTACTGAATCCAATAATCTCTCTCGTCACCGTCATGCTTGTCCTCAAAACCTATCTAGCACAGAGGGAAGAGGTAAAACAAAACGATGTGGCAACTGCAGAGCAGCTTCAGGTTGCAAAAAGGACTGCCGAAATCCACTTGTTACAGACTAAAATTTCGGCTAGTTATGAAGTTCTCCGAGTACATCTGGGTGAACTGGATCGCGTTACTCAGTCTCACAATAATCCATATAACACCCGATTCTATGGAATGGATGGTAAAGATTATACAAACAGTTATGCCCGTGAGAGGTATCAATTTAAACTCGTGGATAATATAATTAGTGAGCAAAGTAAAATTAATAATTTGCTCGAGAACGCGGACATGAATGATACATTTCGTATCTGATCACATTACTCGTGCGACAGGGATATCGCTCCAGCGTGTGGTCCACGCCGGTGACAGCATATCCCGCTTCATCTTCCACTCGGTATCAATTCCCTGACCCGCAAACCATACTCGTCCCAGACCTGACTGATTTATGCCGTCGAGTACCTGCATCAGCTGCGTGCTGTTGGCCCGTGGCCGGTTGTCGTCAAACAGGTTGAGCTGGCTGACGCCGTGAGGCGTGAAGTCATCAAGCATGACACCGGCCTTCATGTACCTGTGGCCATCAATCCAGATACGGTCCAGCGCGCGCATGGCCACGCCGATGATGTCGCGCGTGTCCTGCGTGGGCAGGGTGAGTTTTTCCCCGGCCGTGTTGCCGTAAAACGTCTCGCCGACCGCATGCGGCGACGTCCGCACAAACACGCTGATGTGCCTGCAGTACTGGCGTTCGCCACGGAGCTTCTCGGCTGCGCGCGTGGCGTACTGACAGAGCGCCTGCTGCATGGCCACTTTGGTGGTAATGCGTGAACCGAAACTGCGGCTGCAGACAATCTGCTGCTTTGCCGGCGGCATCTCCTCCAGGGGAATGCACGCCTCGCCGTTCAGCTCCCGCACCGTCCTTTCCAGCACCACCGAAAAGTTCTTCCGGATGAAGGCGGGGTGCGTGCGTGCCAGCTCGAGCGCGTTTGTGATGCCGAGCAGGTTCAGCTTTTTGCCGATACGTCTGCCAACGCCCCAGATTTCCTCGACAGGCTGGCGCATCAGCAGCGCCTCGGTCCACTTCGGGTTTCCGGGCGTCAGCGCCAGTACGCCCTTAAACTGTGGCCACTCTTTGGAGGCCCACTGGGCTGATTTTGCTAAAGTTTTACTGGGGGCACTGCCGATCCCGATGGTCAGTCCGGTTCTGGCCAGAACATGGGCACGCAGCCGGTGCCCGAAGTGCTCAAAGTCTTCACAGCCATCGATGCCGGTCAGGTCGAGGAACATTTCATCGATAGAATACTGCTCCACTTTTGGCGTCATATCCTCCAGAGCAGACATCACACGCTGGCTAAGGCTATGATTTATGTGGAATGGAATTTCTAGAGTTGCTAGTAAAGAAGTTCTGGCAGCTATCAGCAAAAAGCGAATATTTATTTTGCGTCCATTGAGCAGCTCTACTGAGGTGATTTGAAAATTAATAAAAGCTGGAACTGGAAGGGCATAGAACTATGTTTTTGATTAAAATGCGAAAAACCAATTTATTAATCCTGATGTGAAGCCATGCCTAATTAACACATGGCTATGTGAGTATTAAGAGCCTGAACGCTTTGGAGATTTTGGAAAATGTACCAAGTTACCACTGTGACTGCCCACTTGCTCTTCACGCTTTTCGGCTAACATAGATTTCAATCTAGCCAAATGTACTACCGCTGCTTTCTTACCGGACAGATAGCCCTCAGGTAAACCAGCTAACATTTCAACATCAATAGCCGATAATCCCGCAAAAGCAGCCATTCCTTCAACAGAGATGATCCCCGAAGAAGACAATAATTCTATTGTACGTTTCAATAGACGTGGTTTTTCAGGGGCACGATAATCATCTCCGGGTTCTGACTTAACCCCCCAGCGTGCTGAACGGCGTTTGTAGAGGTTTTGCTTCTCATCATCAGTAATAATGCTCAGTGCGTGCAAACGCATTATGCTTGCTGCAACAGAAACCCCATATCTCTGTTTAGTTAAAAGCAGGCTGTCTAATGTGACAGGGGTCCTGATTTCCTCGGCAAATGTCTCAGCAGGTAGTAATAAAGCTCCGGCAAATTTATGAGCTTGGCTTTCTTTTAGTTTGTAACGTTCTGACTCAAGCTCATTGCCAACATACCTGTGAAGAATCAGGTGCCCAATCTCATGCGCAAGATCGAATCTGCTACGGAATGCATTGCCTTTATCCGAGGAAAGCAGAATAAAAGGAACTCCTAAAGTATCACTCCAGGCAGAAAGCCCTTCAATTTGAGCGACTCCAGTCTCTTCTCTAACAAGGATGATGCCGTTACTCTCTGCAGCTAAAGCAAGGTCGGGGATCTCCTTTGTACCAAGGTTCCACAAAGCGCGGCATTCATTAGCAGCATCTTCGATATCAGGATCACTTATCTCGTCAATATTGGTAAAAGTACGGTGTGGTAATTTTAATTTTGGCAGTTCAACAAATTCAGCGAGCTTAGTAACAAGTTCATTAGCCCACTGAATACGGATCTCCAGCATAGCTCGGGCTGCTACATGGGCAGAAGCATTACTCCTGAACAAGGGCTTCGACATCCCCGGCAATGGTGGGCGTGTAAACCATTCAGGAGTAACGTTGACGACGGAGGCGAGGCGCTCTAAAGCTTCTGACTCAGGAGCCTGAAGCCCAGAGCGCCATTTGCTGATAGTCGCAGGAGATACGCCAATCATAGTTGCCAGTTGAGTTTGTGATAGTCGTCTGGCGGCTAAAACTTGAGCTAATCTGTCAGGTTGGAATTCAGTAATTCCTCGGCTCATACATCATCATCCTTTGTGCCGTCACCTTTGATAACGCCTTTTCTCAATCCAGGGAACGCATTATCTTCTTGAGACGGAACAACATCATATCGGGTTAGAAAAAGTTCAATTGGTTCATGAAAAACCCAGTTCTTCCGGTCAGAACTTGGAACAACTAGCTCTATTGAAACAGGGGCTTCGGGCTGTGACTCCAGCGAACCAGAAAATCGACATACTATGAATAGTGTGGCTCTAGGTATATCAGAAGCTTCGGAGAATAAATCCGGTTGTACTACTTTTTCCAAATAAACGTTCTCAGCGATAAGTGCTTGCTTACGTTTGCTGCGAAAAAGTTTTTTCCACTGATTATCGCTATAACTTTCACGAGCAATAGTGAAGATACCACAATGACCTTCAACTATTCGGTTGCCCGACAACTTACCGGGATTACAACCATTTGCTTCAAATACCTCATGAATAGTTTCATTCAAATTCAGATAGCGCTCAAGTCCTAGGGCTGTCGCTCTATGACCTTGATTCTTCTTTTTTGCGGAATCAAATGAACGCTTTGACGCCGCATAAATCGCGTCAGAAAGGGCCATGAGAAGTTGTTTTGGGACATGCTTGACGATAAGATCTGCCACTTTTGATTTTTTCACGACCATTTCCTATCACTGTCACTGATAGTCGCGATTTTACATCTTTATTTTTTCGCGTGTCTACGTTTTTATCTTAAAAAATTTCCTTTAAGAGGTGTGCCGTATGTTAATCAGGGTGCGAACGCCATTCCTCTGACTCTGCGGAGAACAGAAAATACCGCTCATTAAATGGACGGCGATTCACCAGATGAGGGAATAGACTTAATCTTGTAACGTGTAGAAATGTAAAGGAATAACGATATCTGTTTGATGCGCATAGGCTCCCATCTTATCCCCTATGCTTTATCTGTTGATCTTATTAAGGGCCCGGTCAAGTTTTTCGGTATCCTGTTCGACTATGGCTTTCTCATCGGGGGTTAGCGGAACCTCTTCTAGATAACGCTTGATGGATGCTTTACTCTCCAGTAAGAGTCCGCGCGCGCTGTCTTTCAGCAGATTAAAGTCGCAGCCGATACAGGCCATTCTATGCGGACAGCTGCTCCAGAAAGGGTTAGTACAGTACGAATCGCCTAAATCATAATATGTCGCGGGTCCGGTGAGGCTGGCAGCTTCAGGATCGTGATCAACCAGCACGCTAATCATGTGGGCGACTCTGTCTGCTTTGACGAACGAGGCAGCCAGCTGAGTCGGTCGGATACGCAGATAATGCATGGTGGACTGAGGCGTGGAATGCCCCGTCCACTGCATCAGTTCGTACAGCGACATTCCTTGGGGTACGCTGGCCAGTGCGGTCACTGCTGAGGCCCGTCCGCGGTGGCTGGTTATCACTCCGTAGCTGTCTTCTGTAGGAACGCCTGCTCTTGCACACAGCATCGGAATCAGCGTACGGTTTAGAATGGCACCACCGGCAGGTTTACCGCGGTACTGAAACAGAAACCGCACTTTTTCGCCGGTGCGCTCGTCGGCAAGCATCGCCTGTTCTACCGGGCGTTCGGCCAGCCAGATATCGACATACTTTTTCACGACGGCCGCGACTGGTTTAACAAAGGCTTTAGAAGTTTTACCAGCAGGGATATTCAGATAGCACAGGGTACTGGCCGGGATGATGCTGCCGTCTTCTTTCACAATATCTTCAGCCTGCGGTGTGATACATCCAGTGGTCAGCCGGAGCAGTTCACCCTTCCTGAGCCCAGCATGGGTCCAGATTACAGCCATAGCCTGTAGCATGGCCAGCGGGTAATGTATTTCAGTGAGCAGGTCTTCCTGACGCAGATTAAGGCTGGCCCATATCAGCTTCAGCCAGACCGGATCGTCGATAACCCGGGGATTGACGCCGCGCCGGAAAAGAGGAGTATCCGGTGTGGAGAGGTGACGTGCAGGGCTGAAACGTAGACGCCCCCACCCCCAGTTCTCATAGTCGTTCATAAAGCGACGGATAGAGTAAATAAAATTTGCACGAGAGTGAGGCATCATGGGCTCGCCGGAACGTGCTGACTTCCGGACACCTCTTTCCGTACCCAGTTGAAGTTCATCCACGTTCATCCGGCCTACCGCCGCGATAAAGCTTGCACAGATTTCCATGGTCCAGTCCGCGGGCTCCCTCACTTCCGGATGGGCCTCTGCCAGCCACAGGCCGCAACGCAAAATAAAGCTGTACTGGTTTTCGCGGGTGCGAGGCCTGAGCACAGATGTTTCTCGCCAGCGCCGGCACCAGTTCACCCAAGCCGGATCGATTCCTTCCACCGGTTTATCGTACCATTTCGTATAATTACGCATTCTAAGCGGTGCGCTGATAATCCCCAGCGCGGCGAGCCCGTGTGAAACCCGCCCGACATACCGGGAAGTCCGTGCCGCTATGCTGGTCTGAACCTGCCACAGCAGTTCCGGCGTAAATGTCTCAAGCCGCGGATCCCTGTTTACGATCATTAGCGTGGCCAGAATTCCTGACATATGCGTGTTCTGGCTGCCGGGTGCATAGCCCAGCGACTTTAAAATGTCAGTCAGCCGACGCAGTTCCCTGAAGTAAATGGTTTTTCCGAAAATTGCACATGCATAAAGTGCCGGCTTCCGGATATCAGGAAGACTGAGCGTGTCATGCAGACCAGCCAGATGCCAGGCAAATGCTGCCATCAAGGGACGGCCTTGTGTAGTGTTTTGGCACAGTGTTTGCCAGCGTATTTGTGGCCACTGCCAGCAAGGCATGCCGGACAAATGTATTTCTCTCAGAATATTCAGTATGACCAGAGCAGAGACTTCCTTGCTGGTACCACTGTCTGTGGCTATGTCATACAGCGGTCTGATGATATTCGGTACGGGTCTCATACGTAACATATGGCCCCGACCAACATGGGTACTCAGCTCCGTTTTTTCAGCCATTGTCAGTGAAATATCAAGCCTGTACACGGAAAGGTCGAAGGGGACCCACACATTCTCAGGTTGTTTAGACGGTTCCATATTATTTTCCTCTGCTGAAAATAAGGTTAGCCATTCGGCTGTCTGCCGTTTCAATGGCCCCGGCCATCCTGGCAGCAAGATCCCGACCCGACAGGTGAATATAAATCTGGGTGGTCACCGGATCGCGGTGTCCCGCATAGGTCGCAAGCTCGTGCAGCTTCCAGCCTGCGCGCGCCAGGTGCGTCAACCGCAAGTGCCGGAAAGTGTGCGTTGAGATATCCGGCATCCCGGTCTCCAATGCCCATTTTCGTACCGTTTTGCTCCATGTCCAAAACGAAAGCGGCGCGCCCTGATTACGATCGGACTGAGAACGGAACAGAGCCCCCCGTGCTATTCCGGTGCGCTTTATCTGCATAAGGTGTGCCGTAAGTACGGGTACTATTGCCGGGCTGTAACAGACAATCCGTTCACGCTGGCTCTTCGTGGTTTCTGCCCGAATGCGAATGAGACGGTGTGCAAAATCGAAGTCTTCGATACTCAGCGAGGTTACCTCCGACCGCCGCAGCGCCCCGTAATAGGTTAAGGCCAGCATCAGGCGGTCGCGGAGCGGAGAATCGGCGGCATGGAAAAGAAAAGACTGCCACTGCGCATCGTCAGGAATACGTGGCAGTTTTACAACGCGTGGGACCAGCCCCCGGCCTGAATTCAGCATGCCGGGCGTGCCGGAGCGGGGTAACGGATTTACCGTGCACAGGTCCAAGTACACGAGAAAGTCATACCAGAGACGGATCGCAGACAGGCGAAGTTGAAGCGTGGCGCTGGCCGCGGGAAAAGGCATACCGGGTAGCTGAGGACTGATATAGGCTGCTAAGTCTTCAAACCGGGCTTTTTCAGGTTCGATACTGCGCTGGCTGCAGAATGCAAAATAATGATGGAGGGCACTGCGGTAGGCCGTGAGCGTAGCCTGCGCCCGCCCCAGATCGGATAAGAGTTTCAGCCAGCGCTCTGCGAGCAACAGGACATGTTCATTCGGAGGAATCAGCATTGCGTTCACCTCTGTCAGCAGTGTTGCTGCTCAAAGTTTACTCAGCTAATGTTGCATTCCACTTAACATACTATAACGCATAATTTGAACTGAAGACATGCACTTTTTCCGGGAAATCCAGCGTCTTTATCTGGAACCACGGCGTCCCCATTTTTATGCCCAGGGCTTTGGCTCCTTTGCTTCTTGCTATGACGCAGCCATCGTTGTTCGAAAGGACGACGACAGGTTTTCCCCGCAAATCAGGCCTGAACAGGGCCTCACAGGACGCGTAGAAGCTGTTGACGTCAGCCAGACCAAACATCGGCATGGTTACCTCCGGCGCGCCTCGGTATTGTGGAAAAACCAGGTGACCACGCCCAGCAGTTGCAGCTCCTCGGGGTATATTACCGGATAGGCCGGGTTCATCGGGCGCAGCGCAATCTGTGGCTGCAGCTGCAGGCGCTTGACGGTGAACTCCCCGCCCACCTCTGCGATGACGATGTCACCGTGCGTGGCTTCCTTTGCGCGATCGACGACCATCACGTCGCCGTCGTACAGCCCCAGGTCTTCCATGCTGCTGCCGCTGGCGCGCACGAAAAACGTGGCGGCCCGGTGGGTGATGCAGAGCTCGTTCAGGTCCAGCTCTGCCTCGACGTAGTCGGTGGCAGGGGAGGGGAACCCGGCGGCGCAGCGCTCAACAAACAGCGGGATGCGCATCACGGGACGGATGTCGGCAGGCCTGAATACTGTCAGCCCGCCCCGGGAGGATGTTGCTTTCATGGCGCCGCTCTCCGGACTGAATGGCCTGAAGCCGGTGCGGCAGTGAATGATTCTGACATGATAAATTCCCCCTTAAATAATGCTGTATATAAAAACAGTATTATTGAGCCGGAGTCGCATGGCAAGGGGAACCGGACGCCAGGCAATTCAGGGGACGCTTATCTTACTGAGCAGGCTAATAATTTTTTTGTCAGGTAGTTTCAGTCAGGGGAGCGCGTAAGCAGTCGTTGCTGACATAAGTGAAATGACGCTTCCCCGACACGGCTGTTCGTTCCTCGCTCCGCTGCGGTACGCCTCAGCCGTGTTCTGCGGCGAGCGTTGCCTGCTCACGTTTTAAGGGCGGTATTATCTGGCTGTGTGAACGTTGAACAGGGCAGGTGCATGTTTTATGCTCGGGTGAAAATCACGGACGAAGGAAGCTTGTATGGATGAGCATGAATCAGTGGGCCGTTTTCTGGCGTCCCTGCTGGGTGAATACGACATGAGCGTGGACAAATTTTGCCGGCGTTCCGGGCTGCGGGAGCATGAGGTCCGCCTCATTCTCAGGGATGTGATGACGGTGACGCCTGCGTTGGCGGAAAAGCTGGGCCGCGTGTTTTATTCGCCCGGTTTCTGGCTGGTCCGGCAGGCGATGTCGGAACTCAGGAAGCTCAGTCACGACAGCTAAAAAAAGCCCGGTATGCCGGGCAAAATAAGTCAAAAACAGCCATCTTTAGCTGACACGACGGTATGCAGCGAAAGAAAGCGTAGCCACCTTTTTGTTCATCTCTGTAAGCATCCTGTTTCACTTTGTGAGCACCTGTATAACGGCAGGGCAGGTGCTGACTGAAGTTACGTGTTCAGTTAAAAAGCTCATTGCTCACGCTTGCAGACGGGCGGGGCAGTCGACAGAATAACCCCCTCTGCCACAGGCAGAGTAACCCACTTGAAGTCTGATGATTTGCCGCCCTCTGAGCAGGGCGGTTTTTTTTCGCCCAGGCATGGCGCGGGTATTCAGCCTGCCAGCAGAGAGCCGGGAAAGTGATATGCGCAAAAAAAAGCCCGTCAGCACGAAGGCGACGGGCCTGCCCGGAGGCGAGGACATCTTTCTGACAACGAACACATCACAGCGACACACAGTAAACCCGCGCTTTGTGACATTCTACTGTCAGGTGAGGTCAGACTTTATCGCGGTTTGAGGCTTCTCTCTGTGGTCTGATGCTCCAGGCACCGCATAAAGTTCTCAATGATGCCTACGGCATGCGTCATGGCCAGCAGCTCTGCCGCAGCCATCACGTCCGTGCGCAGCAGCACCTCCATGACGCCGGGCTCACTGAGTACCGGCGTCATTTTGTTGACCCGGTCTATCAGATGCGCCCAGTTGTTGACGAAAGTATCCGGGTCAGCATAGGTTCCGTCCCTCAGCTGCGTGTAAATCGCGTCCAGATCCGCTTTCATCGACCTGACGGCCTTCATCAGTTTCTCATCAGGATGTGGCTGGTCATCATCAGACACGGAATGCCTCCACCATACCTCTCAGCGCGTGCGCCTGCTCAGACAGCGAGCGTGAGGCCGATGAGGACTCCTCGACCAGCGCCGCGTTGTTCTGCGTCACGCCGTCCATCTGACTCACGGCCACGCTCACCTGGGAAATCCCCTGCATCTGCTCCGACGAGGCCAGGGCAATCGTGTCCATGGAGTCGGCCAGTTCGCCGACCATGCCGACAATCTTCAGGATGCTCTGTCCGGTCCCCGACGCGACCTCCACGCCGCTTTCCACCTGAGCGACGGCCTGTTCAATCAGCGCCTTGATGTCCTTCGCGGCCGTGGCGCTGCGCTGCGCCAGCGTACGGACCTCGCCGGCCACCACGGCAAAACCGCGGCCCTCTTCACCGGCACGTGCTGCCTCCACCGCGGCGTTGAGCGCCAGAATATTGGTCTGGAATGCGATGCCTTCAATCACCGACGTGATGTCCCGGACCTTAAGGGCACTTTCCTGGATGCTGTGCATGGTCTCGGTCATGTCGCGCACCTTTTCCTTGTCGCCATCCACCGTCCGCGCGGTCTCGCGGGCGGACTCTGCGGTCTGCTGTGCACCGGCCGTGTTGCTTTTCACCGTGGCGGTGAGCTGCTCCATGCTGGCGGCCGTTTCCTGCAGCGCGGCTGCCTGCTCTTCGGTCCGGGAGGACAGCTCGGTGTTGCCCTGCGCAATTTCGTCGGCGGCCAGCGCGACCGAGGCGGCGGTCTCTTTAATCTGCGTCACCAGGCCGCGCAGGCTGGCCTGCATAGTACCGAGGGAGGCAAGCAGGCTGGTTGTGTCGTTTCGGCGAAGCGTTACGGGTGACGTCAGGTCACCGGCTGCGATGGTTGCGGCCAGCGCCTGCGCCTGCGCGGGTTCGCCGCCCAGCTGGCGCATCAGTATCCGGATGACCACAAAGCAGGCGCCCGCCGCCACAAGGACGGAGGTGCCCGTCAGCAACATCAGGATGAGCGAGGCGCGGTCGGTGGCGGTACTGTTCTGCTCCACCGCAATCTGACTGTTACGCTCCTGTATCTCGGCCATATCTTTAAGGGCCGCGAGAAGCTTACCCTGAACCGGGCGTAACTCCCGGATGAGGTAATCCGCTGCCTGCTTGTCAAGGTTGGCCAGCCCGAGCTGAAGGCCTTTATCCACGGCTGCAAAGGTTGGGCCTTCGGCGTCGGTGATACGTCTGTAAGCTTCCCGGCCAGCAGGAGTCGAATCGGTCTTCATGATGTCGGCCAGGGCCTGCCGGTTGGCGATAAACAGGGCTTTCTGTTTGTTGATGCGCTCAACTTCAGGCTTCATCAGCGCCGGATCACTGAACAGGATAATGTTCCTGACCGTAATGGCGATGTCCCTGTTTTCACCGAACATCGCCTGAGCGAGCTGATATTTCTTCATTTTACGGTTAACAGTGTCGTCCATGCCCTCACGGGCATGATGAAGCGCCTGCAGTGCCGTGCCGGTGCACAGCGTGAGCAGGATAATGAGCAGGCCAAAACCTGCGACAAGGCGGGTGGAAATTTTCATAAACGTTCTCTTTTTAAAGTTATCTGCTGTGTTTGTGTTTGCTAACCACAGGTTACTATCGGCACGCGGTATCACGGGTTCTATGTCTTTATTGGCAAATTTTTCTTATCAGTTAACGGCCGTTAATCACCGCTTTTTGCGGCCGTCGCTGCGCTCCGCTTTTAAGCGGCGTGGCGGCTTCGCCTGACGCCGGACTTCACCGTTTCCCTCTGACGCATTTCTCTCTTTCTCTTTTTTCGGGGCCTGCACCGTGCCTTCACGTTAGCCGGGCCGCTGCGCAGTCAAGTGCCGCTGGCGCTCGTCCTGCTTGTATGTTCATAAAGCCCGTTTAGACTGGCTACACGATGCTGCAGCACGACCGTCCTGCTGGGTTTTGAAGCCCGAGGGTGAGCCGGACCGCGCAGCATTCTTTTCATAAGCAGCCCGAACAACTGCCTGGGCGGTTAATACCAGCCCGAATTTTGCAAGACCGGGAGAACTGAAATGAACATGAAAACTGTCATAGGTATTGATATAGCCAAGAAGAGCTTTGATGTGTGTATCAGTGACAACTCAGACACCTTTCATTTTGAAAACTCAGCGAAAGGTTTTGATGAACTGTTGAATCTGGATTCAGTGAGAAAACAACAGATCAGTCTTTTTGTTATTGAAGCAACGGGTAACTACCACAGAGCACTTGTAGATGTACTGGAACTCAATGGTTTTGCCGTTGCTGTGGTTAACCCCCGCCTGATAAAGAACTTCAGCCGGGCTATGGGAATTAGATCAAAAACTGACATTCAGGATGCCAAAGTTATTCACGAGTACGGCGTGCGTATGGAGCCGCCGGTCAGACAAAAGTGTGACAGTGAGCTCTTGAGGCTTAAAGCAATGGCGAGCCGCCGTCGTCAGCTTGTTGCCAGTCGCACGATGGAAACGAATCGTCTCGAAGCGCAGACAGATCAGGAAATCAAGTCCGACATACGACGTCATATTCATTGGCTGACATCAGAAATCAAGCGCATCGATGCAGTCCTCGCTGAAAGAATCGGTAAAATGCCCATGCTGAAAGAAAAAGTGAAATTGCTAAGGGAAGTTAAAGGGGTAGGGCCGGTTGTGATGGCAGGATTACTTACTCAGGTGCCTGAACTGGGAACGCTTGATCGCCGCAAAATCAGTGCCCTCATAGGGCTTTGCCCTTATTCGCGGGATAGTGGTAATTTCAGGGGGAAGAGGACTATATGGGAGGGCCGATCTGATATCCGTTCAATGCTGTATATGGCTGTACTTTCGGCTATACGTTATAACCCGGAAATTAAGGCTTTTTATGAAAATCTGATCGCCAGAGGAAAGGTTTTCAAGGTTGCCATAACGGCATGTATGCGAAAGCTGATAACAATCATAAATGCAATAGTCCGTGATGGAGAAAAAAAGACCGTAGGGCAGGCGATCTTAATTCAGAAGTCTTGCGTACATTAAAGTGACACTATCAACCGATAGTTGCATCTAATGTTAGGTCGGGGACTCATGTCCGCTTTGTGCCAAAAGCGGACGTTGCTTGCATCATGGAATGTTAGTTTACCGAGAGCAGGCCAGCGCCTCTATGCAGCTAACCCCGCCTCTAATGATTTGCTGCATATCGCCATTTTTAAATTTGAAGTCTGATTGATGAAACTGCGTAGTAAGAGATTTGACTGAATGGCCGGATGGCGCGAGTGCAGAACAGCGCCCCAGGGGGAAGGTGTAACGCGCCGTCCGGCACGAGAGGAATTATGAAGGCCATCCGCAATAGAAACAACTATAAAGAGGAACGCGTCGCAGGTTGCATTACGGATGTTATGAGCGTAGCTCATATGGGCAGTTGGGGGGTAATGCCAAATATTTCAACAGGCGTTCAATTAGTCCACCGGGCCTTTAATTGCAACAGTATAACTTTATCATGGTTTTAAAGGAGATAAGCCATCCCTCAAGATGGCTTATCAAATGCAAATACAGAAGAAGTTTTGTAAAAATGTTGCCGCATTAAATGGCACACAACTAAAGTATTTGAACCAATTATACAGCGTTTGTGCGGAATACGCTGACAGCATCCCTCAGGCTTGCGGCCCGGCTTGCAAGTTCATCAGCAGATGATGCAGACTCTTCAACCAGTACGGCATTCTGCTGCGTAACCTGATCCATCTGTGTCACCGCAATATTTATCTGAGATATGCCCGCACTTTGTTCTTCAGAAGAAGATGAAATCTCTCTGACTAATTGAGATGTTTGCTCAATAGCTTCCACGCTTTGCTTAACTTTTTCACCGGCATCCAGGGCCATCGAAATTCCCTGTTCGGCATGCTCAACTGACTGCTCAATCAGTCCTTTGATCTCCTTCGCCGCTCCAGCCGATCGCTGTGCGAGTGCCCTGACTTCAGATGCAACAACAGCAAAGCCCTTGCCGTGCTCACCTGCCCGGGCAGCTTCAACGGCTGCGTTTAAAGCAAGAATATTAGTCTGAAACGCTATCCCGTCAATAACGGAGATGATTTCTTTAATCTGCCCCGCACTGTTGCTTATTTTTTCCATTGAAGCCAGCACTGACTCCATCGCCTCACCGCCTCTTAAGGCCGCACTGGTAGCGGAGTTGGCCATTTCAGCAGCATGGCGCGTGTTATCTGCATTATTGCCGATAATTGACGATAACTGCTCCATACTGGCCGCAGTCTCAGCCAGAGAGGCTGCCTGTTGTTCAGTTCGCGCAGAAAGATCACCATTTCCGCGAGCAATTTCTTCAGATGAGGTAGCAATAGTGACAGCGTTGCTTTTGATGTTTTCAACCGTAAGTGTAAGTCGCTGACTCATTTGCAGTAATGCCTTGAGCAGCCCGGCAGTTTCATTACGTCCTGTCACCGTAAATGTTGACGTAAGGTCACCACCTGCGACTTCAAGCGCCAGCTTTGATGCTGCACTGACAGGTCTGGTAACGGAGCGAATGATAACCAGAGCGAAAATTACTGCCAACAGGACGATAAAAACAAGAACGGTCAGTAGTGCATATTGTGCATATCGGTGTTCCTTAATCTGCGCATTCAGTATTTCACTCAGCTCATTACCTCCACCAATGGCGTAGTCGCTGAATTTGTTAATAGCGTGCGTAAAGAGCGCTGCATAGTCCTTCGGGTTTTGATTCGTCATGCTCCGGTTAATAAAAATCGCCTCAGCGGTTTTGAGAGCACTGTTTGCCTCCTGAACGGCTGCATCTGCATCTGCACTGAACTTTTGCTTAAGTGTGTTATCAGATAAAAATAGTTTTTCAGAATCCTGAACAAATAAATTCAGGTTATACGAACCATTACTGATTAAAGACTCCATACGGACAGAGTCTGCTTCACTTATGCTTTCATTTCGGGCAAGAAGGGAAGTGCCGAATGCACGTATTTTCCCAAGGCTTTCGGTCAATTCAGGCAATGATGAAAAATTACTCGTAATTAAACGGTACGTGTTGATATCTGAATCGAGAGAAAGGCCGTAAAAATCCAGCACATCACGGTTCGCGTTCAAAAGGTTGCGAATGAGGAGGGCATGCGCATCAAGACTGGCTGTCAGAGTCAGTTGTGAAGAATCGATTCTCTGCTGTAGCTGGCTCCACTGTGTGCGCACATCATTAATTTTGCTGATTATGGCAGCGCTGCCTTCTGTCTTGGCCATATCTTTAGTAATAACGTCAGTAATGTTTTCAATTTCATCTCTGACCTGAACGCGGGACGGTGTTGCTGGATTTTTAGTTGCAATGGCAAGGGCGGTTTCTGCACGATGGCGCTGTATCAAATTGAGTAGGGCTAAAATCTTATTTTCTACGGGTACACCTGTTACCTCCCTTTGCTTATCCTGAATGTATTTATTACCTTCGGAAACAAAAAGCATGGTAGGAACTGAGAACAGGACAAGGGAAAACAGGCCCAGAATGGCAAATTTGGCGGTAAGACTTATATTGTTAAGAATCTTATTCATTTATAATTCCTGGTGAATTAATTCGTTATAGTGACAATTACAAAAGATACATTTGCAAAGCACCTTAACCTTTTTATCGGTTATTCCTTCATTAACTTTATACCGCATTGTTGATTTACTGCTTTACGGAATAAACTTTTAGTAACGCTAAACAAAGCACTTAAGCTAAATAATCATTTTTTCTCGGGATGAAGTTCTGTTCGCAGCGGCATTAGTTGACCTGCCCCCGGGATTAGATACAACCGTCAGTTAGTAATGTCGGTACCTTCACTCTCAGAATTACCCTTTCTCCAGCTCGCTGCAAATTCAGACGGCGTCTGATAATTCAGCGTGGAGTGCGG
>NZ_JALNPN010000026.1:0-50938 GCF_024520835.1 Pantoea sp. Fr+CA_20
GGGTCCATGATGAACATGAACCCTTTTTACACCTGCCACTGGATCGGTCAACCGATCCTTAAATGATCGGCATTAGGGCTAACCCGGTTTTTTTATGTGATGCGCTAAGGTGCTATCAATCAGGCATCGGGATTGTTTTTCAACGTCAGCAACAGGCCTTCACGGCGCATCTTTGCCGCGTCTTCCGGGCGACGCAGGCGATCGTAAACATCCGCCAGCCAGGCGTAGTCAAATGCGTCAGGGCGCTGAGCCAGCGCCTGCTGAAGTGATTCTGCTGCCTGCTCCCACTCGCCGTGACGCATCAGCAACTGCCCCAGGGTGCTGTGCAGTAAAGGCGTGGCACCATGTTGTTTGATTTGCTGGCGTAAGGCTTTTTCCAGTGCTTCTGGATTGCCGCTCTTGATACGAGGCATCAGCAGTACAAGGCGGTCGTCGTAATGACGCTTCAGCCCATCCAGCAAAATCTCCTGCGCGGTGTCGTGATCGTCACACTCAATTAAATGGTCAATCATCGCCACCTGCAATGCTGTCTCATGACGTGTTTTACGGCTCAGATTGCCCCACCAGCGTTTCAATCCTTCGCTGCCCTGATCGGCCATCGCCTGGTTCATCAGGCCCAGCCAGGCTTGCTGCTGTAGCAGGGTGCGCTGCTCTTCGGTTCCGACCTGTGATTTTTCCATGGCGGGAAGAATGTCCAGCAGTGCGCTCCAGGCGTTGGTGCGAACATAAGCCTGCTCAGCCAGACGAAGCACTTCCGGGTGACGTGGCGCCACCTCAAGCAGGCGGTCGATACTATGGCGCGCGGCATGATCTTCATGACGAGCCAACTGAATGCGGGTTCGGGTAATCTCAACCGGAATCACGTCATTGCCTGCCAGTTCAGCCGCGCGTTCAAGATGTTGGTTGGCCCGCATCTCATCGCCACGCTGCTGTGCGGCTTCCGCCGCTAACAGATAGTTAGCCACGGGAACATCAGCATGCTCGGCGTCTTTAGACAGGAGTTTTTCAACCTGCCTGAAATCGCCTTCTGCCAGCTTAAGCAGGGCATTTTGCGTATGGCGCTGGGCACGACGGCGCTTACGACCGGTGAACCAGCCGCGGGTACGCGCCCCGGTACGGAAAAGACGGCGCAGTATCCATTCAACCGCCAGAATCACTAACAGGCTGATAATCAGGATAATGGCCAGGCCTGTTACGCTGGTTTCAACGTTCCAGTTGTCGGTCTGAATCAGCACGTAGCCCTGATGGCCCGCGATCATCGGCCCCAGTACAATGCCGGCAATCAGCAGGACAAAGAGGATAAATACCTTAAGCATGATTAGCCTCCCTGCTGGTTAGCGGCGGCAGAGGGTTGTGCCATCAGGTTACGAACGCGGGTTTGCATCAGCTTATCAAGCAACGGCTGGCTTTCCAGGCTGTCCGGCAGGTCCATATTAATGTTCTGCTGGCTTAATTCATCCAACTGAGCCAGAAACGCTTTCGTCGAGGCATCATTGGTGTCATACCATGCACGTACCCATGCAGAGACGGTTTCGAGCGATTGCTTGTAAATCTCTTCCTGATGGCGCGGCACGGCCTGAGCCGCGATCAGCAGGCGAGAGCGGATGTTCTCGCGCAGGTAAACATCCTGATTCGGTGCCAACAGCGGCTGCGCCGTATTATCGCGGCGGCGGATGGTAATAAAGTCATCCATAAAATTATGCCAGCTTTTCACCAGGTTCTGACGCCATTCACGGATGGAACTGGATAGTTCACCGCTGTCGCTGTCCATGGGCGCTTCATCGCTATCGTTATCCGCCAGACGCAGGTTATCCACACCGTTTGATAACTGGTTAAGTTTCAGAATGATGCCGTCATAATCCACCTGAGAGAGGGAGGAAAGCGTACTGATATCCTGGGTCAATGCACGACGAACGTTCATGACGCTGGGATCGTTCATGTCTGCCAGGCTGGCATCGGCACTTTTCAGCAGCGCCGCAGCGGTAGTCACATCCTGGTCGCTCCACAATTTACGACCGGCCAGCTTCACCAGGTAATCCGCCTGGGCCACTAACCAACTGCGTACGTCGTTACCTGAAATGGACGCCATCTTTTCACGCAACGTTTCCAGCTCTTTCGCCGAAGCAGCCTGCTGCGACTGGGCGGTCTCCAGCGTTTTCTCTGCGGCATTCAACTGCTGAGTGAGTTGCTGTTTGTCGCTGTTCGCCTGTTGCTGCAGCTTTGCCAACTGGTCGCTCAGATCCTGGTTGGTTTGCGCCTGCCGTTCGGCCTGGTGCTTATCGTTCAGGTATAACCCTGCGCCAATCGCCAGTGCAATGACGATCGCGACTGCACCCAGCACCATGCCGCCGTTATGACGCTTACGCGGTGATTTTTCCTGGGTAGAAGAGGGGCGATCAACCGCTGGAGTGGTTTCTTCAACCACGGCGGAGGTGTCTTTTTGTTCCGTCATATCTGGCACATCCCATTGTTAAGTTCAACATAACGCGCGCAGCAGCGCATCGTTATCGGCACCATCGGCTACCTGAATCGTCTGCCAACCAAGATTGGCGGCCAGGGAAGCCAAACGTTCGCTGACGACAAGCAGTCGGCAGCGGAGCAGCCATTCCTCACGATCGACCTCGGGGAACAGCGAATAGAGCTGATGCAACATCTCACCGCTGGTCACAACCAGCGTGTCAATATTACGATCGCGCCAGCGACGGCCTTCAATGGCACCGTCATAGTGTTTTTGGCAACGTTGATAGCACTCCGCATAGGTGACCTGTGCGCCGCGTGCTATCAGTGTTTCAGCCAGCAGCTCGCGCCCCTGGTTTCCTCGCAGGATAAGCGCGTGCTTACCCGCCATTTGCTGCAGTGTCGCCAGTTTTATTAACTCTTCACTGGTTTCGTGCGCATGAGGGTAGGTCACCTGCAAACCACTGATCGTATGAAAAGCCAAAGCGGTACTGCGACCAATTGCATAATAGTCTACGTCGGCGGGCCATGCGTTGATGGCGTGCTGTGCAAAGTGAATAACCTGCTGCGAAAGCAGGAAGACCAGGTCGCCGCGTTTCAGTGTGGTAAGGGCTGCCGGTAACTGCTGCAGATCGTTACCCGGGGCGAATTCAATCAGCGGCAGGCTCCACGCCTGTTTACCCTGAGCGTGCAGGCGTGAGACCAGCTCAGCCGCTGCGGGTTCCGGGCGTGTCACCAGAATGGTCATACGGGAGGTTGTCCCTGGTAAACGTCGCGCAGAATTTCACGCGCGCCGCTGTTGAGCAACTCGTCTGCCAGCGAAATACCCATCTGTTCTGCCTGATCGCGTGGTCCACGGCGCTCACCGCTCACCACGACGCTACCATCAGGAGCGCCCACCAGGCCGCGAAGCCAGAGTTCGTTACCTTCAAGCACGGCAAAGCTGCCGATGGGAACCTGACAGCCGCCTTCAAGTCGGGTATTCATGGCGCGTTCGGCTTTCACACAGACCGCCGTATCGTCGTGATTCAATGCCTGTAACAATCCAATTAAGGTGCTGTCGTCTAGCCGACATTCAATCCCTACTGCACCCTGACCCACGGCCGGCAGAGAAACGTCCGCAGGTAGCGGCTGGCGAATGCGATCGGCAAGGCCCAGGCGATTCAGTCCGGCGGCGGCAAGAATAATGGCGTCATATTCGCCGGCATCAAGCTTGCTCAAACGTGTTCCCACATTACCGCGCAGAGAGCGTATCACCAGGTCTGGACGACGAGCGCTAATCTGGCACTGACGCCGTAAGCTGGACGTACCAATAACGGCACCCTGTGGCAGCGCATCTATCGACGCGTAGTGATTGGAGACAAACGCATCGCGCGGGTCATCACGCTGGCAAATGGTGACCAGGCCCAGCCCTTCCGGGAACGCCACGGGCACATCTTTCATCGAATGCACGGCCAGATCGGCCCGGTTTTCTAACATCGCCTGCTCAAGCTCTTTAACGAAGAGCCCTTTACCGCCCACTTTTGCCAGCGGTGTATCAAGAATGATGTCGCCCTTTGTCACCATAGGCACCAACTCCACGCGCAGGCCGGGATGGGCACTGAGCAAACGCTGCTGTACATATTGTGCTTGCCACATGGCAAGGGGACTTTGTCGTGTAGCAATTCTGAAAATTTTGTTTAACATGCCGTTAACCATTTAGATCGTTCATCGAATATCCTATCATCGTTGAGGGAATGCTGTCAGTTTCAACGGATTGAAAAGAACCGCCCGTAGATTAAACCTGACATATCAGGCAGTAATCTCAGGCTATGAGCAGAGTGAGCGAAAAGTAGACGAAACCGTGCTAAAATGTCGGTAGCGTAACTTTCTTTACGGTCAATCCGACGAGTGATAGATTGATCACGTTTCCAGCAATTATCTGCACGACACTCAATTAATAAGTAGCAGATAGCGGGAACAGGGTTTTTAACTCCAGGACAACCAGGCGAAACGTCTTGTACCTCTACATTGAGACACTAAAACAGAGACTGGATGCAATTAACCAGCTACGCGTTGACCGCGCTCTGGCTGCCATGGGACCCGCTTTTCAGCGCGTCTACAGCCTGCTTCCGATCTTACTACATTATCAACATCCGCTGATGCCGGGTTACCTTGAAGGTAGCGTTCCCCACGGCATCAACGTCTTCACGCCTGATGAAAACCAGCTGCAACTGCTCGCAGAGTTAACGGGCGAACAGGAACTTTCCCTGGTCGAAGCGCCGAAAGGCGAGTTGCCCATCACCGGTATCTATTCGATGGGGAGCACCTCCTCCGTCGGGCAAAACAGCGTGTCCGATCTGGATATCTGGGTTTGCCATCAATCCTGGCTGGATAACGAAGAACGCCTGAATCTGCAGCGTAAATGTGCGCTGCTGCAAAAATGGTGTGCCTCACAGGCCATCGAAGTCAGCTTTTTCCTGATTGATGAAAACCGCTTCCGCCACAATGAAAGCGGCAATCTTGGTGGCGAAGATTGCGGTTCTACCCAGCATATTTTGCTGCTGGATGAGTTCTATCGCACAGCGGTGAGAATGGCCGGTAAACGTATTCTGTGGAATATGGTGCCTGGCGAAGAAGAGCATCATTACGATGACTATGTGATGTCGCTCTATGCGAAAGGCGTACTCACCCCGAACGAGTGGCTGGATTTGGGCGGGCTCAGCACGCTGTCAGCCGAAGAGTATTTCGGTGCCAGCCTGTGGCAGCTGTATAAAAGTATCGATTCGCCCTATAAAGCAGTGCTGAAAACGCTGTTGCTGGAAGCCTATAGCTGGGAATACCCGGACACCAAACTGCTGGCAATGGATATCAAACAGCGTTTGCACGACGGGGAGATCGTCTGCTTCGGTCTTGATCCCTACTGTATGATGCTGGAGCGCGTAACGCACTACCTCACCAGCATTGACGATCAGCCCCGCCTCGATTTGGTCCGCCGTTGCTTCTACCTGAAAGTTTGCGAAAAACTGACGACCGAGGAGCACCAGCAGCGCAGTGGCTGGCGCCGTGAGATTCTGTCGCAACTGGTTAAAGCCTGGGGATGGGATGAGGAAAAACTCGCCATTCTGGACAACCGCGCAGAATGGAAAATCGAGCGCGTGCGTGAAGCACACAATGAATTGCTGGATGCGATGATGCAAAGCTATCGCAACCTTATTCGTTTTGCCCGTCGCAACAATTTAAGCGTCAGCGCCAGCCCGCAGGATATCGGCGTGCTGACCCGTAAATTGTACGCCGCTTTTGAAGCGCTGCCCGGCAAGGTGACGCTGGTCAATCCGCAAATTTCCCCCGATCTTTCGGAACCCAACCTGACCTTTATTCATGTGCCACCTGGCCGTGCTAATCGCCCGGGTTGGTATCTGTACAACCAGTCGCCGGATATGAGTTCGATCATCAGTCACCAGCCGCTGGAATATAACCGCTATCTTAACAAGCTGGTGGCCTGGGCCTGGTTCAATGGGTTACTGACCAGCAAAACGCGCCTGCACATCAAGGGCAATGAGCTATGCGATTTGGCGCGTCTGCAGGAACTGGTGGACGATGTTTCCAGCCATTTCCCGCTGCGTCTGCCTGCGCCAACGCCTAAGGCGCTTTACAGCCCGTGTGAAATTCGCCATCTGGCCATCATCGTTAACCTTGAGCACGATCCGACCTCGGCGTTTCGTAACCAGGTGGTGCACTTCGATTTCCGCAAGCTTGATGTGTTCAGCTTTGGCCAGCAGCAGCAGTGTTTGATTGGCAGTATCGATCTGCTGTATCGCAACTCATGGAATGAAGTTCGTACACTGCACTTCAGCGGCGAACAGGCGATGATTGAAGGGCTGAAAACGATTCTTGGCAAAATGCATCAGGATGCTTCACCGCCTGACACCGTGGAGGTGTTCTGTTACAGCCAGCATCTCCGTGGATTAATCCGTACCCGCGTGCAGCAGCTGGTGTCAGAATGTATTGAACTGCGTCTTTCCAGTACGCGTCAGGAGCCTGGGCGTTTCAAAGCACTGCGCATGGCCGGCCAGACCTGGGGACTGTTCTTTGAACGCATGGGTGTGTCGGTTCAGAAGCTGGAAAATGCCGTTGAGTTTTATGGTGCCATCTCCAACAACAAGCTCCACGGCCTGTCGATTAAGGTCGAGTCGAATCAGACGCCATTGCCGCCTGTGGTCAATGGCTACGCCAGCGAAGGCATCATCCAGTTCTTTTTTGAGGACACCACCGACGATCGGGGTTTCAACATTTATATTCTGGATGAAAGCAACCGTGTTGAGGTGTATCACCACTGCGAAGGCAGTAAAGAAGAGCTGGTGCGTGACGTTAGCCGTTTTTACTCCTCGTCACACGATCGCTTCACTTACGGCTCAAGTTTTATCAATTTTAACCTGCCGCAGTTCTATCAGATCGTGAACACCGGCGAACGTTATCAGGTCATTCCATTCAGAAATCAGGCACTCACCGAACTCTGTGCCTCGCAGCCTGATAACGACAACAACGATTATCAGCCGCGCTATCAGGTGCATTGAGTTCTACAGGCCCGCTGTGACGCTATCTTTAGGGCTTGCCACAACGCTCACGTGATTTGCTGGCATTTCCTGTTGCTTTTCCACCTTCAACTGCGATGATAAGCATCCAGGTCACAGGATATGAAGAGCATAAAGAATGAAGAAAGTGATAAGCCTGTTAGCGATGACAATGGCACTGACAAGCCTTGCAGGCTGTGGATTGAAAGGACCGCTCTACTTCCCACCGCAGGACACGCCAAAACAAACTGCGCCGACGCCAGCATCAACGCAAAAACAGAAAACCGACGCGTCTAAAGCGGATGTGGGTGGTCTGGTGACGGGTGATTCAAGCTCACAAATGAAATAACACTTATGGCGCATCCGGCGGAGCAAAAAATGCAGTTCTCCAAAATGCACGGTCTCGGCAATGATTTTATGGTTGTGGACGCCGTGACGCAAAACGTCTTTTTTTCGCCGGAATTGATCCGCCGGCTGTCCGATCGCCATTTGGGGATTGGCTTCGATCAGTTACTGATTGTCGAACCGCCTTACGATCCCGATCTCGACTTTCACTATCGCATTTTTAACGCTGATGGCAGCGAAGTCGCGCAGTGTGGTAATGGCGCACGCTGCTTTGCCCGTTTTGTTCAGTTAAAAGGGCTAACCAATAAAAGCGATATTCGCGTGAGCACCCAGGCGGGGCGCATGGTGTTAAGCGTTACGCCAGACGATCTGGTGCGCGTGAATATGGGCGAGCCCAATTTCGAACCCCAGCAGGTGCCTTTTCGCGCCAATAAAGCCGAGAATCTATATCTGCTGCGCGTCGCGGAGCAAACGGTGATGTTCGGTGCCGTCTCTATGGGCAATCCACACTGCGTGATCCAAGTGGAAAGCACGACCACTGCCCAGGTTGAGCTTTTAGGCCCGGTTCTGGAAAGCCATGAACGGTTCCCGGAGCGCGTCAACGTTGGCTTTATGGAAATCATTAATCCGGAGCACATCCGGCTGCGCGTCTATGAGCGCGGTGCAGGCGAAACGCAGGCATGCGGCAGTGGTGCCTGCGCAGCGGTGGCCTGTGGTATCCAGCAGGGTATTTTAAGCCAGAAAGTACGCGTTGATTTGCCAGGCGGCTCGTTACATATCGCCTGGAAAGGCGTCGGACAGCCGCTCTATATGACCGGCCCGGCCACACATGTTTACGATGGGTTTATTCACTTATGAAAAATATCGAAGAGCAGGCGGAAAATGCTGTCCTGCTGGACGATCAGGCCGTCAGTGACTATCTGCGACAGCATCCTGACTTCTTTATGCGCAACGCGCGTCAGGTCGAACAGATGGCGGTGCCGCATCCGGTTCGCGGAAGCGTATCGCTGGTGGAATGGCACATGGCGCGCCAGCGCAACCACATTCAGCGGCTGGAAGAAGAGATCACGCTGCTGATGGAGCAGGCCACCGCGAACCAGCAGTTATTCGCGCGACTGCTCTCGCTGCAAAGTCACCTGGCCGCCGCCAGCTCATTGCAGGATATGCTTAATCGCCTGCACCGCTGGGCGCGCGATCTTGGCCTTGCGGGCGCTAATATCCGCCTGTTTAATGACCGGTGGCGGCTGGGCGCGCCGTCTGACTTTGTGCAACTTGGCCTGGCGCGTCAGGCTTTCGAACCTCTTCGCATTCAGCGCTTCGGTAATGAACAGCACTATCTGGGCAGTATTAATGGCCCGGAGCTGTTGCTGTTGCTGCCGCAGGCAAAAGCCATTGGTTCAGTTGCCATGTCGTTGATGGGTGACGACGGTGAGCTTGGCATCATTATCTTCAGTAGCCGTGACAGCCTGCACTATCAGTCGGGTATGGGAACTCTACTGCTGCAACACCTTTCACAGATGATGCCTGCGTTGCTGGAACGCTGGGTGGAGCGCGCATGAGCAGCGTGTTGCAGGAAACCGTTGACGGCTTTCTGCGCCACCTGAAGGTTGAACGCCAGCTCAGCCCTCTGACCCTGAGCAGCTACGCGCGTCAGCTTGCCGCACTGGTGACGATTGCCGACGAGATGAAAATCAGCGCATGGTCACAGCTCGATCCGGCTATGGTCCGCAGTATGGCGGCCCGCAGCCGGCGCGCAGGTCTGGCCGCCAGTAGTCTGGCGCTGCGCCTGTCCGCATTGCGCAGTTTTCTTGACTGGCAGGTGAGCCAGGACATGCTGCCTGCCAATCCGGCGAAAGGGATCGCCACACCGCGCAATGGCCGCCACCTGCCAAAAAATATCGACGTTGATGATGTCAGCCAGTTGCTGGATATTGACCTTGATGATCCGCTGGCAATACGCGATCGCACCATGCTGGAAGTCATGTATGGCGGGGGATTACGTCTTTCCGAGCTGGTCAATATGGATTGTCGTCATGTCGATCTTGAGGCGGGCGAAGTGTGGGTGACAGGAAAAGGCAGCAAGGAGCGACGCGTGCCGATTGGCCGCACCGCCGTTAGCTGGATTCAGCAGTGGTTGCCGCTGCGTATCGCGTTTAATTCCGCAGATGATGCGCTGTTTCTCTCCAGTCGCGGCTCTCGTATCTCGGCGCGTAATGTGCAAAAGCGTTTTGCTGAGTGGGGGATTAAGCAGGGTCTGACCAGCCACATTCATCCCCATAAGCTGCGTCACTCTTTTGCCACCCACTTGCTGGAGTCGAGCGGCGATCTGCGTGGCGTGCAGGAATTACTGGGCCATGCGAATCTCTCGACCACACAAATCTACACCCATCTTGATTTTCAGCACCTGGCCTCGGTGTATGATGCCGCCCATCCCCGCGCCAAACGAGGAAAGAGTGAATGAAGTTTTATCGCCCTCTGCGTGACATTAAAGCAATCACTTTCGATTTAGATGACACGCTTTATGACAACTATCCTGTGATTCGCAAAACCACAGAAGCATCCCATGCCGCCCTGCAGGCTTTCCATCCGGCACTGCGTCACGTTACGCCTGACGACGTGGCCGAATCACGTAAACAGCTATGTTTACGTGAACCCGATATCTACCATGATGTGTCTGAATGGCGTCGCCGTTCGGTAGAACATGTTATGTGTCATGCCGGTTTAACGGCAACCGAAGCCGCCAGGGGCGCGGCGCAGGTAATGGATGTGTTTCATCAGTGGCGCAGCCAGGTGGATATGCCGGCTGAAACGCATCACACGCTGAAAGCCCTGGCGAAAAAAGTGCCGCTGGTGGCCATCACCAACGGCAATGCCCAGCCTGAAAAACTCGGCCTGGCAAACTACTTCCAGTTTTCACTGCGGGCAGGACCGGATGGACGCGCCAAGCCGTGGCAGGATATGTATCATTTGGCTGCGCAACGCCTTGATATCGCCCCAGAATATATTTTGCACGTCGGCGACGATCTCACTACCGATGTGGCTGGCGCGATTCGTTTTGGCATGCAAGCTTGCTGGATTAATCTGCGTAAGGGCAACCTGATGCACATTGATGATGCCCGCCTGCTGCCACACGTTGAAATTTCACAGTTGGCATCACTGACCTCGCTGTTATAATGGCTGTAAATTTATCCAGTCTTATGCTTCGCATTTTCTGACTTATTGGTGCTTATGGACGTTTCTGAACTGCTCGACGGTTTGAATGACAAACAGCGCGATGCCGTTGCGGCCCCGCGCAGTAACCTGCTGGTGCTGGCGGGCGCGGGCAGCGGAAAAACACGCGTTCTGGTGCACCGTATCGCCTGGCTATTGTCGGTAGAAAACTGTTCGCCGTACTCCATTATGGCGGTGACCTTTACCAACAAGGCGGCGGCAGAGATGCGCCACCGTATCGAGCAGCTCATTGGCACCAGTCAGGGCGGAATGTGGATAGGGACGTTTCATGGCCTGGCACACCGTCTGCTGCGTGCTCACCATCTTGACGCGGGTCTGCCGCAGGATTTCCAGATCCTCGACAGTGAAGACCAACTGCGGTTGCTGAAGCGCCTGATCAAAGCGATGAACCTGGATGAGAAGCAGTGGCCTGCGCGCCAGGGCATGTGGTACATCAACGGCAAGAAAGATGAAGGTTTGCGGCCAAAGCATATTGAGAGCTACGGCAATCCGGTAGAACAAACCTGGCTACGGATTTATCAGGCCTATCAGGAAGCCTGCGATCGCGCCGGGCTGGTCGACTTTGCAGAACTGCTGCTGCGGGCGCATGAGCTGTGGCTAAACAAACCCCACATCCTGAATCACTACCGCGAGCGTTTCACTAACATTCTGGTGGATGAGTTTCAGGATACCAACAATATTCAGTATGCCTGGATTCGCATGCTGGCGGGCGACAGCAGCAAAGTGATCATCGTCGGTGATGACGATCAGTCCATTTACGGCTGGCGCGGTGCGCAGGTGGAAAATATCCAGCGCTTTTTGAAGGATTTCCCCGGCGCGGATACCATTCGTCTGGAACAAAACTACCGCTCGACCAACAACATCCTGAAGTCTGCGAATGCCCTGATCGCCAACAACAGCGGTCGACTGGGTAAAGAGCTGTGGACCGACGGCAGCGATGGTGAACCCATTTCTGTCTACTGTGCCTTTAATGAGCTGGATGAATCACGCTTTGTCGTCAACCGCATCAAAGCCTGGATGGAAAACGGCAATGCGCTGGCGGATTGCGCCATCCTGTATCGTAGCAATGCCCAGTCGCGCGTGCTGGAAGAGGCCCTGCTGCAGGCCAGTATGCCGTACCGTATTTATGGTGGTATGCGCTTTTTCGAGCGTCAGGAAATCAAAGATGCGTTGGCCTATCTGCGACTGATGGCTAACCGCAACGACGACGCGGCCTTTGAGCGAGTCGTGAATACGCCAACGCGTGGTGTGGGCGACCGCACGCTGGATGTGGTACGTCAGACGGCACGCGAAAAACAGATGACCTTATGGCAGGCAACGCGTGAGCTGCTCCAGTCGCGCGCCCTTGCCGGCCGCGCGGCCTCAGCGCTGCAGCGCTTTTGTGAGCTGGTGGATTCACTGGCGAGCGAAACCGCGGAGATGCCGCTGCACGTGCAGACCGACAGAGTTATCAAGGACTCTGGCCTGTGGATCATGTACGAGCAGGAAAAGGGTGAAAAGGGCCAGGCCCGTATCGAAAACCTTGAGGAACTGGTGACGGCCACGCGCCAGTTCAGCTACCAGGATGAAGATGAAGATCTGATGCCGCTCCAGGCATTCCTGTCCCATGCGGCCCTCGAAGCCGGGGAAGGGCAGGCGGACAAATGGCAGGACGCGGTCCAACTGATGACGCTGCACTCTGCGAAAGGGCTGGAGTTCAGCCAGGTGTTTATCGTCGGCATGGAAGAGGGCATGTTCCCGAGCCAGATGGCGCTGGATGAAGGGGGGCGACTGGAAGAAGAGCGTCGCCTGGCTTACGTCGGCGTCACGCGCGCGATGATGAAGCTCACGCTGACCTACGCCGAAACCCGCCGTCTCTACGGTAAAGAAGTCTACCATCGGCCCTCGCGTTTTATTGGCGAGCTGCCCGAAGCCTGTGTCGAAGAAGTGCGCTTACGCGCCAGTGTAACGCGCCCGGTCAGTCATCAACGCATGGGCACGCCGATGACCAAAAGCGACACGGGATTCTCGCTGGGGCAACGGGTTCGTCACGCCAAGTTTGGTGAAGGCACTATCGTTAATCTGGAGGGCAGCGGTGAACACAGCCGTCTGCAGGTGGCGTTTCAGGGCCAAGGGATCAAGTGGCTGGTGGCAGCCTACGCCAAACTGGAAACCGTCTAGTCGCGTGTTGACGACTTTTTCGTCTCAGCGTAACATGCGCGCACTATTATCATGAGAGGACAATGCCTTGGACACGCCCAGTCGATGCTGGCTCATTAACCTGGTTTTCAGGAATAACATCTAAGGCTATCTCATTACGCTGGTAGCCTTAGCGGTTATCAGCGACCTCCCTTTTTAATCCGTCGCACGAGTCAGCACTGATTTATCCTTTATCCGTGTTCAGGTTCGCGGGTCTGAATTCAGACCGGCCGACAGCGTTGTCCCATAAAGTCTGCAATGGGGAGTCTTGCTATGCTGAGCGCATTTAAACTTGATAACAGCCGCCTGACGCGTCTGGAACTGGAAGATGAAAGCGATAAACTGACCACGTCAGTTTGGGTTGACCTGGTCGAGCCTGAAGAAGGCGAGCGCGATCGCGTGCAATCCGAACTGGGCCAGAGCCTGGCAACGCGCCCTGAACTGGAAGACATTGAAGCCTCGGCGCGTTTCTTCGAAGATGAAGACGGCCTGCACATTCACTCCTTCTTCTTCTTTGAGGATGCCGAAGATCACGCTGGCAACTCAACCGTTGCGTTTACCATCCGCGAAGGGCGTTTATATACGCTGCGCGAACGTGAACTCCCCGCCTTTCGCCTTTACCGTATGCGCGCCCGTAACCAGACGCTGATTGATGGCAACGCTTATGAGCTGCTGCTTGATCTGTTCGAGACGAAAATCGAACAGCTGGCAGACGAGATTGAAAACATCTACAGCGCTCTGGAAAAGCTCAGCCGCGTCATCATGGAAGGCCAGCAGGGTGAGGAATACGACCAGGCGTTATCACGATTAGCCGAGCTGGAAGATATCGGCTGGAAGGTGCGTTTGTGTCTGATGGATACCCAGCGTGCACTTAACTTTTTGGTCCGTAAGGCACGTTTGCCAGGCAACCAACTGGAGCAGGCGCGTGAAATTCTGCGGGATATCGAGTCGCTGTTGCCACACAATGAGTCGCTGTTCCAGAAGGTAAACTTCCTGATGCAGGCAGCGATGGGCTTTATCAACATTGAGCAGAACCGCATCATCAAGATCTTCTCGGTGGTATCCGTGGTTTTCCTGCCGCCAACGCTGGTGGCATCCAGCTACGGCATGAACTTTGAATTTATGCCTGAACTGAAGTGGAGCTTTGGCTATCCTGGCGCCATTTGCCTGATGATGCTTGCAGGCCTTGCACCTTATCTCTATTTCAAGCGTAAAAACTGGCTTTAATCATCAGCACGGGCTGTTAATTCGGCCCATTTAGCTGGCCTGTCGCCTTAATTCTGCTAATCTACCCGCTCAATTTTCATAATTGATTGATTTTTTATGGACTCTCTTTCGTTGCGCTGGCAGTGGCTGCTGCTGTTAGTGTCATCTGTATTACTCGGTGCGATCTTCCAGTATTTTCACGTGCCTGCCGCCCTGCTGCTGGGGCCGATGATCGTTGGCGTGGTCATGGGCCTGTCCGGTGCCACACTGCGTATTAATAAGCGGTTATTCCTGCTGTCGCAGGCGGTACTGGGCTGCATGATTGCGCAGAGCCTGTCACCTTCTATCCTGACGCCGCTGTTACAGGACTGGCCTGTTGTGTTAGCGGTACTGCTGCTGACGCTGGCGGCCAGTGGCCTGTCGGGCTTTTTGCTGGTGCGTTTCAGCCCGCTTCCTGGTCCCACGGGCGCGTGGGGGTCTTCACCGGGCGGTGCCTCAGCGATGGTGGCGATGGCGGGCGAATTCGGTGCCGACGTGCGTTTGGTTGCTTTCATGCAGTATCTGCGTGTGCTGTTTGTTGCGGGCGCGGCGGCCATGGTGGCGCGTATCGGCCTGGGCGACGGCGGTCATGCGGGTTCACTGATATGGTTTCCCGCGCTTAACGGCGGTTTTCTGGTAACGATGTGCCTGGTCATCTGCAGCGCCTGGCTGGGGCCATGGCTGCGTATTCCGTCCGGGGCATTACTGATACCGGCACTGATTGGCGCCACGCTGCATTCAACCGGCACGGCAGTGCTGCAGATGCCTGAATGGCTGCTTGCGCTGGCGTACGCCTTGATTGGCTGGAGCGTGGGGTTACGCTTTACCCGACCGATTTTCAAACTGGCGTTAAGTACGTTGCCGCAGATGCTGCTGTCAATTTTTGGCCTGATGTTGCTGTGTGGTGGACTGGCCTGGATGTTAACCCGCGTTTTGCATATCGATCTGATGACCGCCTATCTCGCCACCAGTCCGGGTGGACTGGACACGGTGGCGATTATTGCTGCCGGAAGCCGGGTAGATATGGCGTTTGTGATGGCGATGCAGACTCTGCGCTTGTTCACTATTTTACTGACCGGTCCGGCAATGGCGCGCTTTATATCACGCTTTGCGCATACGGCTCCGCGCTGAAAATGCCACGGCATCCAGAATAAAGACCAGCAGCGCCAGCCAGATAAACCCAAAGGTCACCATTTTATCTGGCGTAACCGTTTCGCCATAAAACAGCACCGCCAGCAGGAACATCAGCGTCGGGCCAAGATACTGAAAGAAGCCCACCGTGGACAGGCGCAGTCGGGTACAGGCTGCCGCGAAGAACATCAGCGGAATGGTGGTGACGATGCCTGCGGCGATCAGCAGCAGGTTCAGGCTCATGGGATTGGCGCTAAGGTGGCTGGTACTGCTGTCGGCAACGCCAAACAGGTAGAGTGCGGCCAGCGGAAACAGCCACAGCGTTTCTATCAGCATGCCGCTCTGGGCATCGACCTGAATTTTCTTTCTCATTAAGCCGTAGAACGCAAAGCTGAACGCCAGGCCTAAAGCAATCACCGGCACAGAGCCAAATTGCCACAGTTGCAAAAGCACGCCGAAGGCCGCCAGGGCCACCGCCAGCCACTGCAGACGACGAAAGCGTTCACGCAGAAAAATCATGCCAAACACGACGTTAATCAATGGGTTGATAAAATAGCCCAGGCTTGCCTCCAGCATGTGCTGGTTGTTCACCGCCCAGATAAACAGCAGCCAGTTCCCCCCCACCGTGACCGCCGTGAGTGCCAGTAGCCACACTTTTTTGGGCTGACGCAGCACGCTTCTGACCTGGCCCCAACTGCGACTCAGTGTGATCAATAACAGCATGAACAGGGCTGACCAGATCACCCTGTGGGTCATGATTTCGGTAGCAGGAACGGCCTTGACTACTTTGAAGTAGGCGGGCGCAATGCCCCAAATGAAATACGCGCCAAGCGCAAAACCTATTCCCTGACGGGTTTGCTGGGTATCCATAACATATCCTGAAAATTCGTCCTGTACCGGAGGGCACTAAGGTGAAGTGGCGTGACAGAGGGCCGCAATATTACCGCAGTCTTCGTTATCTCTGTAGCCAGATAGGGTGATAAAACAGGGTCAGTCTTTATCCGGCTCAAGGGCGCGCTGGCGAGCAAGACAAATGGTCTGATGATTGCTGTCTGCCCACTCAATCAGTTGCTGCATGGGTTTGAGAAATGAACGGCCTAAATCCGTCAGGCTGTACTCAACCCGTGGCGGCACTTCCGGATAGAGCGTCCGCAGGATATAACCGTCCATTTCCAGCCGCTTCAGACTGCGCGACAGGACCTGGCGGGCGACATCCCCGATATGACGGTGAAGCTCATTGAACCGCAGCGTCTGTTCGGCCAGCGCCTCCAGAATCAATAAACTCCATTTATCACCTATCCGGTCAAGTACGTCACGGATGGGACAAGGTTGCTCGTAAGTAAAGGTTGCGGGTAAAGATTTTGGCATCGGTGAGTTCCTGCGCAGCGTCAATAGTCACGTTCACGTGACTGGGTCATCACAACGTGACTTCTTGTTAACCATTTTTGGCGAATGTAACATCCACAACGTGACCAGTCTATTTTTGTGACCTGGTGTGATATCAAAACCTGATGGCGAGTCTGGCTCATCTTTGGCGGCCTGTCAGGACTGACTTTCGGGCGCGTAGCGGTTAGCGCCATAACAAATGCGCAAGGAGAATAATGATGACCACCTTTCTGAAAAACCTGTTGCTGGCGGTAGGTATCCTGACAGCGGGCGCGGTTTACGCCGCGCAACCCGGCGACGGCCGCGATCTCAAGACGGAAGAGGCTAATCGTGCATTGGTGCTCAACTTCTATGATCAATTTTTTAATCACCATAATGTCGCAGAAGCGGCCCGGGTTGTGGCGGACGATTACCGCCAGCACAATCCCGGATTGCCCAATGGTAAGGCACCGCTTGTTAACTTTTTTTCCGATTTTTTCAGGAAAAACCCGCAGTCAAAAGCGCGCATCGTACGCAGTGCAACGGATGGCGATCTGGTGTGGCTACATGTGCAATCAACCAACGGTAAAAACGATCGTGGCCGGGCCGTGACGGATATTTTCCGGGTTAAAAAAGGAAAAATTGTTGAGCACTGGGATGTGGTTCAGGAGGTGCCTGAAAAATCGGCTAATGCGAATACCCTGTTCTGATGCCCATCTGACGTAGACGTGGGATGCCAGCGCGGCAGCCCCACGTTCCTTTTCCCTGTCAGCCTGTCAGATAAGTTGCCGTGGCGGTCGCCAGGTAGTCACCCTGCTGATTGTGTAATTCAACCCGTGCGACAGAGACTTTATTCCCGGCGCGCAGCAAACGGCTGGTGGCAATAAAACGCTCGCCCCGACCGGGACGCAGATAGTCAACCCGCATATCAATCGTTCCCATACGAGACAGCCGCTGGCGCAGCACCTCCTCGCGAATACTTTCATCACGCGTCAACGCATGACTGACGCACACCATACCCGCTGCCACATCCAGTACGGCGGCGGTCACACCACCGTGCAGGATCTGCTGAGCGGCATTGCCGACCAGCATGGTTTTGTTCGCAAAACTAATTTCAGCGTAGTCGGCGTCAAGGCGATCCAGCTCCAGGCCGAGAGCCTGATTAAACGGCATGTGATAAATAAAAATTTCACCGACCAGGCGGCGAGCTTCCTGCTGAGTCAATAGCACGGATGACATGGTGTTTAGTCCTGAATAGCTGGCAAATAAACTGTAGATGTTAACAAGTTGTTTATTCTATGCTTCGCTCGACAGGCTTTCCAGTTTAGGAAATCAGCGCTGATGTTCGCTCACATTTGTGTGTAGAATGTCCTGCTTTTTAAGACACCCTTTCGCTTTTATGAATACGCAGTTTTCACCGGAGAATCCTATGCGTAAGCATCGCGCCTTGCTGGCGGCAATGTTACTTCCTGCTTTGGCGCAGGCGGACGAAGCCACGATCAAACACGTTCACGACGCACCGCAGGTGAGGGGCAGCATTATTGCCAATCTGCTGGAGCAGCACGACAATCCGTTTGTGCTTTATCCTTACGAAAATAACTATCTGCTGTACACGTACACCAGCGACATCAATAAAGAGGCGATTTCCTCTTATAACTGGGCAAAAAACGCACGCAAAGACGAAGTGAAATTCCAGCTCAGCCTGGCATTTCCGCTATGGCGCGGCATCGTGGGTGATAACTCCGTGTTAGCGGCGTCTTACACGCAGCGCTCATGGTGGCAGGTATCGAATAAAAAAGAGTCGTCACCTTTCCGGGAGACGAACTACGAGCCACAGATTTTCCTGGGCTGGGCGACGGATTACTCTCTCGCTGGCTGGACGCTGCGTGATGTTGAAGTGGGCGTTAATCATCAGTCCAATGGTCGCAGCGATCCGACTTCCCGCAGCTGGAACCGCGTTTATACCCGCCTGATGGCGCAAAACGGTAATTTCCTGGTGGAGGTCAAACCCTGGTTCCGTATTTCTGAAAGCGCCAGTACGGATGATAACCCCGATATTACGAAATACATGGGCTACTACCGTGCCAAAGTGGGTTACGCGATGGGTGACAGCATTTTTAGCGTGGAAGGCAACTATAACTGGAATAGCGGCTATGGCGGCGCTACGCTGGGCTGGAGCTACCCGATTACTACGCACGTGCGTTTCTACACCCAGCTGTTCAGCGGCTATGGCGAATCCCTTATTGACTATAACCACCGTCAGACACGCTTGGGCGTAGGTGTAACGCTTAACGATTTGTTCTAATTAACCATTAAGTCAGGAATACAGTGGCAACCTCGGCAGTTCTTAATCAGGAAGCGTTGGCTAAGCAGGTATTGCAGGATACTTTTGGCTACCAGCAGTTTCGTCCCGGTCAGCAGGCCATTATCAATGAAGCGCTGAGTGGGCGGGATTGTCTGGTGGTGATGCCAACCGGCGGCGGTAAATCACTCTGCTATCAGATCCCGGCGCTGGTGCTCGAGGGGCTGACGCTGGTGGTGTCACCATTAATCTCTCTGATGAAAGATCAGGTAGATCAACTGCTGGCGAACGGCGTGGCTGCAGCCTGTCTGAATTCGACCATGACGCGCGAGCAGCAGCAGGCCGTGATGGCGGATTGCCGTAATGGGCGCGTTAAGCTGCTTTATATTGCGCCAGAACGTCTGATGATGGACAACTTCCTTGAAAGCCTGGCGCACTGGCAGCCCTGTATGCTTGCCGTGGATGAGGCGCACTGTATTTCGCAGTGGGGGCACGATTTCCGTCCGGAATATGGCGCGCTGGGTAAGATGCGCCAGCGTTTCCCCGATCTGCCTGTGATGGCCCTGACGGCGACCGCTGACGAAACGACCCGACTTGATATCGTTAACCTGCTTCATATGCAGGACCCACTGATTCAAATCAGTAGCTTTGACCGTCCGAACATTCGTTACACCCTGGTGGAAAAGTTTAAGCCGACCGATCAGTTGCTGCGCTACGTGCAGGATCAGCGGGGTAAGTGCGGCATTATCTACTGTAACAGCCGGGCAAAAGTCGAAGATACGGCAGCGCGTCTGCAAAGCCGTGGCCTGAGCGTCGGGGCATATCATGCCGGTATTGATAGCGCGCAGCGCGCCAGCGTACAGGAAGCATTCCAGCGCGACGATCTGCAAATCGTGGTGGCGACCGTGGCATTTGGGATGGGCATCAACAAGCCGAATGTGCGTTTTGTGGTGCACTTCGATATTCCGCGCAATATAGAATCTTATTATCAGGAAACAGGACGCGCCGGACGTGATGGCCTGCCTGCGGAAGCCATGATGCTCTACGATCCTGCTGATATGGCCTGGCTACGTAAATGCCTTGAAGAGAAGCAGCCCGGCCCGTTACAGGATATTGAACGTCACAAACTGAATGCGATGAATGCGTTTGCCGAAGCGCAGACCTGTCGTCGTTTGGTGCTGCTGAACTACTTTGGTGAAGGACGACAGCAACCCTGCGGAAACTGTGATATTTGCCTCGATCCACCTAAACGCTATGACGGCCTGGTGGAGGCCCAGAAGGCGCTTTCCAGTATTTATCGTGTCGGCCAGCGTTTTGGTATGGGCTACATTGTTGAAGTATTGCGTGGTGCCAATAATCACCGCATCCGTGAGCAGGGACACGACAAGCTGCCCGTGTATGGGCTGGGTAAAGAAAACAGCCATGAGCATTGGGTCAGTGTTTTGCGTCAGTTAATTCATCTGGGACTGGTTACGCAAAACATTGCTATGCACTCCGCGCTGCAGCTGACGGAAGCCGCCCGACCGGTATTACGCGGTGAAGTCCCGCTGATGCTGGCGGTGCCAAGACTGATAACCGCCAGACCTAAAAGCAGCGGGTCGGCAAAAGTCTATGGTGGCAACTATGACCGCAAGCTGTTTGCTAAACTGCGCAAGCTGCGTAAAGCGATTGCGGATGAAGAGAATATTCCTCCCTATGTAGTATTCAACGATGCTACGTTGCTGGAGATGGCTGAGCAGATGCCGGTCAGTGCGTCTGAAATGTTGAGCGTGAATGGGGTAGGTCATCGCAAACTGGAACGTTTTGGTAAGCCCTTTTTGCTGATGATTAAAGAACATCTCGATGAAGAGTAAAGAGGCGTTATCATGTTGATCTTGTTCAGTACCATTGCCCTGGTCCATCTTGTTGCGCTGATGAGCCCCGGCCCCGATTTCTTTTTTGTCTCGCAAACCGCCGCCAGTCGTTCGCGCAAAGAAGCCATGTTGGGTGTTTTGGGCATTACGCTGGCCGTTATGGTCTGGGCTGGGGTGGCATTAATGGGCCTGCATCTGATTCTGCAAAAGATGGCCTGGTTACACCAAATCATCATGGTCGGTGGCGGACTCTATCTGTTATGGATGGGATGGCAGTTAATCAGCTCAGCGCGCCAGCGTCATAAGCAGCCCGTCCAGCAGGAACCTGTCGCCGAGCTGCCAAAGAAAGGCAGAAGCTTTATTAAAGGCCTGCTGACCAACTTGTCTAACCCGAAAGCGGTGATCTACTTTGGTAGCGTCTTCTCATTGTTTATCGGTAACGATATGGGCGAGCTGGAACGCTGGGGGCTGTTCGTGCTGATAAGTGTCGAGACTTTTGCGTGGTTTTCTCTGGTCGCTGCTATTTTTTCCCTGCCGTGGATGCGGGATAAATATCAACGTGCTGCCAAGTGGGTGGATGGCGTGGCGGGCGTGCTGTTCGCTGGTTTTGGCATTCACCTGATCCTGTCGCGCTGATAACCGATTATCGGTCACTTCAGCGCCACTGCGGTAAGCCGCCGACAGGGTCACTGTCAGCGGCAGCCTCGGCCCGGTCAGGCGATACGTCTGGCGCTGGCGAGCAGTCCCCCAATCGCAATGAATAAGCCGCCGAAAATGCGGTTCATCAGCTTCATCTGCTTAGGTCCTTTAATCCATCCTGCAATGCGCGTGGCTAACGTGGCATAGCCAATCATAACCACGATATCCACCAGGACGGTTGTTACGCCCAGTACCAGATACTGCAGCATGAGTGGCTGGTGAGGCAGGATAAACTGGGGAAACAGCGCCGCCAGAAACACAATGCTTTTCGGATTGGTCAGGTTCACCATCACCGCCCGTTTGAACAGACGACGACGCGGCATGGCTTTCGACATGGCGTTAAGGTCAATAGCGCCCGCAGTGCGCCACTGTTGGATGCCCAGCCAGACCAGATAACCTGCACCAGCCCACTTTAAAATCTCAAACGCCAGCAGCGACTGGGAAAAGAGCGCCCCAAGACCGATCCCCACCAGGGCGATATGCAGTGCAAGACCGACCTGCAAGCCAGAAATAGACGCGACCGCGCCACGATAACCGTGACTGATGCCGGTGCTCATGGTGTTAATGGCACCAGAGCCGGGCGAAAGGCTAAGAATTGTGGTGGTAAGAAGATAGGTCAGCCACCATTCGATGGTCATGGGTTGTACTCCCTGTCGCGTCTGAAGTGTGACACAATACGCCAGAATGATGCGCAGGGCTACGGGCATCATGCGGCCGTTCAGACTCTTTTTTTTCGGCAACCAGGAGGGCGGATGAAGCAACACAGAGCAAGCTGGCTGCAACGTGAACAGGCGTTTGCCGCCTTTGCTACCGGCCCATTGCTTGATTTCTGGCACAGCCGTGAAGAGTGTGAATTTACCGGCGTTGAAAATCTGACGTTACGTTATGTCCGGTTCATTTCACCGAAACATAAGCGCGTTATTTTGATCGTACCCGGGCGCATTGAGAGCTACGTTAAATACCCTGAGCTGGCTTACGATCTGTTCCACTGCGGATTTGACGTGATCGTGCTCGATCATCGGGGACAGGGACGATCGGATCGCCTGCTGGACGACTCTCATCGTGGACATGTCGTGGAGTTTTCCCACTATGTTGATGATCTCGAAACGCTTTATCTCAAAGAGATTGTAAGCCGTCATTATCAGCAGCGTTATGCGTTAGCCCATTCGATGGGCGGGGCGATTCTGGCCCTGTTTCTGGCGCGTCAGCCTGGTGCGTTTCATGCTGCGGCACTGGTCGCGCCGATGTTTGGCATTGCTTTGCCGTTACCCTCTTTTCTGGCGCATAAAATACTCGACTGGGCGGAAAAAAGGCCTGCCGTGCGCGATGGCTATGCGTTAGGCACAGGGCGCTGGCGGGCGCATCCTTTTGGCATTAATCGCCTGACACACAGCCATGAGCGTTATCGGCGCAGCCTGCGTTTTTATGCGGACGATCCGGCCATTCGTGTTGGCGGACCCACTTATCACTGGGTTCGGGAAGGCATTCATGCCGGACGTAACATCTTCAGTCAGGTGGATAAAATGACGACCCCGCTGCTGCTGCTGCAGGCCAGCGAAGACAGCGTGGTAGATAACCGCTCACAAGATCTTTTTTGTACCGCCATGGCGGCGGCGGGGCATCCCTGTGAGGGACGCAAACCCCAGATCATTAAAGGTGCGCGCCACGAGATCCTGTTTGAAAAAGACAGCATGCGTGCTGAAGCACTCAATGCGATCGTCGATTTCTTTTTGTCGCATCATTAGTACTCCGTTTACATTACCGGCTACGGCCAACCGACACAGATACCCGAGGTTTTCATGTACCACATTGTTGTGTCCGACCTGGACGGCACACTGCTTTCCCCCGAACATCGCCTCACGCCTGATGCCCGCGAAACCTTGCAACAGCTGGTTGCACAAGGCATTCACTTTATTTTCGCCACGGGCCGCCATCATATTGATGTTGGGCAAATGCGCGACAAGCTGGGTATTCCGGCGTATATGATTACGTCAAACGGCGCGCGCGTGCACAATCCTGCAGGAGAGCTGATTTTTAGCCACAATCTGGATATGGATATTGCCCAGGATCTGTTTGGGCTGCAGTACCATCATCCGGAAGTGCTGACGCACGTTTATCGCGATGATGAGTGGTTTGTCAGCCGTTGCAGCCCGGCAGAGAAAGACTATTTTCGCGAATCCGATTTCCATTATCAGGTTTATGAACCGGGTATATTGCCGACTGACGGCATCAGCAAAGTCTTTTTCACCTGTGAAGAGCCTGAGCATCTGATTCCTATGGAGCTGGCGATTGAAGCGCGCTGGGGCGATCGCGTTAACGTCAGCTTTTCACTGCCGACCTGTCTGGAGGTGATGGCGGGCGGTGTTTCTAAAGGTCATGCACTTGAATCCGTAGCGAAACAGTTAGGCTTTACGCTGAAAGACTGTATTGCCTTTGGTGATGGTATGAACGACGTAGAAATGCTGAGTATGGCAGGCAAGGGCTGCATTATGGCTAACGCGCACCAGCGTCTGAAAGATACCCTGCCGGAGCTGGAAGTGATTGGCAGCAACGCCGAGGATGCGGTGCCGGCAACGCTAAGAAAGTTGTATTTATCGTAGCGCGCCTGCGCAGAAGGCCGGCGAACCGGCCTTCTGACGGTTACGCCAGTTTTTGTTTGTGTTTATGCTCGCTGACCATGGTGAGCAGTAACAAAATCACCGCCAGCACACAGCCCACAATCATCACCAGGAAGCCGCCATCCCAGCCAAAATAGTCCACCGTGTAACCCACAATGGCGCTGGCTGCGACCGAACCGCCCAGATAACCGAACAATCCGGTAAAACCGGCTGCCGTCCCGGCGGCTTTTTTCGGTGCGAGTTCCAGCGCATGTAGCCCTATCAGCATCACCGGACCATAGATCAAAAAGCCAATGATTATCATGCAGGCCATATCTACACCGGGATTTCCTGGCGGATTAAGCCAGTAAACCACCGTCGCGATGGTGACCAGCGTCATAAAGAACACGCCCGTCGCTCCACGGTTTCCGCGAAAGACTTTATCTGACATCCAGCCGCACAACAGCGTGCCGGGAATTCCTGCATATTCATAGAAGAAGTAAGCCCACGATGACTTATCCAGGGTGAAGTGTTTTACCTCTTTGAGGTACGTCGGCGACCAGTCCAGAATGCCGTAACGCAGCAGATAAACAAACACGTTTGCCAGGGCGATATACCACAGTAATTTGTTTGGCAGGACATACTTCATGAAGATTTGTTTTGCGGTGAATTCTTCTTCATGGCTCGCGTTGTAATCCGCCGGATAATCGTCTTTATAAGCCTCAACAGGCGGCAGGCCACAGGACTGTGGTGTATCTCGCATCAGCGCAAAGGCCAGGATTGCAATGGCAATCGCGCCGAAGGCGGGCATATAAAGGGCCGCTTTCCAGTCGTTAAACCACGCCATTCCCAGCAAAAACAGCAGGGGCGGAATTCCCCCGCCGACGTTATGCGCACAGTTCCACACCGACACAATACCGCCACGCTCTTTTTGCGACCACCAGTGCACCATGGTGCGTCCGCAGGGCGGCCAGCCCATTCCCTGGAACCAGCCACAGATAAACAGCAAGACAAACATCACCATAATGCTGGAGGTCGCCCAGGGAACAAACCCCATGAACAGCATCACGACAGCGGCCAGAATCAATCCGGCAGGTAAAAAAACGCGGGGATTAGAGCGATCCGATACCGAACCCATAATGAACTTGGAAAAGCCGTAAGCGATAGAGATGCCCGAAAGCGCAAACCCCAGATCGCCGCGCGAGAAGCCCTGTTCAACCAGATAAGGCATGGCCAGGGCAAAATTTTTCCTGACCAGATAGTAAGCCGCATAGCCAAAGAAAATACCGATGAAGATCTGCCAACGCAGGCGGCGATAGAGGGGATCGACACGATCCTCTGCCACCTGGGGCTGGTGTGGTGCAGGTTTAAAAATACTTAACATTATGGTGGCCCTCCGGGCGCATTATGGTTTTGATTCCCCAGCAGGTTGGGTCGAAACATAAAAAAATGGTGCTCGCGATGCACCATTTCGCGCAGAGAATAGACAGAGACAGTGCCGTTTACTGTGATGAATGACAAATTTGTTACAGTTTTATTACAGTAAAGCGCGAAAATGCCAGGCAGATGCGCTTTTTCGCACATTTTTGGCGGCAACAGGCGTGGTGTGGGAAGGATAAAACAGGCAGAGAGAAAAGATAACGCCTGAATGCCTGGTAAATAACCAGATGTAAACCAGATAAATCAGCTCTGATTCAGGACTTTGTTTACACTGACGCTCTGTTTATTTCGGGGTTGTTACCGTGCTTTTATTGATCGTTACTACCATTCTGTGGGCATTTTCTTTTAGCCTGATCGGTGAGTACCTTGCCGGGCAGGTCGACAGCTGGTTTTCCGTATTGATGCGCCTGGCGCTGGCTGCCATTGTCTTTCTGCCGTTCCTGCGCTGGCGTGGCTACCGGCCTTCAACGCTCTTGCTCTATATGCTGGTCGGGATGCTGCAACTGGGCATTATGTATTTACTGAGTTTTGAAGCCTATTTGTATTTGAGCGTGTCAGAATTCCTGCTGTTTACCGTGATGACGCCGCTCTATGTCACCTTGATCTACGACCTGATAAGTCGAAGGCCTCTGCGCGTCGGATACATTTTCAGTGCCTTGCTGGCCGTTGCGGGCGCGGCGATTATTCGCTACGACAAAGTCAGCGAAAACTTCTGGTTTGGTCTGCTGTTAGTGCAGTTAGCCAATATCTGCTTCGCGGCCGGGATGGTGGGCTATAAGCGTTTGCAGGAAACCCGGCCGATGCCGCAGCACACGGCGTTTTCGTGGTTTTATCTGGGCGCGGTGCTGATAGCTATTATTGCCTGGGCAGCCTGGGGCAATCCCAACAAATTACCCACGACGACGCTGCAATGGGGAATCCTTGTGTGGTTGGGCGTTGCGGCGTCGGGACTGGGTTATTTTATGTGGAACTATGGGGCAACGCAGGTCGATGCCGGCACGTTGGGCATTATGAATAACATGCACGTTCCGGCCGGATTGCTGGTTAACCTTGCGATATGGCAGCAAAAACCGCACTGGCCAAGCTTTATCGCAGGTGCCCTCGTGATTATGGCGTCGCTGTGGGTACATAAGCGCTGGGTAGTCGGTAACAGCGCGAAATAGCCGGGCTGACCTTAGCGGGAAAAAAGATCAGTGGGGGATGAGAAGGCGCGCCGGGCGCCTCGTCAGGCGAGTGATGCCTGATGCGCTAAAGGCTGAACGGCTTATGCTTACTCGTGATGACATATTTCGCGAGCGAGCGACAGGACACAGCCTCTGCGCCTCAGGCAGGAAAGCAAACGGGCACGGATGTCTGCTTTCCCGACCGGGTGCAATACCATCGAGCTGCGTTTTAAGCGGGTTTGCCTGTGGCGGGCCGATGAATCATCGTCAGCCCTTTAAGGAAATTACGCAAAATCTGGTCACCGCATTCACGGTAATTTTTATGATCCGGTTTGCGGAAGATCGCGCCAATCTCTGCCTGAGAAACCGTAAAATTGGCCTTTTTTAGCACCTCAGGAATATCCGTCGTTTTTAAATCAAACGCGATGCGCAGCTTTTTCATGAAAATGTTATTGTTCATCTTGCGCTCAATGGACGGCGCGGGCGCGTCTTCACTTTTGCCACGGCGATGAAAAATTAAACCGTTAAGGAAGTATCCCATCACAACATCGGGGCAGGGACGGAATGCCGCATCCTCATCTTTCTTCAGCCAGCTGGTGATATCAGCCTGAGCAACCTCACATTCAGCCAGCGCAAAAATCGCCACCATTTTGGCATCGTTCAGATCGAGCATATAGCGCACGCTGCGCAGAATATCGTTGTTAGTCATGGTGAGATCTTCTCATGGTAAATCGACAGGCTGCGCATTATAGGGGATTTTGCCTGCTACCGTGCAGCTTTGTCACTCACGCGATAAAACCTTAGCAGGATGCGCGGCGTCCCTGACGAACGGCAGATGCTCGCAGGCATGCTGACGGGCAAAACGCATAAAGGCTTCCAGTACCGGCTGACGCTGTTCCCCGTCGCGCACGGCGGCATAAAGGCGGCTCCATAAGCCGTCGCCCAGCGTTTTGGTGATCACCAGTCCCTGTTTTTCAAAGCTTTCTACCACCCAGTGCGGCAGTGCCGCAATTCCCATGCGCGCCGATACCATCTGAATCATTAACAGGGTGTTATCGACGTTCTTAAGTGCAGGGCTGATGCCAGCAGGTTGCAGAAAGTGACGCCAGATATCCAGCCGCTGGCGTTGTACCGGATAAATCATCAGGACTTCATCCGCCAGATCGTCAGGGGAAATATGTTCAACCTGTGCCAGAGGATGATCCGGTGCCAGCACCAGTCGGACTTCGAAATCGAACATCGGGGAATAGAACAAGCCTGAGCGCGGCAGGATATCCGAGGTTAATACAATATCCAGTTCCCCCTGCTGCAGGGCAGGCTGCGGATCAAAGGTCACGCCGGATTTAAAATCCATCACCACCTGGGGCCAGCTCTGGCGAAACTTATCTAATGCCGGCGTAAGCCACTGGATACAGCTGTGACACTCAATCGCCACGCGCAGGGTTGTCTGATGCGGCTCGTGGCAGGCCTGAAGTGCCTGCTGAATCTGCGGCAGTATCTGTTCTGCCAACTGCAATAAAATTTCGCCCTGCGGCGTAAAACGTAATGGCTGACTTTTACGGACAAACAGACGGAATCCCAGCCGCTGTTCCAGATCGCTGAACTGATGTGATAACGCCGACTGTGTCTGATGAAGCTGAGCCGCTGCCGCTGCCAGCGAGCCCGTATTCTGCAGAGCCTGAAGCGTCCGGAGGTGTTTGAATTCGATCATGAGAGTCCTTCACATCGAAACTGAATAATTTGCGCTTGAGGAACATACAGTACCCGCAGAATATAGCGGTGTAAACATCTGGACGGCTAAACATCTTTAGCGACCCGCTAAAGCCGAAGAATTTCTGGAGAATAGTGAATGACTATCCTGAATCATACTCTCGGTTTTCCACGTATTGGCCTGCGTCGTGAGCTAAAAAAAGCACAAGAAAGTTATTGGGCTGGCAACATCACGCAGGAAGAACTTCTGGCGGTGGGTCGCGAACTGCGCGCCCGCCACTGGCAACAACAGAAAGAGGCCGGCGTCGATGTGTTGCCGGTCGGTGATTTTGCCTGGTACGATCACGTGCTGACGACCAGCCTGATGCTGGGCAATGTGCCTGCTCGCCATCAAAACAACGATGGCTCCGTTGATCTGGATACGCTGTTCCGCCTGGGCCGTGGTCGTGCACCGACGGGTGAGCCGGCGGCAGCGGCGGAAATGACCAAATGGTTTAACACCAACTATCACTACATCGTGCCAGAATTTACTCAAGGGCAGTCGTTTTCGTTAACCTGGACTCAACTGCTGGATGACGTGGACGAGGCGCTGGTGCTGGGTCATCACATCAAGCCCGTATTGTTAGGCCCGGTAACCTACCTCTGGCTGGGGAAAGTAAAAGGCGTGCCGTTTGATCGTCTGTCACTGCTGAACGACATTCTGCCCGTTTATCAGCAGATCCTGGCCGAACTGAAAAAGCGCAACATAGAGTGGGTACAGATTGATGAGCCCGCCCTGGCGCTGGAACTGCCGCAGGCATGGCGTGATGCGTTTAAACCGACTTACGCTGCATTACAGGGGCATAGCAAACTGCTGCTCACCACCTATTTTGACAGCATCGGTCAGAACCTGGATGTCATCAGGTCACTGCCCGTGCAAGGCCTGCATGTGGATCTGGTGCAGGGCAAAGATGACATTCAGCGGTTGAACCAACAACTGCCCGCAGAGTGGCTGCTGTCTGTCGGTGTCATCAATGGTCGTAACGTCTGGCGTGCCGATCTCAGCCACTGGTTTGAACGCCTGCAGCCGCTGGTGGGCTCACGCAAGCACCTGTGGATTGGTACCTCATGCTCACTGCTGCACAGCCCCATCGATCTCAGCGTAGAAACCCGTCTGGACGATGAAGTGAAAAGCTGGTTTGCCTTTGCGTTGCAAAAATGTCGTGAGCTGTCGCTACTGAGCACGGCGCTTAATCACAACGATCCCGGCTCCCTGGTGGAGTGGAGCGCGCCGGTTCAGGCGCGCGCTCACTCAAGCCGCGTTCACAATGCGGCTGTTGCGCAGCGTCTGGCAAACGTTCAGGCCAAAGATACCGCGCGCGCCAGTGCTTACCCCGAGCGGGCCAGAGCACAGCGCCAGCGTTTCAATCTGCCCGCGTGGCCGACCACTACCATCGGCTCCTTTCCACAAACCCCCGAAATTCGTGGCCTGCGTCTCGACTTCAAAAAAGGCGCAATAGATAGCGCGCATTACCGTACCGGTATTGCCGGGCACATCAAGCAGGCGATTGTTGAACAGGAGCGTCTGGGGCTGGACGTGCTGGTTCATGGCGAGGCCGAACGCAACGATATGGTGGAATACTTCGGCGAGAATCTGGATGGCTTCGTGTTTACGCAAAATGGTTGGGTACAAAGCTACGGTTCACGTTGTGTTAAACCGCCGGTGATCATTGGTGATGTCAGCCGTCCGGAAGCCATTACCGTCGAGTGGGCGAGGTATGCTCAGTCACTCACCGATAAGCCGGTAAAAGGCATGTTGACGGGTCCGGTAACGATTCTTTGTTGGTCATTCCCGCGTGAGGATGTATCACGTGAAACGATCGCCAAACAGATTGCGCTGGCGCTGCGTGATGAAGTTGCCGATCTGGAAACCGCCGGTATTGGCATCATTCAGATTGATGAGCCTGCGCTGCGTGAAGGCTTACCGCTGCATCAGTCAGACTGGGCCGACTATCTGCGCTGGGCGGTAGAGGCGTTTCGGTTAAACGCCGCCGTCGCCAAAGACGACACACAGATTCACACGCACATGTGTTATTGCGAGTTTAACGACATCATGGCATCCATTGCGGCACTGGATGCGGACGTGATTACCATCGAAACGTCGCGTTCTGATATGGATTTGCTGGATGCATTTAACGCGTTCGAATATCCAAACGAAATCGGGCCCGGTGTTTACGATATTCACTCGCCCAACGTACCCGATGTCGAGTGGATAGAAAATTTGTTACGTAAGGCGGCACAAAGTATTCCAGAAGAACGTCTGTGGGTGAATCCGGACTGCGGCCTGAAAACCCGTGGCTGGCGCGAAACCCGACAGGCACTGGCTAACATGGTTAAAGCGGCAAAAAACCTGCGGGGTGAAACCGCCTGATTTCCTGGTGTTGTGTCAATACGTTGTCAGTATGTTGGGGCGCTTGCGCGCCCCCTTTTTTTGATCACGTCGTGGGTGCAACGCCGTATTGCGTAAACCAGGCTAACATGCGCGCCCAGCCATCGGTTGCCGATTCTGCGTGGTAGCTCGGACGATAGTCAGCGTTGAAAGCATGTCCGGCATCGGGATAAACAATAATCTCAGCGTTGGCATTGGCCGCATGCAGTGCCTGACGCATCTGCTCGACGCTTTCCAGCGGAATGCCGTCATCCTGACCACCGTATAATCCCAGAACCGGTGCGTTCAGATCGACGGCGATATCGATAGGGTGCTTTTGCTGCTTCATGGTTTTTTCGCCAACCAGCCGACCATACCAGGCCACGGCGGCGCGCAGCTGCGGGTTGTGCGCGGCATAAAGCCAGCTGATGCGTCCGCCCCAGCAGAAACCGGTAATCCCCATGCGGCGAATATCCCCACCGTTACGGGCAGCCCAGTTCGCTGCGTGATCGAGATCCGCCAGCACCTGACTGTCAGGCACTTTGCTGACCAGCTCTTTAAACAGCGTCGGAATGTCATGGTAGTCATTGGGATCGCCTTCACGGAAGTACAGTTCTGGCGCGACCGCCAGATAGCCTTCCAGCGCCAGCCGACGACAGATATCGCGGATGTGTTCGTGAACGCCAAAAATTTCCTGTACCACCAGCACCACCGGCAAAGGACCGTCTGCTGACTGTGGTTTCGCATAAAAAGCCGGCAGGTTTTCGCCCTGACTCGGAATAGAGGTTTCCCCCGAATGGATGGTGGGGCTGTCGGTAATAATCGTGGTTGATGCTGTGGGCTGAACTGCCGGAGCAAACGCGCCTGCAGCTGATTTTTGTGTCATATTATCGTCGGTCTTCATCATTCTCTCCGTGCAAGCATAGGCGCAATCACGTAACTATAGCCTGGCCACCTGTGACAGGTTCCAGACAGGGAGTAACAGAGTGGTTAACCAATAAAATTACACTTCTCTTTAACATTCCCGCGATAGCTTCCACATCACCATATGTAGCAATACACAAGGCGATGGATGGATGTGTGATATTGATCACCCTATTTTTCTTAGAAAATGTAACTTTCATTTTCTTAAGTGAATTTAGTCACATATTTACCTCGCCCGGTGACGTAAAGTGGCGTGAAAATTTTCCTTAACCCGGAGTCTGATATGACACAGTCTGACGTTTTCCATCTTGGCCTGACCAAAGCTGACCTGCAGGGGGCGACGCTGGCCATTGTTCCCGGCGATCCTGAGCGCGTGAAAAAGATTGCCGGGCTGATGGAAGATGCACAGCACCTGGCCTCTCATCGTGAGTTCACCACCTGGCTGGCTAAGCTGGATGGCAAGCCGGTTGTCGTGTGTTCCACAGGGATTGGCGGGCCTTCGACATCAATTGCCGTCGAGGAGCTGGCGCAGCTTGGCGTGCGTACCTTCCTGCGCGTGGGCACAACGGGGGCGATTCAGCCGCATATCAACGTGGGGGATGTTCTTGTCACGACGGCGTCAGTACGCCTGGACGGGGCAAGCCTGCATTTCGCCCCCATGGAATTCCCGGCGGTGGCGGATTTCACCTGTACTACAGCATTGGTGGCGGCCGCAGAAGCCTGTGGTGCCAAAACGCATATCGGTATCACGGCCTCCTCTGACACCTTCTATCCCGGTCAGGAACGTTACGATACCTTTTCCGGTCGCGTCGTTAACCGTTTCCAGGGATCGATGCAGGAGTGGCAGCAGATGGGCGTGCTGAATTACGAGATGGAGTCGGCGACCCTGTTAACCATGTGTGCCAGCCAGGGGCTGAGAGCGGGAATGGTGGCGGGCGTGATCGTCAACCGTACGCAGAAAGAAATTCCGGATGCCGTGACGATGAAGCAGACGGAAAGCGATGCGGTGAAAATCGTGGTGGAAGCCGCGCGCCGTTTACTGTAATCCCCTGTTTTAACAGGCAGGCGAGTGATCAGGCCTGCCTGTCTCATCCCTGACAGATTGTTGCGTCACTGCTTCCAACGCCAGTAAATATATCTGGACATTCATACAGTGCGAATTTACCTTTTCCCTCATTAGTCTGACCAGCGGGGAAAATATGGATCAGCACATCATTATCAGCATCTGCCTGGCGCTTGTCGGCCTTGGTGTGGGCTGGATACTGGCGCAAATGCGCGTCGGCCATCAGTTAGCCAGCTTTTCCACGGAACGCCGCTTGCTCAACGAGGCACAGCAGCGTCAGCAACAGCAAATCGAACAGCTTCAGCAGCAGGTGCAGCAGCGCGAGCAGGAGTTGAGGCAGCTTCATGGTTCATTAAGTGGGGCCAGTGAGCGCCTGCAACAGCTTGATTACTGGCGCAACGAGAGTGAACAGCTCACTCGTGAACTGCGGAACCAGCTGGAAGTGAACAGCGCCCAGGAAGCGGAACTGCGTGAGGTCACGATTCGCCTGGAAGAAACCCGTTTCGCAGCGGAAGAAAAACAGCGCCTGCTGACAAACAGCGAGCAGCGGCTCAGCGCGCAGTTTGAAAACCTTGCCAACCGAATTTTTGAAAACAGTGGACGTCGGGTCGATGAACAGAATCGACAAAGCCTGAACAGCCTGATAGGGCCGCTCCGGGAACAGCTTGATGGTTTTCGTCGCCAGGTGAATGAAAGCTTTGGCGCGGAAGCCCGTGAGCGGCACACGCTGACCCATGAAATTCGTCAGTTACAGCAGTTAAATGCCCAGATGGCTCAGGAGGCGCTTAACCTCACAAAGGCGCTGAAAGGCGACAATAAAATCCAGGGCAACTGGGGCGAAGTGGTATTGAGTCGGGTACTGGAAGCCTCAGGGCTGCGTGAAGGCTATGAGTATGATATTCAGGTCAGCATGCAGAACGAACAGCAAAGTCGTATGCAGCCTGATGTGATTGTCCGCCTGCCGCAGGGAAAAGATGTGGTTATCGACGCCAAAATGACGCTGGTGGCCTACGAGCGTTATTTTAATGCCGATGATGACGTTGAGCGCGAACAGGCCATTCAGGAACATGTCAGCGCCCTGCGTGGGCACATTCGTCTACTGGGCCGCAAAGATTATCAACAATTACCCGGTTTACGCTCGCTGGATTATGTGTTGATGTTTATTCCGGTTGAACCGGCCTTCCTGCTGGCTATCGATCGTCAGCCAGAATTAATCAGTGAAGCCCTTCAGCAGAACATCATGCTGGTCAGCCCGACTACGCTGCTGGTGGCCCTGCGGACGATTAACAATCTCTGGCGCTATGAGCATCAGAGTCGTAATGCACAGCGCATTGCAGAACGGGCCTCCCGGCTGTATGACAAAATGCGGCTGTTTGTTGATGATATGAGCGGGATTGGTCATAGCCTTGATAAGGCGCAGAACAGCTATCGCGAGGCAATGAAAAAGCTGGCAGAAGGGCGGGGCAACCTTATCGCACAGGCGGAAGGCTTTCGCGATCTGGGCGTAGAAGTCAAACGCGCCATTAACCCGCACCTGGTCGAGCAAGCTATGCCTGAAAATGAGCACGACAGCGCGCCAGATGACGAGAACCATCCAGACGAACATCATGAGCAGGTCCGGCACCTCCGCGAATAAGCAGGTCGCCAACGTGCCTGACCTCCATGACTCTGATACACTTCGGTAAGTATTGTTTGTGGAGCAGGTAAAACCGATGGCAGATGAATCACAGCAGGAAACCACCCATTTTGGCTTTCAGACGGTCGCCAAAAGCGAGAAAGCCGACAAAGTCGCGGACGTGTTTCACTCCGTAGCGGCAAAATATGACCTGATGAACGATTTGATGTCGTTTGGCGTCCATCGAGTCTGGAAGCGTTTTACCATTGACAGCAGCGGCGTGCGCCGTGGCCAGCGTGTGCTGGACCTGGCGGGCGGGACAGGCGATTTAACCGCAAAATTCTCGCGCCTGGTGGGCGAAACCGGTCAGGTCGTTTTGGCTGACATTAACAGCTCAATGCTGAAGATGGGCCGGGAAAAGCTGCGCAATCTGGGCGTGGTAGGTAACGTCAGCTATGTGCAGGCTAACGCCGAGGCACTGCCGTTCCCTGATAACTATTTTGACTGCATCACTATCTCTTTCGGCCTGCGTAACGTGACTGAAAAAGAGAAGGCGCTGGCGTCGATGTTCCGCGTGCTGAAGCCGGGTGGACGTTTGCTGGTGCTGGAGTTCTCCAAACCGGTTATCGAACCGCTGAGCAAAGCCTACGATGCCTATTCTTTCCACGTTCTGCCACGTATCGGGCAACTGGTCGCTCAGGACGCGAAAAGCTATCGTTACCTTGCTGAATCCATTCGTATGCATCCCGATCAGGAAACCCTGAAAGCGATGATGAATGACGTAGGATTTGAAAACACCACCTATTTCAATATGACAGGTGGCATCGTGGCGCTTCATCGTGGGTTCAAATTTTAACCATTATGGCGATGACCTTAACACCCGTAATCACCGCCGGTATTGAGACGGCGTTAAACCGCATACTGTATCGTGACCGTGGCCTGAAAAGCGCACGCCAGCGCCTTGTCGGTAAGGTACTGACGTTACGTTTAACTGAGCTATCCTGGCCGCTGGTGCTGGTATTTAGCGAACAGCAACTGGACGTGCTCAGTGACTGGCAGGACAAGAGTGACTGCACGGTCATTACACAGCTCAAATCCTTGCCAAAATTACGCGATCGCCAGCAGCTTACGACGCTGATTCGCAGCGGTGAGTTACAGGTTGAAGGTGACTTGCAGGTGGTTCAGCACTTTTCTGCGCTAATGGATCTGGCCGAGCTGGACCCCGCTGAATACCTTGCCCCCTGGGTCGGTGACATCGCCGCTCAGGGGATGAGTCAGGGTGCACAGCGTGCATTGCGTTTTTTCAAAGCAGAAACACAACGGCGTCAGGACTACCTTGGTCAGGCATTAACAGAAGAGTGGCGGGTGGCGCCTGGTGCGCTGGAGTTTGCCTGGTTCTCTGAGGAGGTTAGCGCGATGGAACGTTCGCTTGAGGCGCTTGATGCGCGTCTGGCACAGCTGGAGGCGAAATGAGTTTTGGAGAGATCCGCCGGTTATATTTTATTATTAAGGTGTTTTTGACGTACGGCCTTGATGAACTGATTCCACAGATGCGTCTGACGCTTCCACTGCGACTGTGGCGCCGCTGTATTTTCTGGATCCCCAACCAGCACAAGCAAGAACTCCTTGGCGTACGTTTACGTATGGCCATGGAGCAGTTAGGCCCGGTCTGGATCAAGTTTGGGCAGATGCTGTCAACGCGTCGTGACCTGTTTCCGCCGCTGATTGCCGATGAACTTGCGGTCCTGCAGGACCGCGTTGCCCCCTTTGATGGGGTCAAGGCTAAAGCGCAGATCGAAGCCTCAATGGGCGCACCGATTGAATCCTGGTTTGATGATTTCGAGATTATCCCACTGGCTTCGGCCTCTATCGCTCAGGTTCATACGGCAACGCTAAAATCCACAGGTAAAAAAGTCGTCATCAAGGTCATCCGTCCGGATATCCTGCCGGTCATTAAAGCGGACATGAAGCTCATTTACCGCATTGCCCGCTGGGTGCCCCGTCTGCTGCCCGATGGCCGCCGTCTGCGCCCGGTTGAGGTGGTTCGGGATTACGAGAAAACCCTGATTGATGAGTTAAACCTGTTACGCGAAGCGGCCAATGCGATTCAACTGCGACGGAACTTTGAAAACAGCCGCATGCTGTATGTGCCGGAGGTTTACTCAGACTATTGCAGTGAAACCATGATGGTGATGGAACGCATTTATGGCATTCCTATCTCTGATGTGGCAACGCTGGAGCAGCACGGCGTTAACATGAAGCTGTTAGCGGAGCGCGGCGTTCAGGTGTTCTTTACGCAGGTTTTCCGCGACAGTTTCTTCCATGCCGACATGCACCCCGGCAATATCTTTGTCAGCTACGATCATCCTGAAGACCCGCAGTATATTGGTATCGACTGCGGCATTGTCGGATCGCTCAATAAAGAAGATAAGCGCTATCTGGCAGAGAATTTTATTGCCTTCTTCAACCGTGATTACCGCAAAGTCGCGGAGCTGCATGTCGACTCGGGCTGGGTGCCAGCCGACACCAATGTTGAAGATTTCGAGTTTGCCATCCGTACCGTGTGCGAGCCTATTTTTGAGAAACCGCTAGCGGAAATCTCGTTTGGTCACGTGCTGCTGAACCTGTTTAACACAGCGCGTCGCTTTAATATGGAAGTGCAGCCCCAGTTGGTGCTGCTGCAAAAAACCTTACTGTATGTCGAAGGGATTGGTCGCCAGCTCTATCCGCAACTGGACTTATGGAAAACGGCAAAACCGTTCCTTGAGGACTGGATTAAGGATCAGATCGGTATTCCGGCGATTATCCGTGCCGTGAAAGAAAAGGCCCCTTACTGGGCAGAAAAATTGCCAGAGCTGCCAGAGCTGTTTTACGACAGTTTGCGTCAGCATAAGCAGCTACGTCTCAGTGTGGATAAACTCGCGAACGATATAAGTGTCCAACGTACACGTCAGCATCAGGCTCGTTACCTGTTTGGCGTAGGTGCGACACTGCTGATTAGCGGAACGGCGGTGCTCCTCAGCAGGCCTGAATGGGACCTGTTCCCGGCGGCATTAATGGCGGCGGGCTTTGTCAGCTGGTTAATTGGCTGGCGTAAGACAAACTGATTGTCACTTGCGCCAGAAACACGGTAATGTCGCTGATTCGGGCCCGAATAAATACGGGTTTCTGTAGGGCATTACGCCACAGCGTTTAACAAAAAAATCGAGGCTATCTCATGGGCGGTATTAGTATTTGGCAGCTGTTAATTATTGCCGTGATTGTGGTTCTTCTGTTCGGTACCAACAAATTACGTAATCTGGGTTCGGATTTAGGTTCTTCTATCCGTGGTTTTAAGAAAGCCATGGGCGATGAAGACGATAAAAAGGATCAACCGAAAGAGCAGGACGCTGATTTCCATGCCAAAACGCTGGCGGATAAACAGCCAACGTCGGCTCAAAAAGACGAAGTCAAGAACGACAAGCAGGTGTAAACCGTGTTCGATATTGGTTTTGGTGAATTGGTATTGGTTTTCGTGATCGGGCTGATCGTTCTTGGCCCGCAACGGCTCCCGCTTGCGGTTAAAACGGTCATGGGCTGGATCAGAGCGATTCGCTCGCTGGCCGCCAACGTTCAAAGTGAGCTGGCGCAAGAGCTGAAGCTGCAGGAGTTGCAGGACAGCCTGAAAAAGGTGGAGGAAGCCGGTCGGGGCACGCTGTCGCCCGAGCTTAAAGAATCCATGGAAGAGCTGCGTAAAACGGCTGACTCAATGAAGCGCTCGGTAAAGCAGAGCATTGATATTGAAAGAGACGAAGACGAAGCCAATACCATTCATTCTCCACAACATACATCGACAGCTGATACGCTGCACCCGGTTACCCCCGCGACCAGTGAGCATCAGGCGCAGGCACCTGTACAGGCACCACCGGCGACACCTGAACCTGTTGCCTCTCAACCGACTGACAGCCATGCTGAGCCCGCGCCGGTCCAGTCGTACCCTGCACCTGTACAGGCACCACCGGCGACACCTGAACCTGTTGCCTCTCAACCGACGGACAGCCATGCTGAGCCCGCGCCGGTTCAGTCGTATCCTGCATCTGGGCACGCCAGTGCACCGGCACAGTCGCCAGCGCGTGTCGATGCACAACCTGCGGTTAAGCCCGAAAGTGCTGTGCCGTCGGCAAGTTCAGTTTCTACTCCTTCTGCAAGTGATGAACGATAATGGCCGTTGAAGATACCCAACCACTTATCAGCCATCTGATTGAGCTGCGTAAGCGTCTGTTGAACTGTATTGGTGCTGTGCTGGTCATCTTTCTGGCCCTGATCTACTTTGCTAACGACATCTACCACGCGGTGGCATCGCCGTTGATTAATCAGATGCCTGCGGGTGCCAGCATGATCGCGACTGATGTCGCGTCACCCTTTTTTACCCCGATTAAGCTGACGATGATCGTGTCGGTGTTTCTTGCCGTGCCGGTTATCCTGTATCAGGTCTGGGCCTTTGTCGCGCCAGCCCTTTATCGTCATGAACGCAAGTTGGTCATGCCGTTACTGTTCTCCAGCACCCTGCTGTTTTACGTTGGCGTGGCGTTTGCCTACTTCATCGTCTTTCCGCTGGCTTTTGGCTTCTTCGCTAAAACGGCTCCGCAGGGCGTGACCATCGCAACAGACATCACCAACTATCTCGATTTCGTGATGACATTGTTTATGGCATTTGGTGTGGCGTTTGAAGTGCCGGTTGCGATTGTGCTGCTCTGCTGGACGGGCATCACTAACCCCGACGATTTAAAAAAGAAACGCCCCTATATTTTGGTTGGTGCGTTTGTTGTTGGGATGTTGCTCACACCGCCAGATGTTTTTTCCCAAACTTTGCTCGCTATTCCGATGTACTGCCTGTTTGAAGTCGGCGTATTCTTCTCACGTTACTATGTGGGAAAAGGCCGTCAGGCAGAGGATGAGGAAGATAACGCCGACTCCTGATGTCAGATCCAGCATCCCGCACAGGCGGGAGAGTCAAGTCAAAAACCGCCGCCAGGCGGTTTTTGTTTATGGTGTTAATGATAAAGAGTGAAAAAAATATGTTTGATATCGGTGTAAACCTGACCAGCACGCAGTTCGCCTCCGATCGGAAAAAGGTGATCTCACGCGCGCGCGAAGCGGGCGTCACCGGCATGTTGATTACCGGCACCAACGCGCTTGAAAGTCAGCAGGCGCAAAAACTGGCAGAGGCCCATCAGGATTATTGCTGGTCAACTGCTGGCGTGCATCCACATCATGCCAGTGAATGGTCAGCAGAAATTGCGAGCACGTTGCGCCGCCTGGCTGAGAAAAAAGAGGTGGTGGCAATAGGTGAATGCGGACTGGATTTCAATCGTAACCTGGCCGCTCACCAGCAGCAGGAGTATGCGTTTGATGCGCAGCTGGCGCTGGCCGCTGAGCTGAATATGCCCGTGTTTCTTCACTGTCGGGAAGCGCATGCGCGTTTTGCCGCCGTGCTTGAACCCTGGTTGCCTAAACTGCCTGCCGCCGTCATTCACTGCTTTACCGGCACGCGTGAAGAGTTAGCGGCCTGCCTGGAAATGGGGCTGTCAGTGGGCATTACGGGCTGGGTATGCGATGAGCGCCGTGGTATCGCGCTGCGTGAGATGTTGCCGCTGATTCCCGCCGATCGATTATTACTGGAAACGGATGCGCCCTATCTGCTGCCACGTGATATGCGCCCCCGTCCTACATCAAGACGGAATGAACCCTGCTTTTTGCCGCATATCCTGCAGCAGGTCGCAATCTGGCGCGGCGAAGATGCCGGGACGCTGGCAAAACAGGTGGATCACAATGCGCGTAAGCTGTTTAGGCTGATCTAAGCTTTGCGGAACTGCCGGTTGTCCACGCTGCGTACGACCTGTTTGTTCAGCAGATTCAACAACAGGATTGAGCGCGCTTCGCCATCCGGCTCTGAAAAAATCGCCCGCAAGCCTTCAAACGTTCCCTCGGTGATGATCACCTCATCACCGTTTTGCGGTGTTTCGGGATCGAGCAGCGTTTGAGGCACGTCGGTTTGTAACGCATCAATAACCACGGCAGGCACGGTAGCCGGCGTCGTACCAAAGCGGACAAAATGGCTGACGCCACGCGTGCTGCTTATGGTTGTGGTATGAATGGCTTCCGGATCAAACTCAATAAACAGATAGTTTGGAAACAGCGGTTCACTGACGGTAGTTCGCTTACCACGCACGATTTTCTCCAGCGCGATCATCGGACTCAGGCAATTTACGTCTTGCCGCTCAAGATGCTCTTTCGCACGCAATAGCTGCCCACGTTTGCAATAGAGTAAATACCAGGATTCCATAACTGCTCCCAATGAATGGACGCTAAGAATAGCAAACCTCCAGCCAGAGTTATAGCGCATTGGGGGGTTGGAAAGCGGCGTTGCATGGAAAATAAACTAAGATTGTTCTGAATGGTGAGTGCCACCGCATAAAGTGAATAACTGTGAATTATTCGCAACCAACGGGGCAAAAATTATTGCCGCAAGCCGCCTGATTGCCGTCAGTGACAGGTAAGGGAGAGGATGCGGTGCATAAAGCTCAACACATCCCCCACAATCAGCCCTATAATGACCCATTCACTCTGGCCGGAAAGTTGAAGCCGCATGAAATATCAGGATTTAAGAGACTTTATTGCGCTGCTTGAACAGCGTGGTGAACTGAAGCGTATATCGCACGAGATCGACCCCGAACTGGAAATGACGGAAATTGCGGACCGCACCTTACGAGCAGGCGGCCCGGCACTGTTGTTTGAAAACCCAAAGGGCTACGACATGCCCGTCCTGTGCAACCTGTTCGGTACGCCAAAGCGCGTTGCCATGGGAATGGGACAGGAAGAGGTCAGTGCACTGCGTGAGGTGGGTGAACTGCTGGCCTTCTTAAAAGAGCCTGAGCCGCCGAAAGGCTTCCGTGACCTGTTCAGCAAAATTCCGCAGTTTAAGCAGGTGCTGAATATGCCCACCAAAAGGTTGCGCAATGCACCCTGTCAGGAAGAGGTTTTCAGCGGCGATGACGTCGATCTGACGCGGATTCCCGTCATGAAATGCTGGCCCGGCGATGCGGCTCCGCTGATTACCTGGGGGCTCACCGTAACCCGCGGGCCGCACAAAGAGCGGCAGAACCTGGGCATCTATCGCCAGCAGGTTATTGGTAAAAACCGCCTTATCATGCGCTGGCTTTCTCATCGCGGCGGCGCCCTTGATTATCTGGAGTGGACCAAAGCCCACCCAGGCGAGCGTTTTCCGGTCTCCGTTGCGCTGGGCGCCGATCCGGCGACCATCCTTGGCGCGGTGACGCCCGTCCCGGACACCTTGTCAGAATATGCCTTTGCGGGTCTGCTGCGGGGTAACAAAACCGAAGTGGTTAAATGCATTTCCAACGATCTGGAAGTGCCTGCCAGCGCGGAAATCGTGCTGGAGGGTTATATTGAACCCGGCGATATGGCCCCAGAAGGTCCTTATGGCGACCACACCGGTTACTATAATGAAGTCGACAGCTTCCCGGTTTTTACCGTTACGCATATTACGCAGCGGCATCAGCCTATTTATCATTCAACCTACACAGGACGTCCGCCAGATGAACCTGCCGTTCTGGGCGTGGCGTTAAATGAAGTGCTGGTGCCTATTCTGGTTAAACAGTTTCCGGAAATCGTCGACTTCTATTTGCCACCGGAAGGATGCTCCTACCGTCTGGCGGTCGTCACGATTAAAAAACAGTATGCCGGTCATGCCAAGCGCGTGATGTTTGGCGTTTGGTCATTTCTTAGGCAGTTCATGTACACCAAATTTGTTATTGTGTGTGACGACGATGTTAATGCCCGGGACTGGAACGACGTTATCTGGGCAATTACTACGCGAATGGACCCGGCGCGCGATACCGTATTGGTGGAAAACACGCCAATCGATTATCTTGATTTTGCGTCACCGGTTTCAGGACTGGGTTCCAAGATGGGCCTGGATGCGACAAATAAATGGCCGGGCGAGACAGAACGAGAGTGGGGCACGCCGATTGTTAAAGATCCGGCAGTCACTGCGCGTATCGACGCTATCTGGGATGACCTCGGTATTTTTGAACAGCCATCACAGCGTTGATGGCGCGCAATAACCATAAAGACGACCCGACAGAGGGAACGCATGACAACGTTAAGCTGTAAAGTAACTTCAGTTGAAGCGATTACCGACACGGTGTATCGCGTTCGTCTGATTCCGGAGGCGGATTTTAGCTTTCGTGCAGGACAGTATCTTATGGTAGTGATGGATGAGCGTGATAAGCGCCCGTTTTCTGTAGCCTCTACGCCAATGGAAACCGAAATCATTGAGCTGCACATCGGGGCGTCGGAGCTCAACCTCTATGCGATGGCCGTGATGGACCGCATCCAGCAAGACGGGCAAATCGTTGTTGATATTCCTCACGGCGATGCATGGTTACGTGAAGAGAGTGACAAACCCTTGATTTTAATTGCGGGTGGTACGGGCTTTTCCTATGCGCGCTCCATTTTGTTGACGGCGCTCTCACAGAAGCCCGACCGTGATATTGCGATCTACTGGGGCGGCCGTGAACTGAAACACCTGTATGATATGGATGAGCTAGACGCGCTGGCTATCAAGCATCCTAATCTCAAGGTGATTCCGGTTGTGGAACAGCCTGAAGCTGGCTGGCAGGGGCGTTCAGGCACCGTATTAACGGCAGTGATGCAGGACTTTACCACCCTGAGTGAGCATGAGATCTATATCGCCGGGCGCTTTGAAATGGCTAAAATTGCCCGCGATCGCTTCTGTTCAGAGCGTGGCGCAGTCGAATCACAGATGTATGGCGATGCCTTTGCCTTTATCTGATCGCATGCAGAAAGAAAAAACCCGCCCCTGACAGGCGGGTCAATCCCATAATAACGTCCCCAACGTATCAAACGCGTTCAATCACGGTGGCGATGCCCTGACCCAGGCCAATGCACATTGATGCCAGGCCAAACTGCGCATCGCGGCGTTCCATAATGTTCAGCAACGTCGTACTGATACGTGCGCCTGAGCAGCCCAGCGGGTGGCCCAACGCGATAGCACCGCCATTTAAGTTGACCTTCTCATCCAGTTTGTCTGACAGGCCCAAATCCTTAATGCAGGGCAGAACCTGCGCGGCAAAGGCTTCGTTAAGCTCGAAGATGTCAATGTCGTTCACGCTCAGCCCCGCGCGCTTCAAAGCCAGCTTGCTGGCAGGTACCGGACCGTAACCCATGATCGAGGGATCGCAGCCCACCACCGCCATACTTTTAATACGGGCGCGTGGTTTCAGGCCCAGTTCCCGTGCGCGGCTTTCACTCATAATCAGCATGGCGGCAGCCCCATCCGACAGGGCTGAGGATGTGCCTGCAGTGACCGTCCCGGTCACGGGATCAAATGCAGGTCGCAGTGCCGCAAGCCCTTCCAGGCTGGTATCTTCACGGATCACTTCGTCGAAGTCGTAGCGTTTCAGCACGCCGTCGGCGTCGTGGCCGTGTATCGCAACAATTTCATTTGCGAAATCGCCGCGCTGTGTCGCCTGCCAGGCACGTTGATGGGAGCGCAAAGCGAATGCATCCTGCTGCTCGCGGCTAATGTGGTGCATGCGCGCCAGCATCTCTGCGGTTAATCCCATCATCCCTGCCGCTTTCGCAACAGTGCGCCCTAAGCCGGGATGAAAATCAACGCCGTGGCTCATGGGGACATGTCCCATGTGTTCGACACCGCCGATCAGACAGGCATGAGCATCACCGACCATAATGGCGCGGGCGGCATCGTGTAACGCCTGCATTGACGATCCACACAGGCGATTGACTGTCGTAGCCGGGACGACATGCGGGATTTCTGCCAACAGCGCGGCATTGCGGGCAATATTGAAACCTTGCTCCAGCGTTTGCTGTACGCAGCCCCAGACAACGTCATCCAGCGTTGCTGCATTGACCGCCGGCTGGCGGCTTAGCAGCGCCCGCATAACATGCGCAGACAGGTCTTCAGCACGCACGTTGCGGAAAGCGCCGCCTTTGGAACGACCCATTGGTGTACGCACCGCGTCAATAATGACTACATTTTCCATTTTTATTCCCTCAGGCGCTTCTGAACGCGGCTTCATCAATCGGTTTGACGGCGGGATACCAGCTTTCATGTTGGCGCGCTTTTTCGGACAAAAGGGCCGGTAGCGCATACAGACCGCCCAGTGCCGTATAGCGTTTCGCCTGGTCCACGACGTTACTGTTACCCAGCGTATCGAGATAACGGAAAGCCCCTCCACGGAATGGTGGGAATCCCAGACCATATACCAGCGCCATGTCCGCCTCGGCAGGGGAGGCAATGATTTTCTCTTCAAGGCAGCGGACAACTTCATTCAGCATCGGCAGCATCATGCGGTTCATAATCTCTTCGTCACTAAATATCCGCTTTGGCTGACAGGCAGGTTCAAGCAAGGCATCTACCTCAGCATCAGGCACTTTTTTGGGCTTCCCTTTTTTGTCTTCTTCCCAACGCCAGAAGCCTTTACCGTTTTTCTGACCAAAGCGTTTTGCTTCAAACAGAATATCGATAGCATCGCGATAATCCTTTTTCATTCGCTGTGGGAAACCATCCGCCATCACGCTTTGCGCATGATGTGCTGTATCAATCCCCACCACGTCCAGCAGCCAGGAAGGCCCCATCGGCCAGCCAAACTGCTTTTCCATCACTTTATCGATCTGACGGAAATCCGCGCCGTCTCGTAGCAACATGCCGAAGGCAGCAAAATAAGGGAACAGGACACGGTTAACGAAGAAGCCCGGACAGTCATTGACCACGATGGGGGTTTTGCCCATTTTACTGGCCCATGCCACAACTTTCCCCAGGGTGGCTTCGCTGGTTTTCTCACCGCGAACCACTTCTACCAGCGGCATACGAGGGACCGGATTGAAGAAGTGCATCCCACAAAAGTTTTCAGGACGTTGCAGCGCCTGGGCCAGCTGGCTGATGGGAATCGTAGAGGTATTCGACGCCAGGATAGCATCGGCACGCATGTGTTTCTCAGTCTCCGCTAACACACTGGCTTTGATCTGCGGGTTTTCCACCACGGCTTCAACCACAACATCGGCCTGATCGAACCCGGAATAATCCAGCGTGGGCTGAATGGTCGCAATGACGGCGGCCAGCTTATTCCCGTCTATCTTGCCTCGTTCCAGTTGTTTGTTCAGAAGCTTACTGGCTTCATTCATGCCCAGGGTAAGCGCCTGCGGATTAATATCCTTCATCTTGACCGGCACGCCTTTCCACGCCGACTGATAGCTGATGCCGCCACCCATAATACCGGCGCCCAGCACGGCTGCCTGTTTGGGCGCGCCGCTTTCACTGCTGCGTTTTTTGGCCAGGCCTTTGATGTACTGATCGTTGAGGAAAATGCCCACGAGCGCGCGGGCCACATCAGACTGTGCCAGAGGAACAAACGCTGCCGTTTCGAGTTTTAACGCATCGTCACGGCCTAATGCGGCTGCGGCTTCAATCGTCTTAACGGCAGTGATCGGCGCGGGATAATGTTTTCCGGCCGTTTGCATGACCATGCCTTTAGCGATCGTAAAGCTCATTGCGGCCTCAACAGGACTCAGCTTTAACGGGGCTAATTTAGGGGCGCGACGTGCCCGCCAGCTGCCATCACTGGCTGCCGCTTTAAGCATTGTCAGCGCGGCATCGCGCAGTTTATCAGGGCTGACAACCGCATCGACCAGGCCAAGCTTCAGTGCGGCTAGACCGTCAATGTCTTTACCTGCCGCAATGATTTCCAGCGCGCTGTCAGCGCCTAACAGGCGAGGTAAGCGAACACTGCCGCCAAAGCCTGGCATAATGCCCAACCTGGTTTCGGGTAAGCCTAAGCGGGCGGTTGATGTGGCAACCCGCAAATCGGCTGCTAAAACGCATTCACAGCCACCGCCCAGCGCGTAGCCATCGATCGCGGCGATGGTGGGAACCGGCAAATCTTCCAGGCGATTAAAAATGCTGTTGGCGAAGGTCAGCCACTGGCTCAGCTTTTCCGTTGGCGCATCAAAAAGCGCCAGAAATTCGGTAATGTCAGCACCCACGATAAAGGCGGGTTTGGCTGAACTTAGCAGCACGCCGCGCAGATCGGCATGTTGCTCCAGCACGGCAATCGCTTCGCCGAGGCTGGCGACGGTTTGTGTATCCAGCTTATTAACGGAGCCGGGGGCATCAAACACCAGCTCGACGATGCCATCATCCAACTGGTTAAGAGTGAGGTTAGCGCCTTGGTAGAGCATGTACGTCTCCTGAAACCGCGAAAGGTGATCTGGTCATACCAGATGATCGTGAGTTTGGGAGTGATGTTAATATTTTGCAAACAAGTCTTTGTTTATTTGCTAACAAGATCACAGCTGCGCTGAACCCGGCATCCGCATTTCGGCTGTGATAAACTGCGGCTTTTCTGGATACTGGAGAGGCGGCAATGGATTCATTGAAAAGCTTGTATCACGCGCATATCACTACTTTGCAACAACGTGCTCAGCAGGTATTAGCACGTCATAAACTGGATGCAATGCTGATCCATTCTGGCGAGTTGCTCACCGTGTTTCTGGATGATCATACCTATCCGTTTAAGGTTAACCCGCAATTTAAGTCCTGGGTGCCCGTGACACAGGTACCAAACTGTTGGTTGTGGATTGATGGCGTGAACAAACCGAGATTGTGGTTTTATTCGCCCGTGGACTACTGGCACAACGTTGAACCTCTCCCGCACAGTTTCTGGACCGATGACATTGAGATTGTCGGCCTGGCAAACGCGAATGCCATTGGCGATCTCCTTCCTGCCCAGCGTGAAAACGTGGCCTATATTGGCCCGGTGCCCGAACGCGCGGCACAGCTGAGTATCAACGCGGGGAATATCAATCCAAAAGGGGTGATCGATTTCCTGCATTATCACCGCAGTATTAAAACCGACTACGAACTCAGCTGTATGCGTCAGGCGCAAAAAATTGCCGTGGCCGGGCATCGTGCAGCGAAAGAGGCCTTTTCAGCTGGCCTGAGTGAGTTCGATATCAATCAGGCTTATCTGACGGCAACCGGGCATCGTGATACCGATGTGCCCTATGGCAATATCATCGCTCTGAATGAACATGCCGCCGTGCTCCACTACACCAAACTGGATCATCAACCGCCAGCTAAACGCTATAGTTTCCTGATTGATGCCGGCGCGGAATATCAAGGCTATGCCGCCGACCTGACGCGCAGTTATGCCGCACAAAGCGGAACGCTGTATGCCAAAATGGTTGAGGCGATGAACGCGGAAGAGCTGGCTTTGATTGCCACGCTGAAAGCGGGCGTGCGCTACACCGATTATCATCTGCAAATGCATCAGCGTATTGCGAAATTGCTGACGACGTTTGATTTGGTCCACGGTATAAGTGAAGAGGCATTGGTCGCCGACGATCTGACGGGCCCTTTTATGCCGCACGGTTTAGGTCATCCGCTGGGTTTGCAGGTGCATGACGTCGCCGGCTTTATGCAGGATGAAAGCGGTACGCACCTTGCTGCACCTGCGCAATATCCTTACCTACGCTGTACCCGGGTGATCCAGCCGGGAATGGTATTAACCATTGAACCCGGCTTCTATATTATTGATTCGCTGCTGGGCCCGTTGCGTGCAGGTAAATTCAGTTCGCATTTTAACTGGCAGGCACTGGATGCGCTTAAGCCTTATGGCGGTATCCGCATTGAGGACAACGTGATTATCCATGCGAACCGCGTCGAAAACATGACGCGCGACCTGCACCTTGCCTGATGGAGGCTTTTGATATTCCTGCTCAGGCGCTGAGCGTCAGTGAAGAGACGATCAAGAAGAGCCGGTTTATTACGCTGCTGGCTCACACCTGTGGCGTGGAAGCGGCGCGTGCTTTTGTCCAGCAGGTAAAGCAGGATCATCCCACTGCCCGCCATCATTGCTGGGCCTGGGTAGCGGGTGCGCCCAACGACTCACAGCAGTTGGGCTTTTCCGATGATGGTGAGCCTTCCGGTACGGCAGGTAAACCCATGCTGGCGCAGTTAATGGGTGCCGATATCGGAGAAATTACCGCAGTGGTTGTGCGTTACTACGGCGGCATCATGTTAGGCACGGGCGGCCTGGTGAAAGCGTATGGCGGCGGGGTTCAGCAAGGATTAAAACAACTGGCGCGTCAGCGGAAAGTGCCGGTAAAGCAGTTTACCCTGCAATGTGATTACGGCCAGTTGAGTGATATTGAGCGTTTGGTGCAACGCTTTGAAGGCAGCATCACAGAAAGTGAGTATCTTGAGCGTATCTTTCTGACACTGGCGCTGCCTTATGGACAAATTGATGGATTCAAGCAAAATCTGTCAGACTTCAGCCGGGGTGCGTTAACGCTTCTTCCGCTTACACCATGATGTTCTTCTCTTTGATTAAAGGAACGGCTTAATGCACTTTCGCGCCATTACCCGCATTGTCGGTCTGTTGGTGATCCTCTTCTCGGTAACGATGATTTTACCCGGCCTTGTTGCGCTGATTTATCGTGACGGTGCCGGACGAGCCTTCAGCCAGACTTTTATGATGGCGTTGGTGATCGGTTCGTTACTGTGGTGGCCGAATCGTAAGAAGAAAACGGAGTTGAAACCCCGGGAAGGCTTCCTGATTGTTGTGCTGTTCTGGACCGTGCTGGGCAGCGTCGGTGCCATGCCGTTTATCTTCGCCGAGCAGCCGCATCTTTCCGTTACGGACGCCTTTTTTGAATCCTTTTCCGGCCTGACCACCACGGGCGCGACCACGCTGGTGGGGCTGGACTCCTTGCCCAAGGCCATCTTGTTTTATCGCCAGATGTTGCAGTGGCTTGGCGGCATGGGGATCATTGTGCTGGCCGTGGCTATCCTGCCGATTCTGGGCGTCGGTGGCATGCAGTTGTATCGTGCTGAAATGCCTGGCCCGTTGAAAGACAACAAAATGCGCCCGCGCATTGCGGAAACGGCCAAGACGCTCTGGCTCATCTACGTGTTACTGACAGTCGCCTGTGCGCTGGCCCTGTGGTTTGCCGGAATGCCTGCCTTTGATGCAATCGGCCACAGTTTTTCTACTATCGCCATTGGCGGTTTTTCAACGCACGATGCCAGTATCGGCTATTTCCAGAGTGGAACGATCAACACCATTGTGGCGGTGTTCCTGCTGATCTCTGGTTGTAACTACGGCCTACACTTCTCATTACTCAGTAACCGCAGCCTGCGGGCTTACTGGCGCGATCCTGAGTTCCGTATGTTTATCGGGGTGCAACTGACGCTGGTGCTGATTTGCACCATCGTCTTGTGGCTCCACAATGTGTATGACAGTGGCTGGCAAACGCTGAACCAGGCCTTTTTCCAGGTCGTATCCATGGCAACCACTGCGGGATTCACCACAGACAGCATTGCGCGCTGGCCGCTGTTTCTACCGGTGTTGCTGTTGTGTTCTGCATTTATTGGTGGCTGTGCGGGTTCTACGGGCGGCGGTTTAAAAGTGATTCGTATTCTGCTGCTGTGCAAACAGGGTAATCGCGAACTTAAGCGCCTTGTCCATCCCAATGCGGTCTACACCATTAAACTGGGCAATCGCGCACTGCCGGAACGTATCCTTGAAGCCGTATGGGGATTCTTTTCGGCATACGCGTTGGTGTTCCTGATTAGCATGCTGGCGATTATTGCCACCGGCGTTGATGATTTCTCTGCGTTTGCTGCGGTCGCCGCGACATTAAACAATCTTGGCCCGGGTCTGGGCGTGGTCGCTGATAACTTCACCTCTATGAACGATGTAGCAAAGTGGATTTTGATTTCTACTATGCTGTTTGGTCGCCTTGAGGTATTCACATTGCTGGTGTTATTTACGCCGACCTTCTGGCGAGAATAACTAATAAGGATGCAGATGATGAAAGCGTTAATTCTCTTTTCGACCCGTGATGGTCAAACGCAAAAAATAGCTTCTGCTATCGCAGATGAGATCAAGGGGCAGCAATCTTGCGATGTCATCAATATGCAGGATACAAAGGCCATTGACTGGCAACAGTACGATCGGGTGTTGATTGGTGCTTCAATCCGCTATGGCCATTTCCAGCCAGTGGTAAGTGAATTTGTGAAGCATAATCTGGCTGCGTTGCAGCAGCGCGTAAGCGGTTTCTTCTCCGTTAACCTGACGGCGCGCAAGCCAGAGAAGCGTACGCCCGAAACGAATGGTTATACCGTCAAGTTCTTAACGCAGTCGCCCTGGCAGCCTGATTGCTGTGCTGTTTTCGCTGGTGCGCTCTATTATCCCCGCTATCGCTGGTTTGACCGGATCATGATTCAGTTAATAATGCGCATGACCGGGGGGGAAACTGATGCGACGAAAGAAGTGGAATATACTGACTGGCAGCAGGTACAGCGTTTTGCCAGGGATTTTGCACAGTTACCAGGCAAATCGTACTGAAATAACGCGATCTGGCGAAATTTGAGACGAACAGTAATATTTTTGCAATTAACCCTTGTCAGGCCGCGCGAACGCCCTATAATGCGCCTCCATCGACACGGCACAACGGCTTACGGAATGCGGTGTCGGGAGGTTCAGGAAACTGAGCCGCCGGAGAAAAACTTCTGAAAAAGAAGTTGACTCTGAAGGAGGAAAGCGTAATATAC
>NZ_JALNPN010000027.1:0-43877 GCF_024520835.1 Pantoea sp. Fr+CA_20
GGAGAAGGATTCGAACCTTCGAAGTCTGTGACGGCAGATTTACAGTCTGCTCCCTTTGGCCGCTCGGGAATCCCACCAGGGACTGAATTGTTGTGCTCTGAAGCGGGGCGCATCATACCAAATGCGCCAGGACTGTAAAGCGCCGACTGGCAAATGGTGAACCGTTTGTCCACTTTTTGCCCGTAGCGCTGGAATGTCAGCCAATCCAGCGCCGTGGCGGTTAAAGAATAATCGTGCGGTTACCGTAAACAAACACGCGCTGACCTAATACTTTATCTAACGCGCGGCTCAGGACATTTTTTTCGACGTCGCGTCCGGCACGCATCATTTCTTCTGCCGTATAGCTGTGATCGACGTTGATGACGTCCTGCATGATGATCGGGCCTTCATCAAGATTGTCGTTCACATAGTGCGCTGTCGCCCCAATGATTTTAACGCCACGCTCGTAAGCCTGGTGATAAGGCCGCGCGCCGATAAAAGCCGGCAGGAATGAGTGGTGAATGTTAATGATCTGATTGGGATAGCGCTGCACAAAACCCGGCGTCAGCACGCGCATGTACTTGGCAAGCACTACATAATCTGGCTGATAACGGTCAATTTCTTCTGCCATACGGTTGTCATGCTCTTCACGTGACAAACCTTCATGGCTGACCAGGACAAACGGAATATCGAAACGCTCCACCAGCGAACGCAGCGTATCGTGATTACCGATGACGGCGGCAATTTCCATATCCAGACCGCCAAATGCACTCTTCATCAGCAGGTCGCCAAGGCAGTGCGCTTCTTTAGTGATCAAAATAACCACACGGCGACGACCTGCGCTGTGCAGTTCACGTACGGAACCTTGTGGAAGGGCACTGTCGAGATCGGCCAGCAGGGTCGTATCGTTAAAAATCCCTTCCAGCTCTGTGCGCATAAAAAAACGGCCGGTGCGATGGTCAACAAACTCATTGTTTTGCACGATATTCAGTTCGTGCTTGTAACAAATATTGGTGATTTTGGCGATCAGACCTTTTGCATCGGGACAAATGGTTCGTAAAACTTTTCTTTGCATGGTTTGCGCTTGCATCTCAATCAGAGTCCTGTCAAAGCATTAAGGGTAAAACCGTTACGCAGGCAACTGCCTTAGCCGCAACATTTCTTGTATTTTTTATCGGCGCCACAAGGACAGCGATCGTTACGCCCAATGGCGGGCGTTATTCCGTCTACATAGTACCAGCGTTGATCCTCGCGAAGAAAGCGTGAACGCTCGTACATCGCCCGATTAACACCGTTTTCACGATAACGGGCGAAAAAAGTCACAAAGGCTTCATCCTGATTACGCCCCGGCTCACAGTGCGTGACGTTCAGGCTCAGCCATTCAGTACCAGCAAAACTTTCAGACAACAGCCCGGCAAGCGCGGGATCGCACCTGGTGGGATGCCAGGTCGAGACTAAATAGTCGACGTCGTGTTTAACGTAAGCGCAGTAGCGAGAGCGCATAAGTTGTTCAGCTGATAAGGGAATTTCTGTTCCTTTAACAAAGGGCTGACAACATAGGCTATACTGCTTGCCGCTACAACATGGGCAAGATTCGGACACATATTCTCCTGTGAGTAACAGTGGGTGTTGATGATATCGTTTACTTTATCCGACCCACGCTTGTGACGCTATGTATTGACGCCAGGACCCGAGCAAGATGAGAAAACAAAAGATTGGATTGGCTCTGGGTTCCGGTGCCGCCAAAGGATGGGCGCATATTGGCGTCATCGACGCGCTGGGAAGCGCAGGCATTGAAATCGATGTCGTCGCAGGCTGTTCCATTGGTGCCCTCGTCGGCGCGGCTTATGTCAATCATCGGCTGCCGCACATGAAAAAATGGGTCAGCGCCTTCAGCTACTGGGATGTCATCCGCTTAATGGATCTTTCCTGGCAGCGCGGTGGACTTCTGCGCGGTGAGCGGGTGTTTAATCATGTCCGTCAGCTTATTACCAACAATGCGCTCGAGGCATGTGACAAGCCTTTTGGCGTGGTGGCGACCAACTTAAGCACGGGACGTGAATTATGGCTCACCGAGGGAGAATTGCATCAGGCCGTGCGCGCTTCCTGTAGTATGCCAGGCTTATTACCACCGGTCGGCTACAATGGTTATTGGCTGGTAGATGGTGCCGTGGTGAATCCGGTACCGGTTTCACTGACTCGGGCACTGGGAGCCGATGTGGTTATTGCCGTGGATCTTCAGCACGATGCGCACCTCATGCAACCCAACTCAATGGTGCTGACGCCCCAAAGTACTGAGGAACATGCCGCAGCGGTTGCGCTCAATCTCGACTGGCGCGGAAAGTTGCGCCAGAGACTGGTCAGTTTTACCCAGCGACGGGCATCACAAATGCCGGGTGCAATGGAGATCATGGCCACTTCAATCCAGGTTTTGGAAAATCGCCTGAAGCGAAACCGGATGGCAGGCGATCCGCCCGACGTGCTCATCCAGCCGTTTTGTCCACAAATATCCACGTTGGACTTTCATCGTGCTGAAGAAGCTATTGCGGCGGGGAAGGTTGCCGTTGAGAAACAAATGGATGAATTATTACCGCTGGTCCGTAGAAGATAATCTGGTTGTTCACGCACAGATGTTACTTCGGTCTATTCTGAAAGGCGCAACTGCGTTTTATGAACCACTATTGAATTATCGGGTACGCAGGGGGATGGAATGGAAAAACCACTGATCGGCAAAAAGATACTCATTGTCGAAGATGAGGCCGTTTTCCGTTCGCTATTAAACCAATTTCTGTCGTCCATGGGTGCTGTCACGGTTGAAGCAGAAGATGGCCTGCAGGCTATTGAGCAACTTAAGCAGCATTCTGTGGAGCTGGTCATTTGTGATCTGGAGATGCCTGTCATGAGCGGCATCGAATTCGTCGAGCATGTCCGTAGCCGTGGCAACAGCGTGCCGATTCTGATCATTTCGGCCACGGAAAATATGTCCGATATCGCGCAGGTGCTGCGTCTTGGCGTGCAGGATGTGCTGCTCAAACCGTTAAAAAACTTCGAGCGCTTCCGCGAGGCGGTCTACGAATGCCTTTACCCCTCCATGTTTACGTCGAAGGTTGAGGAAGACGAACAGCTGTTTCAGGACTGGGATGCGCTGGTTCGCGATCCGTCAGCGGCAGCAAAACTCCTTAAAGAGCTTCAGCCACCTGTCCAGCAACGTATTGCTAACTGCCGAATTAATTATCGCCAACTGACAATGGCAGAGCAGCCCGGTCTGGTGCTGGATATTGCCGCGCTTTCTGATAAAGACCTCGCCTTTTATTGTCTTGATGTCACCCGCGCCGGCGACAACGGCGTTTTGGCCGCTTTGCTCCTGCGCGCATTATTTAATGGATTACTGCAAGAACAGTTATCAGGACAAAAGCAGCGTTTGCCGGAGCTGAGCAGTTTGCTCAGACAGGTTAATTTACTGCTGCGCCAGGCTAACTTAACCGGCCAGTTTCCGTTGCTGGTGGGATATTACCATCGCGGATTAAAAAATTTGGTGCTGGTTTCAGCGGGATTAAATGCCACTTTGCATGTTCAGGCCCATCAAATACAACTCAGTAACGGTGTACCTCTTGGCACTATGGGCAGTACACATACTAACCAAATTAGTCAGCGTGCGGATGACTGGCAATGCCATATTTGGGGGGCCGGAGGCCGCATACGACTGATGTTATCGTCTGATCAGTAAACCCTGATGAATGTTTTATTATCGCCCGCAAGACAGGGCCAGAAGTTAGCTTTACACTTGGGTAATAGTCTTAAATTCTCCGGATAGATGTCTTCCAGGATAAATCCGTTCGCGAGTAACTGATATACTCATTTCCGAATTTAAACCGACATATCAAGCATTAAAACTTGAACGGCCTATAAGAGAGGTATTTTGATGTCTGCCTATAAGACCAAAGTTAAGAAAGCGGTAATTCCGGTAGCTGGTTTGGGTACGCGTATGCTTCCTGCTACCAAAGCGATTCCAAAAGAAATGTTACCGCTGGTTGATAAGCCGTTAATTCAGTATGTCGTTAACGAGTGTATTGCTGCGGGTATCAATGAGATCGTACTGGTTACTCACTCATCTAAAAACGCCATTGAGAACCACTTCGACACCAGTTTCGAACTGGAATCCATGCTGGAAAAACGTGTTAAGCGTCAGCTGCTGGACGAAATTCAGTCTATCTGTCCTCCGCACGTGACCATCATGCAGGTACGTCAGGGTATCGCTAAAGGTCTGGGCCACGCCGTTATGTGCGCGCATCCATTGATTGGTGATGAGCCTGTTGCCGTTATTCTGCCGGATGTCATCATCGACGAATACGAATCTAACCCAACCAAAGATAACCTGGCAGAAATGCTCAGCCGTTATGAAGAATCCGGCCGCAGCCAGATCATGGTTGAGCCAGTCAGCGATGTGACGGCTTACGGTGTGGTGGACTGTCAGGGTGCAGAACTGAATCCTGGCGACAGCGCACCGATGGTGGGCGTGGTTGAGAAACCTAAAGCGTCTGAGGCCCCATCTAACCTCGCGGTTGTAGGTCGTTACGTTCTGTCTGCTGACATCTGGCCTCTGCTGGCGAAAACGCCTCCAGGTGCGGGTGGCGAAGTTCAGCTCACCGACTCTATCGCCATGCTGATGGACAAAGAAACCGTCGAAGCTTATCACCTGAAAGGGGTAAGTCATGACTGTGGTAACAAACTGGGCTACATGCAGGCTTTCGTTGAATATGGTGTTCGCCATCCGGTGTTGGGCAAAGAGTTCACAGAATGGCTCAACAAAACCGTTAGCGATAAAAAGTAATTTTAAACACAGGATAGCTCAATGAAAGTCACTGTATTTGGTATCGGCTATGTCGGTCTGGTTCAGGCTGCGGTGTTGGCCGAAGTCGGACATGACGTTCTCTGCATTGATGTGGATGAAAAGAAGGTCGAAAACCTTAAACAAGGCAAGATCCCCATTTTTGAACCGGGTCTGACGCCGCTGGTAATGTCGAATTACGAATCGGGCCGTCTGAAGTTCAGCACTGATGCTGCACTGGGCGTGAATCATGGCGTGATGCAGTTTATCGCCGTGGGTACACCGCCTGACGAAGATGGCTCGGCCGACCTGAAATATGTTACTGCTGTGGCACGTACCATTGCTCAGCATATGACCGATCACAAAGTCGTCATTGATAAGTCAACGGTGCCAGTGGGAACCGCTGACCGCGTCCGTGCCGTCATGACAGAAACCCTGAAGGCGCGTGATGCCAACATCAGCTTTGATGTGGTGTCCAACCCAGAGTTTCTGAAAGAAGGTGCGGCAGTTAATGACTGCATGCGCCCAGAGCGTATCGTCGTAGGGACGGACAATGACGATGTTGTGGAGCTGTTGCGTGAGCTGTACGAGCCATTCAACCGTAACCACGATCGCATGATCCTGATGGATATTCGCAGTGCAGAACTGACTAAGTACGCGGCTAACTGCATGCTGGCGACCAAAATCAGCTTTATGAACGAAATTTCCAATCTCGCAGAACGTTTAGGCGCGGATATCGAAAAAGTGCGCCAGGGGATTGGGTCTGACTCACGCATCGGCTATCACTTTATCTATCCAGGCTGCGGCTATGGCGGTTCCTGCTTCCCGAAAGACGTTCAGGCGCTTATTCGTACGGCTGAATCCATTGGCTATACGCCACGCCTGTTGAAGGCGGTGGAAGACGTCAATGACAGTCAGAAGACCAAGCTGCCGACCTTTATCAAACGCCACTTTGGTGACGATCTTAAGGGTAAAACGTTTGCCCTGTGGGGTTTGTCATTTAAACCTAACACCGATGATATGCGTGAAGCATCAAGCCGCGTGTTAATGGAAACCTTATGGGAAGCTGGCGCATCCGTTCAGGCCTTCGATCCCGAAGCCATGGATGAAGCGCAACGCATCTATGGTCATCGCGATGATTTGAAGCTGATGGGTACCAAAGAGGCGGCATTGCACGGTGCAGACGGCCTGGTGATTTGTACGGAATGGCAGAACTTCCGTGCACCTGACTTTGACGTTATTAAGAATGCACTGAAAGAACCCGTGATTTTTGATGGGCGTAACCTGTATGATCCAGAGCGTATCAGCAAACGCGGCTTCGTTTATTATGCAATCGGCCGCGGAGCATCTATCCAGGCTGTGTGATTAACGAGGGATTTATGAATTTTCTGGTTACCGGCGCAGCAGGCTTTATTGGCTTTCATGTAAGTCAACGCCTGCTGGCCGCCGGTCACCAGGTTGTCGGTATTGACAACCTGAATGACTACTACGATGTAAACCTTAAACAAGCTCGCCTTGATGTCATCGGCGATAATCCATCTTTTACCTTCATCAAAGTCGATTTGGCCGATCGCCAGGCTATTGCCGCACTTTTTGCACAGCACAACTTTCAACGCGTTATTCATTTGGCCGCTCAGGCAGGGGTACGTTATTCCATTGAAAATCCCCATGCTTATGCCGATGCCAACGTTATTGGGCACCTGAATATACTCGAAGGGTGCCGCCATCATAAAATCGAACATCTGCTCTATGCGTCATCCAGTTCGGTTTATGGCTTAAATAACAAGATGCCATTCTCAACAGAGGACAGTGTCGATCATCCGGTTTCATTGTATGCAGCGACCAAAAAAGCCAATGAGCTGATGTCGCATACTTACTCACATCTTTATCAATTACCCACAACCGGATTACGTTTTTTCACGGTATATGGTCCGTGGGGACGTCCGGACATGGCATTGTTTAAATTTACTCGGGCAATGCTCGCCGGTGAAGCGATAGATGTGTATAACCAAGGGCAAATGAAGCGCGACTTTACCTATATTGATGATGTAGTCGAGGCGATCGTTCGTTTGCAGGATGTGGTTCCGCAAGCCGATGTTAACTGGACCGTTGAAACGGGTTCTGCCGCGTCAAGCTCAGCCCCCTATAGTGTTTATAACCTGGGCAATAGCCAGCCTGTGAGTCTGATTCACTATATTGAGGCGATTGAAAAAGCGCTTGGCATATCGGCAAATAAAAACCTGATGCCAATGCAACCCGGCGATGTCCTGGCAACCAGCGCCGATACGACAGCGTTATATAATGCCATTGGATTTAAACCACAAACCGGTGTCGATGAAGGCGTCAGACGCTTTGTTGACTGGTACCGTAATTTTTACTCGGTGTGAAAAATAAAAAAGGAAGCAGTCGCTTCCTTTTTTTTGGTGTTAGTAATCAAATAGCTAAAGTGAAGCCAACAAAGAGCGAAACACGCCATTCATTACAGCAGGAAGTCGTCTAACTGCTTACCTTGTTCTTCCATGGCTTTTTTGATTGCTGCTGGCGTACGGCCCTGGCCTGTCCAGGTTTTAGCATCGCCATTTTCGTCAACAAACTGATATTTTGCAGGGCGAGCAGCACGTTTGGCTTTGCCTGAACTTTTTGATTCTGACAGCGCGCCGAATAATTCATTGGGATCGATGCCATCGGCTAACAGCATTTCACGATATTGCTCAAGTTTACGCGCACGTTCTTCGTTTTCTGCTTTGGAGTGTGACTCTTCATCGCGACGCTCATTTACCACGACTTCAAGTTTTTCCAGCATTTCTTCCAGTGTTTCCAAAGAACACTCTCTGGCCTGGGCACGCAGCGTGCGGATATTATTAAGATTTTTAAGTGCTTCGCTCATTGTCCTGATCTCTGAATAATTAATAGGAGAGTTGTTCTGCCCGCTAATAGTAGTGGTGGAGAAAAATAACTTCAACATTAAATTAATTTTTAGCTTAAAAAGAGGAAAGAAGCAATTTAATGAATTATTAATTCGGCCTGATAACGTGTGGCAGCTGTACCCGTGAATCAACGAGAACATTAAGCGCTTAGCGGAAAATGCGCTTGCGCATAAAGGGTAAATTAATGGTTAACCATGAAAGTGCTTTAATATTTATCTCTTAAACAAGACAAATCGCCGTGCCATATTAACCAGACATTATCAATTAGTGGTGCTAATCTGAACAGAAGATGCTGAAAATCACCACGGCATCAGGGAGCAGATATGGTAAAATCGCCATTATTTTGTTTCATCATATCTGAGAAACGGCGCACATGGCTCAACTCTATTTCTACTATTCAGCAATGAATGCAGGTAAATCAACCGCTCTTTTGCAGTCATCTTACAATTACCAGGAACGCGGTATGCGAACGCTGGTCTATACCGCGGAAATCGATAATCGCTTTGGCGCAGGTAAGGTCAGTTCGCGTATTGGATTATCCTCACCGGCGGTACTGTATAATGCTGACAGCCAACTGGATGTGGAGATTGCACAAGAGCATGCACGCCAGCCTGTGCATTGTGTTCTGGTGGATGAAAGCCAGTTTCTGACGCGTGAACAGGTTAAGGCGCTGTCTGACGTGGTGGATGACCTGGATATTCCGGTACTGTGCTACGGGCTGCGGACCGACTTTCTTGGCGAGCTCTTTATCGGCAGTCAGTATCTGCTGGCCTGGGCAGATAAGCTGGTTGAACTGAAGACGGTTTGTCACTGCGGACGTAAAGCGGGCATGGTGCTGCGCCTCGACAGCGATGGTAAACCTTTCAGAGAAGGGGAACAGGTGGTGATTGGTGGAAATGAACGTTATATCTCGGTATGCCGTAAGCATTATAAGAAGGCGATAGAGCAGGGATGTTTGCAGGCCATTCATGGCGCGCAAACGCCCGTCGACTGATGATGTCACTCAATGGATTCGCTGCGGTTTGCCAGACCTTTCTCTGTTAAGGCCTCAAGCCTGTCGCGTTGCATAGCCCCAAATAAGCGATAAGTCCGGTTCAGGACGCCGTTATCATTCGTCATCGCGATCATCGCGATCATCGCGCTAGCCAGGAGAGCGACGACGTTCTGCGTAACAGCACAGTAACTGCAATAAAAAACCCCTTGAGGCGCGTGCCAGACAAGGGGTTTTACAGCCCGTATTACCGGGCATTAACCTGATTAGGCTTTTTTAGCTTTCTTCGCCGCTTTACTGTCACCGACCGGCTGATCCATTGCCGCTTCAGCGGCACCTGAATAAGGCTCCACAAATTTGCGGCCATAATAGCTGTCAAGCATCAGCTGTTTCAGTTCGGCAATTAACGGATAGCGTGGGTTAGCGCCAGTACACTGGTCATCAAAGGCATCTTCGGCCAGTTTGTCCACTTTCGCCAGGAAATCGGCCTCCTGAACGCCGGCTTCACGAATTGAGGCCGGGATACCCAGTTCGGTTTTGATTTCGTCCAGCCAGGTCAGCAGTTTTTCGATTTTCTGCGCGGTACGATCGCCCGGAGCCGTCAGACCCAGGTGATCCGCGACTTCAGCATAACGACGACGTGCCTGCGGGCGGTCGTACTGGCTGAATGCGGTTTGCTTAGTCGGATTGTCATTGGCGTTATAGCGGATGACATTGGAAATCAGCAGCGAGTTAGCCAGTCCATGAGGAATATGGAACTCCGAGCCCAGCTTATGCGCCATTGAGTGGCAAACCCCCAGGAAGGCATTGGCAAAAGCTATACCGGCAATGGTGGCGGCATTGTGTACACGTTCACGGGCTACCGGGTTTTTGGCCCCCTCTGCATAGCTGGCGGGTAAATGCTCTTTGAGTAGCTTAAGTGCCTGCAGCGCCTGACCATCAGAATATTCATTTGCCAGGACGGACACATAGGCTTCAAGCGCATGGGTTACCGCATCCAGACCACCAAAGGCACAGAGTGAACGTGGCATATCCATGACCAGGTTCGCATCCACGATGGCCATATCCGGCGTCAGAGCGTAATCCGCCAGCGGATATTTCTGCCCGGTGGCGTCATCCGTTACTACCGCAAAAGGCGTCACTTCAGAACCGGTACCGGAGGTGGTGGTAATCGCCACCATACGTGCTTTCACGCCCATTTTCGGGAATTTATAGATACGTTTGCGGATATCCATAAAGCGCAGCGCCAGCTCTTCGAAATGGGTTTCCGGATGTTCATACATGACCCACATAATTTTGGCCGCATCCATCGGGGAACCGCCGCCCAGCGCCAGAATGACGTCGGGTTTAAAGCTGTTCATTTGTTCTGCGCCTTTGCGCACGATGCTTAATGTGGGGTCCGCTTCAACCTCAAAGAACACTTCGGTTTCGATACCGTGGGATTTTAAGACGCGGGTAACCTGATCGGCGTAGCCATTATTGAACAGGAAGCGGTCTGTCACCACAAACGCGCGTTTTGCCCCGTCGGTAGCGATCTCTTCCAGGGCAATGGGTAAAGAGCCACGACGGAAGTAAATGGACTTTGGAAGTTTATGCCACAACATATTTTCAGCTCGCTTGGCTACGGTTTTCTTATTGATCAGATGTTTAGGTCCAACGTTTTCAGAAATGGAGTTACCACCCCAGGAACCACAGCCCAATGTCAGAGAGGGGGCGAGTTTAAAGTTGTACAAATCACCAATGCCGCCCTGAGAGGCCGGAGTATTGATAAGAATGCGGGCCGTTTTCATTTTGTCGCCAAAGTAGTGCACGCGTTCTGTCTGATTGTCCTGATCGGTATAAAGACAGGAGGTGTGACCAATGCCGCCCATCGCCACCAGTTTTTCCGCTTTGCTGACGGCATCCTCATAATCTTTAGCACGGTACATCGCAAGTGTCGGCGACAGCTTTTCATGGGCAAAAGGTTCTGATTCATCGACCCGTTCAACTTCACCAATCAGGATTTTTGTTTCTGCCGGAACGCTGAGGCCAGCCATCTCTGCAATTTTCACCGCGGGCTGACCGACAATGGCGGCGTTAAGCCCGCCGTTTTTCAGAATAATATTTTGTACGGCACTGAGATCCTGTCCCTTGAGCAGATAGCCGCCATGGCTGGAGAAGCGCTCACGCACGGCGTCATAAACGGAGTCCACCACGATGACAGACTGCTCAGAGGCGCAGATCACGCCGTTGTCGAACGTTTTCGACATCAAAATGGACGCGACGGCGCGCTTAATATCGGCGGTTTCATCAATCACCACCGGCGTGTTACCCGCCCCTACGCCAATAGCCGGTTTTCCTGAGCTGTACGCGGCTTTAACCATGCCGGGTCCACCTGTAGCAAGAATCAGGTTGATATCGGGGTGATGCATCAGCTGATTGGACAGTTCAACAGAAGGCGCGTCGATCCAGCCGATAATGTCTTTAGGCGCGCCAGCAGCGATGGCAGCCTGCAGTACAATATCCGCCGCTTTATTGGTTGCGTCTTTGGCGCGAGGGTGAGGTGAGAAGATAATGCCGTTGCGGGTTTTAAGGCTGATAAGGGCTTTAAAGATAGCGGTCGACGTGGGGTTGGTTGTGGGAACAATGCCGCAAATCAGGCCGATGGGTTCAGCAATCGTGATGGTGCCAAAAGTGTCATCGGTTTGCAGCACGCCGCAGGTTTTTTCATCCTTGTAAGCGTTATAGATATATTCAGAAGCAAAGTGGTTTTTGATAACTTTATCTTCAACAATGCCCATGCCGGATTCTGCAACCGCCATTTTAGCGAGGGGAATGCGGGCATCGGCGGCGGCCAGCGCAGCGGCGCGGAAGATGGCATCGACCTGTTGTTGAGAAAAGTTGGCGAATTCTTGCTGGGCTTTTTTTACACGTTCAACCAGTGCATTGAGTTCAGCGACATTAGTAACGGCCATTGTGCTCTCCTGAGGAAGTTAAACTTTTTTAGTAAACAAGCCTGAGTCCCTGAGTATAGTTATGATGCAAACGCCAACCATTTCGGGAGTAAAGCAGCAAGTTTTCAATTGTTTACTAAAAGCGCTTTCTTGCGGTTTAAACGTGAGACACGCGTTGCTGACAGGCAAAGAGTACCTGGTTTGGGGGAGACCAATGATGATTCAGATCAATTTAGATCGCGGCTGACACCTTTCAGCCAGCCCGGGATCACAGCCATACGACGAAGTAAAAAGACCGTAATAAAAGTAACATCTACCGCAGGATATTTAATGGCTGGTAGAACGCGCTAAAGTGTAAGTAAATTAACAGAATAAATAACTAACAGCTCATCTGGCGCCCAGGGCATTTTTCCCTTACATTAGGCGCGTTTTTTCATCTGGGATGTGGAGTCAACCGTGAATCCTGCGCTATTAGATCTGTCTGGCTATATCAAGTTTTTCGTAGGCCTGTTTGCACTGGTTAACCCCATTGGCATCATTCCGGTATTTATCAGCATGACCCGTTATCAGGGCGTGGCTGAACGCAATAAAACCAATCTGACGGCAAATCTCGCCGTGGCGATTATTCTTTGGACTTCACTGTTTTTAGGCGATGCGATCCTGCATGTTTTTGGTATCTCTATCGATTCGTTCCGCATTGCAGGCGGTATTCTGGTCGTGACGATCGCCATGTCGATGATCAGCGGAAAGTTGGGCGAGGATAAACAAAACAAGCAGGAAAAATCGGAGACGGCCATTCGGGAAAGTGTCGGCGTGGTTCCGCTGGCGCTGCCGTTAATGGCTGGCCCTGGCGCGATCAGTTCGACCATCGTCTGGAGTACCCGCTACCATAACTGGCTTAATCTACTGGGTTTTACCGTAGCTATTGCCATTTTTGCCTTCAGCTGTTGGTTACTGTTCCGCGCTGCTCCCTTGATGGTCAGGTTGTTAGGGCAGACCGGTATTAACGTCATCACCCGTATCATGGGGTTATTGTTAATGGCCCTGGGGATTGAATTTGTCGTTACCGGGATTAAAGCGATTTTTCCCGGTCTGGTCGGATAAAAAGGCACTTATTTAAAAAAAAATAATAAGAAGCGCGCTAATCTGGTGCAAATTCCGGTTGTTTTGCACCATTTTAATGCAATTATTTATCTGTCTTCATATCCCTCGCCAGTTATCACTTCCACTAATAGCTTCCTGCTCCCACTCCGTGCCCGCATTCTCCCCCTGTCACTATTTTCACATTACATTCTGCTTTAACTGCCTAAGTTGGCATGATTAATGCTGGTATACGTCCCAAAAAGCGTTTTTAAATGATGGGGCGAGGTGAAATAACCCTACAACAACACAGTCAAACGGCTGGATTGTTATTTTTTGGTTAAATTACCATCAAATCGATGAGTCTGTTTATTAATCAGTCTGTTAAGCTATTTTTATGGCGAAAATTAACACTTCCTCTGGGAAAAATCTCATGATAAAAGAGAATCAGGTAACATTTTAGCTATTTAGTTTTGGCGCCCCTCAACGGCATCTGCTAATTTTCGGCGCATCGATAAAGTTTTCCCGAATGTCCAAACAATAAGATTTATTCCTTATTGATGACGGGATGGCAGAATAAAAGTTGGCACTTAACAAGGGTTGGTAAATGAACACGCAGCACTATCTGGCTTGTTTAGCATTAAGTATGACAGTTTTACCCACCAGTGCCGCGACTGTGCCATCAGATGTCGCTTTGTCCGCAAACCAACAAATCGTCATTAATAACGGATCAGAAGTGGCCTCACTTGACCCGCATAAGACAGAAGGTGTGCCGGAGTCGAACATCATCCTCAACCTGCTGGACGGGTTGGTTAACACGGATAATGATGGCAAGGTCGTGCCGGGCGTTGCCGAAAGCTGGCAAAATCAGCAGGGCAAAGTCTGGACATTTACGCTGCGCGACAATGCTAAATGGAGCAACGGTGAGCCGGTGACGGCAAAGGATTTCGTTTATAGCTGGCGTCGTCTTGCCGATCCTAAAACGGCTTCCCCTTATGCCAGTTATTTGCAGGCTGCGCACATTGCCAATGTTGAGGCGATTCTTGCCGGTAAAGTCGCCCCAGACCAACTGGGAGTGAAAGCCCTTGATGACCGCCATCTGCAGGTTACCTTAACCGAGCCGGTGCCCTATTTAGTGGCAATGCTGGCGCACACCGCGATGAAGCCCGTCTATGCACCTGCGATTGAACAGTGGGGCGAAGCATGGACACAACCCGGCCACTACATCGGCAACGGTGCCTATACGCTGAGCGACTGGGTAGTGAATGAAAAAATCGTCCTGAAGCGTAATCCGCGCTACTGGAACAACCGCCAGACCGTCATTGAGCAAGGAACGTTTTTACCGATCAGCTCGGAAAACAGCGATATCAATCGTTATCGTAGCGGTGGCATTGATATGACCAACAGCGCGGTTCCGCCTGACATGTTCGCTAAATTGCGTAAAGACATCGGCGATGAAGTGAAAGTCAGTCCGCTGCTCTGCACCTTTTATTACGAAATTAATAATAAAAAACCACCGTTTACCGATGCACGCGTTCGCGCGGCCATCAAAATGACGCTGGATCGCGACATCATCGCCAATAAAATTATGGGACAGGGGCAAATTCCTGCCTACAGCTTTACACCGCCTTATACCGCAGGCGCAAAATTAGCCGCGCCTGCGTGGATGGCCTGGTCACAGCCGCAACGAAATGACGCGGCGAAAAAATTGCTGGCCGAGGCCGGTTATAACGATAAAAACCCGCTGCGGTTTACGCTGCTTTATAACACCTCGGATCAAAACAAAACCCAGGCTATCGCCGCCGCGTCCATGTGGCAACGCAACCTGGGCGCGCAGGTGACGTTACAAAATCAGGAATGGAAAACCCTGCTGGAAACACGTCATCAGGCACAATATGACGTGGTTCGCGCCACCTGGTGTGCGGATTACAATGAGCCCTCTACTTTCCTCAATATGTTCCAGAGTCAGTCGTCGACCAATACGGCGTTTTACCGCAGCGCGGAATACGATCGCCTGTTAGCCGCAACATTAACAACTGAGAATGAAGCCGATCGCGCATTATTGTATCAGCAGGCTGAAACACAACTCGACAAAGACTCAGCAATTGTGCCAGTTTACTATCGCGTCAGTGTGCGACTGGTCAAACCCTGGATTGGCGGGTTTACCGGCCACGATCCGCAGGACATGACAGATCTGAAATATTATTTTATTAAACAACACTGAGTCACGCGCTTAACCGGCGGCACAGCCGGGAAGGGCGTGACCGTGCAGACCACACTACAGGGTCAATACTCCCCGGCAGGCAAACACCGGGGACCCGAATACGGGGAACGCTGAGGTCGCAAATACCCTCAGTGAAAATAAAAAACTGGAGTTATGAATGAACAACATCACGAAGAAAACCCTGATTGCTGCCAGCGTCTTTGCAGCGATGAGTGCGTTCACAGCGAACAGCGTTATGGCAGCCACGGTACCTGCTGGGGTTGAACTGGCCGCGAAGCAGGAGCTGGTTAAAGGAAACGGTAGCGAAATCCAGTCGATGGATCCGCATAAAATTGAAGGCGTGCCGGAATCAAACGTCAGCCACGATTTGTTTGAAGGGCTGGTGATTAGTGATACGGATGGCCACCCAATCCCGGGCGTAGCGGAAAGCTGGGATAATAAAGATTTTAAGGTCTGGACCTTCCATCTGCGTAAAAATGCCAAATGGTCGAATGGTGAGCCGGTAACGGCACAGGACTTTGTTTACAGCTGGCAGCGTCTGGCGAATCCTAAAACGGCATCGCCTTATGCTAGCTTCTTGCAATATGGTCACCTTGAGAATGTTGACGATATTATTGCCGGTAAGAAAAGTCCGTCTGAGTTAGGTGTGAAAGCCCTGGACGACCACACCCTGCAGGTCACCCTGGATGAACCTGTACCTTATTTTTACAAATTGCTGATCCACTCATCGATGTCACCAGTGAATAAAGGCGCAATCGAGAAGTATGGTGACCAGTGGACTTTACCGCAAAACATGGTCAGCAATGGTGCCTTCAAGCTTGATTCCCATGTTGTCAACGAACGCATTACGTTAGTACGCAACCCAGACTATTGGGATAATGCGCACACTGTATTGAACAAAGTAACCTTCCTGCCCATTTCCTCAGAAGTTAGTGATGTTAACCGCTACTTCTCCGATAACGGCAGCGACATGACCTATAACAATATGCCGATTGAGCTGTTTAAGAAATTACAGCGTGATAACGGTAAAGAACTGCATGTCGATCCGTATCTGTGCACTTACTATTATGAAATTAACAACCAGAAAGCGCCATTTACCGATCCGCGCGTGCGTGCTGCACTGAAACTGGGTCTTGATCGCGACATCATCGTAGATAAGGTACTGGCTCAGGGGCAGAAGCCAGCATATAGCTATACACCACCGGCAACTGATGGCATGTCATTGTTAAAACCAGACTGGTTTACCTGGTCGCAGGAAAAACGCAACGCTGAAGCGAAAAAATTGTTGGCCGAAGCGGGTTATACGCCTGAAAAACCGCTGACGTTTAATTTGCTGTATAACACGTCGGATTTGCATAAAAAGCTGGCTATCGCTGCCTCTTCAATCTGGGCAAAAAACCTGGGCGTCAAAGTGAAACTGGAGAACCAGGAGTGGAAAACTTTCCTGGATACGCGTCATCAGGGCAACTTTGATGTTGCACGTGCTGGCTGGTGTGCCGACTACAACGAACCAACGTCATTCCTGAACACCATGCTGTCAGACAGCAGTAATAACACGCCACACTATAAGAGCCCTGAGTTTGATAAGGTGATGAAAGATGCGTTGGCTGCTGGGGATGAAAAAGCCCGTGCCGCCGATTATCAGAAAGCCGAACAGATTCTGGATAAAGATTCCGTTATCGTGCCACTTTACTACTACGTCAATACACGTTTAGTGAAGCCGTATGTGGGTGGCTATACCGGTAAGGATCCACTGGATTACACCTACGATAAAAACCTGTATATCATCAAGCACTAACAGAACATATACCAAGAACAGCGGCGGCGCCTCGCGCGCCGCCTGTACTTTTTTTAATGCAATGTGAAGCACCAGCCTGGTAGGTACGGCAATGTTAAAATTCATCCTGCGTCGATTGCTTGAAGCAATTCCGACGCTTTTCGTTCTGATTACCATCTCCTTCTTTATGATGCGACTGGCACCCGGCAGTCCTTTTACCAGCGAGCGCACGCTCTCGCCAGAGGTCATGGCAAATATTGAGGCGAAATATCACCTCAACGATCCTATCGGCAAGCAATATGTTGATTATCTTATTCAACTGGCGCACGGCGATTTTGGTCCCTCGTTTAAATACAAAGATTATTCGGTGAACTACCTGGTCGGTCATGCGTTTCCGGTTTCTGCCAAGCTGGGCCTTGCCGCCTTTATTCTGGCGGTGGTGCTGGGGGTAACGGCCGGCGTAATCGCGGCGCTGAAACAAAACAGCCTGTGGGATTATGTTGTGATGGGGGTGGCAATGACCGGCGTGGTGATACCCAGTTTCGTGGTCGCACCGCTATTGGTTCTGGTTTTCGCTATCACGCTTAAGTGGCTCCCCGGCGGCGGCTGGAACGGCGGACAATGGAACTACATGCTGCTGCCGATGGTGGCGCTCTCACTCGCCTATATCGCCAGTATCGCGCGTATTACCCGCGGCTCAATGATTGAAGTTATGCACTCCAACTTTATTCGTACCGCGCGTGCGAAAGGTTTGCCGTTGCGTCGTATCGTATTACGTCATGCACTGAAGCCTGCGCTGTTGCCAGTGATTTCTTATATGGGACCGGCCTTTGTCGGCATTATCACCGGCTCTATGGTCATTGAGTCCATCTACGGATTGCCGGGCATTGGTCAGCTGTTCGTGAACGGTGCGCTGAACCGTGATTACTCACTGGTGCTGAGCCTGACCATTCTGGTGGGGTTATTAACCATTCTGTTTAACGCGATTGTCGATGTGCTGTACGCCGTAATCGACCCGAAAATCCGCTACTGATTCTGGAGTTCGCCATGATGTTAAGTAAGAAAAATAGCGAAGCTCTTGATGCATTCAGTGAAAAACTGGAAGTCGAAGGGCGTAGCCTGTGGCAGGATGCCCGACGTCGTTTTATCCATAACCGTGCCGCGTTAATTAGCCTGATGGTGCTGATGCTCATCACGCTGTTTGTGATTTTCGCGCCTATGCTGTCACAGTTCTCCTATTTCGATACAGACTGGGGAATGATGTCATCACCGCCGGATACGACCTCGGGTCACTGGTTCGGCACTGACTCATCAGGGCGCGATTTATTGGTGCGCGTCGCCATTGGGGGGCGTATTTCCCTGATGGTCGGGATTGCCGCCGCCCTGATCGCCGTCATCGTCGGCACCCTGTACGGTTCAATCGCTGGTTACCTCGGGGGGAAAACGGATTCCGTGATGATGCGTATTCTGGAAATCCTTAACTCCTTCCCGTTCATGTTCTTCGTTATCCTGCTGGTGACCTTCTTTGGCCGCAATATCCTGCTTATTTTTGCCGCTATCGGTATGGTTTCCTGGCTGGACATGGCGCGTATCGTGCGTGGTCAGACCTTAAGCCTGAAACGCAAAGAGTTTATCGAAGCCGCGCATGTCGGTGGCGTTTCCACCTGGAAAATTGTGACGCGCCATATCGTCCCTAACGTACTGGGTGTGGTGGTGGTTTACGCTTCGCTGCTGGTGCCCAGTATGATTCTGTTTGAATCTTTCCTGAGCTTCCTGGGGCTGGGAACCCAGGAGCCCTTGAGTAGCTGGGGCGCATTGCTTAGCGATGGTGCTAACTCCATGGAAGTCTCGCCATGGCTGTTACTGTTCCCGGCGGTTTTCCTGGTTGTCACCTTGTTCTGTTTCAACTTTATTGGCGATGGCCTGCGTGATGCCCTCGACCCCAAAGATCGTTAAGGAGTTTCCCGATGACTATTCATGAATTTCAGCCTTCTCAGGCTGCACGCACGGGAAGCGAACTGCTGCTTGATGTCAAAGATTTACGCGTCACTTTTGGCACCCACGATGGTGACGTGACGGCGGTTAACGATCTCAACTTTTCACTGCGCGCGGGGGAAACCTTAGGCATTGTGGGCGAGTCGGGCTCAGGCAAATCCCAAACCGCGTTTGCGCTGATGGGGCTGCTGGCCAGCAATGGTCGTATCGGCGGATCGGCGTTGTTTAACGGTAAGGAGATCCTTAACCTGCCTGAAAAACAGCTGAACAGACTGCGTGCCGAGCAAATCGCCATGATCTTTCAGGACCCCATGACCTCACTGAACCCCTACATGCGGGTTGGCGAGCAGTTAATGGAAGTGCTGAAGCTGCATAAAGGCATGAGCAGCGCCCAGGCATTTGAAGAGTCGATAAAAATGCTGGATGCGGTAAAAATGCCGGAAGCGCGTAAACGCATGAAAATGTATCCCCATGAGTTTTCAGGTGGGATGCGTCAGCGTGTGATGATTGCGATGGCATTGATGTGTCGTCCTAAGCTGCTGATTGCCGATGAACCCACGACCGCACTGGACGTGACGGTTCAGGCGCAGATTATGACATTGCTGAATGAACTCAAGCGCGAGTTCAATACGGCGATCATCATGATTACCCACGATCTGGGTGTGGTCGCGGGGATCTGCGACAAAGTGCTGGTGATGTATGCTGGACGCACGATGGAATATGGCCGTGCACGCGATGTCTTTTATCAGCCAGCCCATCCTTACTCTATTGGCCTTCTGAACGCCGTCCCAAGGCTGGATGCAGAAGGGGAAAGCCTGACGACTATTCCCGGGAATCCGCCTAACCTGCTGCGTTTGCCGCAGGGTTGTCCGTTCCAGCCGCGCTGTCCTCATGCCATGGATATCTGTTCTAAAGCACCGCCGCTGTTACCTTTTGCAGAAGGGCGTTTACGCGCCTGCTTTAAGCCGGTGGAGGAACTCGTATGAGCAGCCTGGCAGAGAAAAAAGTCTTACTCGAAATCGCCGATCTGAAAGTCCATTTTGATATCAAAGATGGCAAGCAGTGGTTCTGGCAGCCGCCAAAAACCCTTAAGGCCGTCGATGGAGTCAGCCTGCGCCTGTATGAGGGCGAAACGCTGGGCGTTGTCGGTGAATCAGGTTGCGGCAAGTCTACGCTGGCGCGTGCCATTATTGGCCTGGTTAAAGCCACAGAGGGCCGCGTATCCTGGCTGGGGCGCAACCTGCTGGGACAGAGCCAGGAAGAGTGGCGCAAGGCGCGTAGCGATATCCAGATGATTTTTCAGGACCCGCTGGCCTCGTTAAACCCACGTATGACCATCGGCGATATCATCGCAGAGCCGTTACGCACTTATCACCCGGAGCTGTCGCGCCAGGATATCAAAGATCGCGTCAAGACCATGATGATGAAGGTCGGGCTCCTGCCTAACCTGATCAACCGTTATCCTCACGAGTTCTCGGGTGGGCAGTGCCAGCGTATTGGCATCGCGCGCGCCTTGATACTTGAGCCTAAGCTGATCATTTGCGATGAGCCGGTGTCGGCGCTGGACGTCTCTATCCAGGCGCAGGTGGTTAACCTGCTACAGCAACTGCAGCGTGAAATGGGGCTGTCGCTGATCTTTATCGCCCATGACCTGGCGGTGGTGAAACATATCTCCGATCGCGTATTGGTGATGTATCTGGGACATGCCGTTGAGCTGGGCACTTACGATGAGGTGTACACCAATCCGCAGCATCCTTATACCAAAGCGCTGATGTCGGCGGTGCCGATCCCCGATCCGGACCTGGAGAAAAATAAGCAGATTCAGCTTCTGGAAGGGGAATTACCGTCCCCGATTAATCCGCCCTCTGGATGCGTCTTCCGTACCCGTTGCCCGATTGCCGGCCCGGAGTGTGCGAAGACCCGACCGCTGCTTGAAGGCAGTTTCCGTCACGCGGTGTCCTGCCTGAAGGTGGACCCGCTATAAAGCAAAACGCCGGGCATTTGCCCGGCGTTTATTTGTCATCTGTCAGCTATTCACGCCATAAAATATGGCACAGCTTGTGATCTTTTTCGCGGCACAGCAGTACGCGCGCGAAGACATCCGTAATTGGCTCGCCGTCCGCTTCACCCAGACCGATCACCACTTCTGAGAAAAAGTCAGGATTCAAATCAAAATCCACATGATCCTGCCAGTCATCTGACGGATCGAACAGCTCTGCGCCACCGCGCTCTTCAAACTGCAGATTGAACAGAATGATATCGGCAGGATCAAGATTGTCGCCTGCCAGTTCAAGAAAAATGTCGTAGGCCTGTTCCAGCGTTTCGTCTTCTGTCAGGCGGTTGTTTAGATCCATTCTCAGTCCCGTTTATCTAAGGGCAGTTCGTAATTTCGCTCGTTTTACAGTAAAGGACTAAAGAAGTAAAACAGTCGTTCGACAATCCGCTGCCACCAGGCACGTTTTGCCCAGCGTTTAGCGTCAAGCAGGCGCGAACGGGCAATATAATCGTCCTGTACACAGGCCAGATCGCTGCCAAATCCGGCATCATCCACGGCAAGGGTAATTTCAAAGTTCAGCCACAAACTACGCATATCCAGATTGACGGTGCCGACCAGGCTCAACTGACCGTCCACCAGCACGCTTTTGGTATGCAGCAGGCCATCTTCAAACTGATAGATCTTCACGCCAGCCTCAAGTAGCTCGCCAAAAAATGAGCGGCTTGCCCAGCCGACCAGCAGAGAATCATTATGAAGGGGCACCACAAGACTCACGTTGACTCCGCGTAACGCCGCCGTGCAGATAGCATGAAGCAGGTCATCACTCGGCACCAGATAGGGCGTGGTCATGATTAACTGCTCACGTGCTGAATAAACTGCCGTAAGCAGCGCCTGGTGAATCAAGTCTTCCGGAAAACCAGGGCCGGAAGCGATAACCTGCACGGTGTGGCCACTTTCCTGCTCAAATGGCATGATATTGCGGTCGGGCGGCGGCGGCAGAATACGTTTGCCGGTTTCAATCTCCCAGTCACAGCTATAGACAATCCCCATCGCCGTCGATACCGGGCCTTCCATTCGGGCCATCAGATCAACCCACTGACCCACGCCAGCCTCTTGTTTAAAGAAGCGCGGATCAACCAGATTCATGCTGCCCGTGTAGGCAATATAGTTATCAATCAGCACCATTTTACGATGCTGACGCAAATCCATGCGGCGCAGGAATACACGCAGCAGGCTGACCTGGAGCGCCTCCACAACGTCGATGCCTGCGTTACGCATCATGCCCACCCACGGGCTTCTGAAAAACGCAACGCTCCCCGCAGAGTCGAGCATGAGCCGGCAGTGAACGCCACGGCGTGATGCAGCCATTAACGACTCGGCCACTTCGTCTGCCAGACCGCCCGGATTCCAGATATAAAACACCATCTCGACGTTATGACGTGCCAGCTGGATATCGCGAATTAACGCCTTCATCACGTCATCAGAACTGGTCAGTAGCTGTAGCTGATTACCCTTTACGCCCGCAATGCCCTGGCGGTTATTGCACAATTGAAATAAAGCGCGCGCAACGTCGCTGTAATCCGTTGCAAAAATTTCGGTGCGCTTTTTTAAATCATTCAGCCAGCGGGCGGTGGACGGCCACATGGTACGCGCCCGTTCAGCACGGCGTTTCCCCAAATGCAGTTCGCCAAAGGATAAATAAGCAATGATGCCCACCAGCGGCAGAATAAAGATAATCAGCAGCCATGCCATGGCTGAGGTCACGGCCCGTCGCTTCATCAGGATGCGCAGCGTGATGCCGGCGATCAGCAACCAGTAACCAAACAACAACAACCAGCTGATAAGCGTGTAAAACGTGGTCATTAAGTGGACATCCTGTTCGCGCTTGAGTTTGAGAAGTTTACGTGGAGATGCAGGGGAGCGAAACCCTTAATAATAACGGCTTTTCGATGAAAGATCCGATTTGGCATTGGCTCAGAGATCTTTATAATGCCTGCGCGTGAGTTTGGTGTCAGAGAGGACGTAATGAGAAAAAGCAGAAACGAAGTTGCCCGCTGGAGAATGTTGCGTCAGGTACAGCGCCGACGTTCGCGCTGGCTGGAAGGGCAGTCACGTCGCTATAAACGTATTCACGGGATTCGCCATCAACTGGCGCAGCAGCAACGTCGCTCGATTCTGTTTATCACGCAAAATCTGTAATCATTCAGCCGCGTTGAGCGGCTGATAAATCTACTGTCCGGTCATCAATAATTTTACGTTGACCAACTGTACCGCGGCAGCCAGAACAATCAGCATCACAATCAGGTGTTTTTTATTACGCCAGCCGTGTTTGCGCCACAGGCAGAGCGCCGCCCCGACTAACAGCGTGATGACCAGTAACAGGGTCAAAATGATCGCTTGCATAAAACATCATCTCGAAAAAAAAGCTTCAGAGCAGCTGCCCGGAAGCTTTTTTGCATGGGAGTCGAATCAGAAAACGCGCTTGAAGGGCTTCACACTGACTTGCTTATAAACGCCCGCGGCGATATAGGGATCGTCTGCCGCCCAGGCCTGCGCCGTTTCCAGTGACGGGAATTCAGCGACCACGGTAGAGCCCGTAAACCCAGCAACGCCAGGATCGTTACTGTCCACCGCAGGCATAGGCCCGGCAACGATTAAGCGACCTTCTTCATGTAACAACTTCAGACGTGCCAGGTGAGCGGGGCGCACGGCGTTGCGTTTTTCCAGAGAATCGGCGTGATCTTCAGCATAAATGACGTAAAGCAATTGGGCGCTCCCATTAACTCTTAAATTTTGCAACACGGTAAGTGATAGTTAAGTAGAGTGCAAACGAAACCTTGCGTCAATGACCTACGCAGCATATTGGGCTAAATAGGCTTTTTTAGCCGCATCATAAGGAGGTTATTGAAACTGATTGCTATTTGCATTTAAAATCGGGACTTCATTTCATTACTGCGATTGTTATGACCACGCTGACTATGCCCTTACCTAAACGCTCGCCTGTTGCTATGATCTTGTCTGTTGCGCTGCACGGTGCAGTCATTGGCGGGATTCTCTATGCGTCTTTTCATCAGACCATTGAGTTGCCCAAGGCATCACAGCCGATTAGCGTGACCATGGTTGCACCGGACGTTCAGCCTGAACCTGCAGTCGCTCAACCCGAGCCGCAACCGGAACCCCAGCCAGAACCGGAGCCCGTGCCGGAGCCTCAACCCGCACCAGAGCCGCCGAAGCCCGTGCCCGTGCCGATCCCCAAACCGCAACCTAAACCTAAGCCGAAACCTAAGCCAGAGCCCAGGCACGAACAGCCAAAACGCGAAGTTAAACCGCGTCAGGACGTGAAGCCGCAGGCGAACCCGTTTAAGCAGGATGCGCCTGCAACGCAAAGTAAACCCACGACGGCCCCGAAAAGTACGCCGTCGGCAGCACCGACGCAGAGCGTATCCACCGGGCCTAAAGCGCTTAATATCAGTAAGCCGTCTTATCCGCCTCGGGCTGCGGCATTACGTATCGAAGGACGCGTCAGGGTGAAATTTGACGTGGATAGCGATGGTCGGGTCGATAATATCGACATTCTCTCTGCTGAGCCGCGTAACATGTTTGAGCGCACCGTTAAACAGGCTATGCGGACGTGGCGTTATCAAAGTGGTAAGCCGGGCAGCGGTTTGACGATGAATATCGTGTTCAAAATTAATGGCGGGGCCAGCATCGAGTGACGCCGGGGGCGAAAGTGATGCAGCGGTGAGCGATCTACACGTGACAAGCGCTCACCGCGAACGGGCTGTTAGCGGGATTGTAGATGCATCGTTTAATCAGGAAGGGAATGACTGATTATCCCGTCCTGCGGGCAGTTGGCGAGGCTGTCCTTCGTTATCGACAGCGACATAAATAAACACTGCTTCGGTGGCGCAGTAGGTCTGCCCAATCGGTTCAGAAGAGACTTTCTTAATCCACACCTGAACGTTGATCGTCATCGAACTGTTGCCGGTTCGAATACATTGCGCATAGCAACTGACGACATCGCCCACCGCGACGGGTTTTAAAAACGTCATGCCATCGACGCGAACGGTAACAACACGGCCTTCGGCGATCTCTTTAGCCTGGATCGCGCCACCCATATCCATTTGTGACATTAACCAGCCACCAAAGATATCGCCGTTGGCATTGGTATCCGCTGGCATGGCCAGGGTGCGCATCACCATTTCGCCCTGGGGCAATTTATGTTTATCGTCCATTGCTCTGGTTTCTTATGTCATCGTAAGAGAAACGTTGCCCGCTAACACGGGCAACAGGATTATTTTTGTTCTTGTTGCGGCATCTTACGCCAGATATAGACGCCGCTCAGGAGCGTGAACAGCAGCGTAAGGCCGGTCAGTCCAAACACTTTAAAGTTAACCCAGAATGACTGGGGTAACCAAAATGCAACATATATGTTCGCCAGACCACAAATCAAGAAGAACAGTGCCCAGGCAATGTTGAGTTTACGCCAGACGTGCTCAGGCAGCTCCAGCTCTTTACCCAGCATGGTCTGAATTAACGGTTGCTGCATAAACCACTGGCTAAACAGTAACGCCAGCGCAAACAGGGTGTAAATAACCGTGACTTTCCATTTGATAAACTCATCATTATGGAAAACCAGCGTCAGCGTGCCGAATACCGCCACCAGAACGAAGGTAAAGATGGTCATTTTCTCGAGCTTGCGATACAGCACCCAGCTCGCCACCAGTGCCAGACCGGTTGCGACAATCAGTGCGCCCGACGCCACGAAAATGTCGTACAACTTATAAAAAATAAAGAAAACAACAAGGGGAAGAAAGTCGAGTAGCTGCTTCATAGTCATTCCAGTTAAGGCTGCCTTTCCAGCCAGTGCGCCGGGCGGCGCACGGACAATCAACGTAACAGCATATAAAGCCGGTACAAATAAATCACTAACAGAGTGGAAACCAGGTTACCTATAGCGGTGAAAATGACCGTTGAAACGTTTATAGGTAATACCGTCAATGAGGTAAAGAAAAACATTACGGCAAGCTTCGCCAGTAACCACAGGATAATGGCAGGGGCAATCAGCTTCACGTTTTTCCATGCCATCCGCATGCTGGCGCGCATCGAGGCGATAACGCCGAGTTTTTCACTGGCCAGAATAATCGGCGACAGTGATAGCACAATAGTCAGCAATACACCGGGCACCACCAACACCATAAAACCCAGTTGCGCCACTAAGGTGACTAAAAAAGTCAGCAGCAGTAACTTCGGCAGCAAGGGCGCAGCTGCGCCTATCGCACGCAGTGCACTGACACGTTGGCCTGAAGAGACTAACGGAATCAGGCAGAGCATACCGCCTAACAGCAGCGTATTCCCCACCAGGCCCGCGAACGTCCCGGCTGCAGAGGCGCGGAGCAGAACCTGTTGCTGTTCGGGTGTCATACTCTGCACCAGATCAAACAGCGACGTACTGCTTATCTCGCCTTGTTGCAAAATCGCCATTTGATCTTCACCGGGCGTTAAAACGTGTAACAGCATGACCGTCACAAACGCGGTCAGCAGCGACATTAACACCAGGGTGAACAATTGATGACGAAAAAAATTTCCAGTGTCACGGTATAACGAGCTTGCCGTGATAGACATGTACTCTCCTTGAAAGAACCGGGTTAATTAACCCGGCGATTGTACATGTTCTGGAGGCTCGCTGGCACCCGCAACCGGACAACTTTCTGTCATAACAGGTAAAGATGGGTGAAAAAGTGCGGGGAGGCCGTACCGTGCTCTGGCCCGATCGCAACCTTCATTCCAGACACCTTGTTCCCCGGACATGTCAAACTCACGACAGGGTGAGGGCCGGTTCTCATAAATACCGCAGGAAACGCAGCCGCCAATATCGCCTTTAAGGGCGACGCAGCGCGGTGAGCGATCGTTCGTTCCGCGCATATTCCGCATCAACAGACTCAACGGCTCGGTGAGTTCTGTGGGCACCAGACCGCCGGCATCATCGGCTTCAGCCCAGTAAAAAGAGACACGAAAGTGGGCACAGCAGGCACCACAGCTAATACAAGGATTGATATTTTCGCTCATTTGATCGCCCGCCACCTCTAAGGCATCGAACCAAAATAGTCAGGAAAGAAGAGCAAAGTAATGCGGCGATATTATTTCGGCAAGAGATATTTAGCCTGCAGCAGCAGGTGTAAAATTGACTTGAATCAATTCATTGTTTTTTAAATCATTTTTCTAAGTTGATTTAGATGCATTTACCAAAGAATCGCGCTAAATCTGTGCGGGCAAAATAATTCAGTGCAGGCATTTAATTTCTCACAGGAGTGAACATGAAACTGGCTAAATGCGCCATGCTGCTGGCGCTTGCGTTACCGCAATTTGCGCTGGCCCATCAGGCTGGCGATTTCTTTGTGCGTGCAGGGAGTGCTACCGTTCGCCCCACCGAAGGCTCGGACAATGTGCTGGGAATGGGGTCTTTTAGCGCCAGCAATGACACCCAACTGGGCCTAACCTTTACCTATATGGCTACTGACAATATTGGCGTCGAGCTTCTGGCCGCCACGCCGTTTCGTCATAAAGTGGGGCTTGGCCCAACCGGCACCCTGGCGACGGTAAGACAGCTGCCGCCTACGTTGATGGCACAGTACTACTTTTTTGACAGCCAGAGTAAGGTCCGTCCCTATGTCGGCGTGGGGGTGAACTACACCACCTTTTATGATGCGGATTTTAACCAGACCGGACGTGATGCGGGCTTAAGCGATCTGAGTCTGAAAAATTCGTGGGGCGTAGCCGGTCAGGTCGGGCTGGATTATCAGATCAACCGTGACTGGATGCTGAACGCGTCTCTGTGGTACATGGATATTGATACTGACGTGAAATTCAAAGCCGGCGATCAGCAGCAGAACATCCATATGCGCGTTGATCCCTGGGTATTCTTCTTCGGGGCAGGTTACCGCTTCTGATAAAAAAAGGGCCACTGAAAAGTGGCCCTTCGTGTGATGGATACGGCGTTATTTAATTTGCATGTTATTGACGACGGATCTTACGCCGGCCACGCTGCGGGTAACCTGTACTGCATGGTTAGCCATCTGCGGCGAGCTGACAAAACCGCTGAGCTGCACTTTACCCTTAAAGGTTTCAACGTTAATTTCAGTCGATTTCAGCGACTCATCTTTTAACAGTTCTGCTTTCACTTTGGTCGTGACGACAGTGTCATCGATATAACCGCCGGTGCCTTCTTTAGTTGGCGTTGGCGCACAGGCGCTCAGTGTTAATGCAACAACAGCCGCGACCATAGCACTTGCCAGCACTTTAAACCATTTCATTGCTTCTCTCCCTGTCACAAATTGGATGCGACGTTACCATAACGGCGCCTGTTAATTGTGGTGCAGGAAATCCGAAATTAGCAAACCGGTAATGAAAAAAACAGGGAAATCATGCCTTACCGGACGGTAAGGCATGAAGGCGATTAGCGGGTAGCGGCTTTCAGGTTACCAATGAAGGTTTTCAGGGCATCCAGCATCACCTCGGGTTCGGCCTGATGCTGCTCAATAATTTTGACCACAGCCGAGCCGGAAATTGCACCGGCAGTCCCCGCCGCGAGCGATTCTTTGACCTGTGAGGGTTCGGAAATCCCAAAGCCCTGTAGCGGTGGCGCGGCGTGATATTCACGTAGCTTTGCAATCAGGTGATCCAGCGGCAGGCTGGCCCGCTTCTCAGTCCCGGTGACGCCGGCACGGGATAACAGATAGGTATAACCGCGCCCGTGAGAGGCAATCTCACGTAGCAGCTCATCGCTGGCGTTAGGTGGGCAAATGAAAATTGGCGCAATGCCATGTCGCATCGCAGCCTGGCGGAACGGCGCTGATTCTTCCACAGGCACATCTGCCACAAGCACTGAGTCAACTCCAGCCTGGGCACAACGCGCATAGAACTCATCAATACCGTTGCTGAATACAAGGTTGGCATACATCAGTAAGCCAATCGGTAATTCAGGATATTTATGGCGTATAGCTGCCAGCATTTCAAAGCACTGTGCGGTCGTGGTGCCTGCCGCAAATGCCCGTAGCGTGGCGCTTTGGATGGTTGGCCCATCCGCTAGCGGATCGGAAAAAGGAATGCCCAGTTCAAGCGCGTCAGCCCCACCTTCTACCAGCGCATCAATAATCCGTAATGACAGCGCGGGTGAAGGATCGCCCAGTGTGACGAAGGGCACCAGAGCGCCTTCTTTCTTCGCCGCCAGACGGGTAAACAGTTGATCATAACGTTCCATCAGATTTCTCCCTGCGCAGTCAGAATATCGTGAACGGTGAAGATATCTTTATCACCGCGACCGGAAAGGTTCACCACAATCAGTTGCTCTTTTTCCGGTTCTGCCTCAATCATCTTCAGGGCATACGCCAGGGCATGAGCCGACTCCAGCGCAGGAATGATGCCTTCGGCGCGGCACAGCTTTTTAAAGGCAGCGAGCGCTTCATTGTCGGTGACTGACACATAGTCGGCCCGACCAATGCTGTTGAGATGGGCGTGCTGTGGACCAACAGAAGGGAAGTCAAGCCCGGCTGAAATTGAGTACGACTCTTCAATCTGCCCCTCATCGGTCTGCATCATCGGTGATTTCATACCGAAATAAATGCCGACGCGACCATGCTTCAGTGGCGCACCGTGTTCACCCGTTTCAATACCGTGTCCCGCAGGCTCAACGCCAATCAGCTTGACACCTTCTTCGTCAATAAAGTCGGCAAACATACCGATGGCGTTGGAACCGCCGCCGACACAGGCGATAATCGCATCCGGTAGGCGACCTTCCTTTTCCAGAATCTGTTTTTTGGTCTCTTCACCAATCATGCGCTGAAATTCGCGCACAATCGTCGGGAAGGGGTGCGGGCCGGCAGCGGTGCCCAGCATATAGTGCGAGGTTTCATAGCTGCCTGACCAGTCACGTAGCGCTTCATTACAGGCATCTTTCAGCGTGGCTGAACCACTGTGTACCGGAATCACTTCGGCACCCATCAGGCGCATACGGAAGACGTTCGGCGACTGACGCTCCACGTCTTTAGCACCCATATAGATACGGCATTTCATGCCCAGTAACGCACAGGCGAGCGCAGAGGCAACGCCATGTTGACCTGCACCGGTTTCGGCGATGATCTCATTCTTGCCCATGCGTTTCGCCAGCAGAGCCTGTCCTAAAACCTGGTTAGTCTTGTGCGCACCGCCGTGCAGCAGATCTTCGCGTTTCAGATACAGGCGGGTTTTTGTCCCTTTTGCCAGGTTGCTGCACAGGGTTAACGCCGTGGGACGGCCCGCATAGTTTTTCAGCAGGTCGGTAAATTCAGCCTGAAATTCAGGATCTTTCTGCGCGCTAACAAAGGCTTCTTCTAACTGTTTTAGCGCTGGCATCAAAATTTGCGGCACATACATGCCGCCGAAGTCGCCAAAATAGGGATTGAGTAAGGTCATGTTTTGCTATCCTTTTTTGTGGCCCGCCAGAACACGGGCCCGGTCAATCAGTAGGCGCGAAGCGTCCGGAATACGGCGGCAATTTTGCTGGCGTCTTTAATACCTGGCTCGCTTTCCACACCCGAATTGAAGTCCAATCCTGCACATCCAAGCTGCGCGGCTTCCACGCAGTTATCGGCACTCAGGCCGCCCGCCAGCATGACATTCTTGAGGTCCTGGCCCTGAAGCAGTGACCAGTCAAACGTCTGGCCCGAGCCGCCGTTGCCATTATCAAAAACATAACGATTCACATGGGGCCAGTTACGCTCAGGCAGGGCATGTTGAATACTCAGCGCTTTCCAGATTTGCACCTGTTCAGGCAACGCCTGATAAAGCGCAGCTACATAGGCGGGGTCTTCATCACCGTGTAACTGCACGGCGCTGAGCTGTAGCGCAGTCACTTTAGTGACAATGTCACTTATTGCTGCATTGCGGAACACACCGACATACTTCAACGGCGCGCCTGCGATAACCGCCCGCGCTTTATCGGTATCAACCTGACGCGGCGAACCCTCGACAAAGATTAACCCACCAAAAAGGGCGCCCGCATCACAGGCGGCGCAGGCATCTTCAGGACGGGTCAAACCACAGACTTTGTTGCTGCCCAGGGTGACACGACGCACTGCCGCATGAAGATCGTCTTCTTCCATTAATGCAGAGCCAATAAGGAAACCATTGGCGAAATGACTTAATTCACGAACATCACGATAGTTGTTAATGCCTGACTCGCTGATCACGGTGATGCCCTGGCCCAGACGGGGTGCCAGTTCGCGTGTCCGATTCAGATCAATCGACAGGTCACGTAAATCGCGGTTATTAATGCCCACCACTTTCGCTTCCAACGCAATGGCGCGTTCCAGCTCCTGTTCGTTACTGACTTCGGTCAGCACGCCCATCTGTAGACTGTGCGCAACCGCAGCAAGCTGACGATACTGCTCGTCATCCACCACTGACAGCATCAGCAGGATGGCATCGGCCTGATAGTAACGTGCCAGATAGATTTGATAAGGATCGATAATAAAGTCTTTGCACAGCACAGGCTGCGTTATGGCTGCACTGACGACAGGTAAAAAGGCGAAGTCACCCTGAAAATATTTCTCATCGGTCAACACGGAAACCGCAGATGCATAGTGGCGATAAACCCCGGCTATCATCTCGGGATCAAAATCATCACGAATCAGCCCTTTGGATGGAGAGGCTTTTTTGCATTCCAGAATAAAAGCAGTGCGGGTGCCCTGCAGTGCGTCATAAAAACTACGGTTGGAAAGCGTAATGCGCTGCTGGAAACTCTCCAGGGGTTGCTGCTGCTTACGTGCCTCAACCCAAATGGCTTTGTCTTTCACGATTTTATCTAACACTGTACCCTGCATGATTATCCTCTTGATGCCAGAGCCACCACGCGCTCATAGGCCTGACCACTACGGATGGCATTGAGCGCACGCTGTGCATTTTCACGGAGATCTTCATTACCAAACACTTTAAGCAGCATCGCCACATTTACGGCAACCGCCTCCTCATGGGCCTGCTCGCCATTACCCTGGAGTAAACGTGTAAGAATGTCACGGTTTTCTTCCGGTGTGCCGCCTGCCAGAGCCTCTTTAGGATGGAAGCCAAAGCCGAAATCTTCCGGGCCGAGCTGATAGCGGGTAATCTCACCTTCACGCAACTCAGCCACATGGGTGACATCGTGTAGCGCCACCTCATCCATTCCGCCACCATGCACGACCGCTGCGCGCTGGTAGCCCAGCACTTTCAGGGTTTGCGCAATGGGCAGCACCAGTTCAGGGCTGTAAACCCCAATCACGGCCAGCGGCGGGCGGGCAGGATTGATCAGCGGCCCGAGCACGTTAAATACCGTGCGGGTTTTCAACTGCTGGCGCACCGGCATGGCATGGCGAAAACCCGTGTGGTACTGCGGTGCAAACAGGAAACAGACATTCAGATCGTCCAGCGCTTTACGTGCCAGCTCGGCGGGCATATCCAGATTGATACCGAACGCAGCCAGCAGGTCAGACGATCCTGATTTGCTTGATACGCTGCGGTTGCCGTGTTTCGCGACTTTCAGCCCGCAGGTTGCTGCGACAAAGGCGCTGGCGGTCGAGATGTTAATGCTGTTACTGCCATCGCCGCCGGTGCCAACAATATCGGCAAAGGCGTAATCCGGGCGCGGAAAGGGTTTGGCATCTTCCAGTAAGGCACTGGCAGCTCCGGCGATTTCTTCGGGGTTTTCGCCACGCACCTTCATAGCAATCAGAACCGCTGCCAGTTGAGTCGGTTCAAGCTGACCAGTAATAATGGCGCTGAACAGTTGATGACTCTCGTGTTGAGTCAGGATCTGCGACTGGTAAAGTTTTTCCAGAATCGTATTCATACTTTTCTCCCTGTTACTTCGCCAGCGCCCAGGCCAGTGTCTGTTCAAGCAGACGCGCGCCCTGAGTGGTTAAAATGGATTCGGGATGGAACTGGAATCCGCACACACGATCTTTTTCGTGGCGGACCGCCATGACCATGCCGTTGTAACTGGCATTCACCGTTAATTCGTCCGGCGTGTTACTGCCAACCAGCGAATGATAACGGGCAACGGGAAGGGGATTGCTGAGCCCGGCAAACATCGCTTCACCATCGTGACGAATGGCAGAGGCTTTGCCATGCAGAATTTCGCCGGCCTGACCGACATGACCGCCATAGGTTTCCACAATCGCCTGATGACCCAGGCAAATGCCGATAATCGGCAGCTTTCCGCGCATCGCGCGCAGCAGCTCTGGCATACAGCCCGCCTCTTTCGGCGCGCCGGGCCCCGGAGACAGCATCAGCACCGGATTATTCATGCTTTGCAGTCGATCGATTAACAGCGATGTCGGCATGTTATTACGGTACACCACCACGTTGTGCCCGAAGGTACGAAGCTGATCGACCAGGTTGTAGGTAAATGAGTCGATGTTATCCAGCAGCAGGATGTCAGCCATCAGAAAATCTCCTTGCAGTGGTGAGCAGTGGCAATCGCGCGCAATACGGCGCGGGCTTTGTTACGGCTTTCATCTGCTTCAGCCTGAGGGTCCGAATCCAGCACCACACCGGCTCCGGCCTGCACGGTGGCTACGCCATCTTCTACATAGGCTGAGCGGATTACGATGCAGGTATCTAAATCACCGTTGGCGGTGAAATAGCCCACAGCGCCACCGTAGATCCCGCGTCGTGTGCCCTCTGCGTCAGCAATCAGCTGCATCGCCCGGACTTTAGGCGCACCGCTCAGGGTGCCCATATTCATGCAGGCGCGATAGGCATGTAGCACGTCCAGGTCATCGCGCAGCGTGCCCACAACCCGCGAGACCAGATGCATCACAAAGGAATAGCGGTCAACTTTCGTCAGGTCGGCAACATAACGACTTCCGGGACGGCAGATACGGGCTAAATCATTGCGCGCCAGATCGACGAGCATCAGGTGCTCGGCCAGTTCTTTGTGGTCTGTGCGCATTTCTAACTCGATACGGCTGTCGAGATCGCGATCCAGCGAACCGTCAGCGTGCCGACCGCGTGGTCGGGTACCGGCAATGGGGTAAATTTCAATCTGACGAGACGCAGCCTCGTACTTCAACGAGCTTTCGGGTGAGGCACCAAACAGTGAAAAATCCTGATCCTGCATAAAGAACATATACGGGCTTGGATTGCTGCGTTTCAGCGTGTCATAAGCGGCGAGCGCAGAAGAACAGGGCAGCGAAAAGCGGCGTGATGGCACAACCTGGAAGATTTCACCAATGCGAATGGCCTCCTGCATCTTACGCACTACCGCGCAATACTCTTCATCGCTCTGGCTGACGGTCAGCGTCATCGTTTCGACAGGCTGAACGGGCAGCGCCGGTGCAGGTTGTAACATCTGTCCATGCAACTGTTCAATGCGTCGTTGCAGACGTTGAAATTCGTGGGTAGAAGGCGAGAACAGGCTGGCCTGCAGACGTGCGCTGCGTGCCTGGTGATCCAGCACCAGCAGCGTTTCCGCCAGGTAAAAGCAGTAGTCGGGACAGCGTTGCTCACTGCTGAGTTCCGGTAAATCTTCAAAGCCTGCCACCAGATCGTAGGCAAACAGGCCGCCGACAAACACGGCTTCGCGCTCTTCGCTTGGGGAATTCACCAACTGCGGAATCAGACGCAGTGCGTCAAACACCGACAGGGCGCGTAAGCGTGAGTCTTCATCCTGTTGATCCTGCACAGGGGTAAATGTCAGAACACGCCCGTCTGGGCGAGGTTCATTGATGATTTCAGAGGGCAGAGCGTCATCCAGCAGCGGCAGCAGCGCACGGCCATTGTCAGACAGTGCCTGTAGAGTGACGCGGTTTCCTAATGCGCTGATGCGCAGGGCGCTGTCAACAATCATCAGGCTTTTTAAGTTTTCTTTACTGTCGATATCTGCGGATTCAAGCAGCAGTGTCGCCGGGCGAGCGCCGCATAACTGATGAAAAACGGCGGCGGGATCTTCCCGATAGGGCGCGCTGCCGGTAATTAACTTCACTGTCGGTTTTGCATTAAGCATGATGATTTCTCTGAATATCGTCCAAAAAAAAGCCCGCTTGGAGGCGGGCTCAGGTATCTGCACAGTGTTTACGCAAGGTGTGCACGACAACGTCGCCCGTACTGGGAAACATTGCGCCACCAACCCATTAAAAGCGTAATTACAGTTTTCATGATCAAATACCCGTCTGCGGTGAACTTGTGTACTAGTTAACTGGTTCGTGACAAAAATGTCAATACACTTTTTCAGTGGCCGATAAAATCGTTATTATGCTGACCCGATCAGTAGCCAACAGGAGTTGTTTTGAGCGATATCGCCCGTTTTCCGCTTTACGATCTTCATAGTCACACGCGGGCTTCCGATGGATTGTTGTCGCCGCAGGCACTGGTTGAGCGCGCAGTAGACATGCGCGTCGGGGTGCTGGCAATTACCGATCACGACACCGTCGCGGGTATCCCTGAGGCGCAGCAGGCCGTACTGAATCAGCAACTGCCCATAAAAATTTTAGCCGGTGTTGAGATTTCAACGCTGTGGGAAAACCATGAAATTCATATTGTCGGGTTAAACATCGACATCCAGCATCCGGTGATGACCCAGTTCCTTGCGGGTCAGTATACGGCGCGACTGGAGCGCGCACAGCGCATTGCTGAACGGCTGGATAAAGCGCAGATCCCCGACGCGCTGGCAGGGGCGCAGCGCTTAGCCGAGGGGGGAATGATTACGCGCGGCCATTTTGCCCGCTATCTGGTCGATCTGGGCAAAGCGAATAACATGGCGCAGGTGTTTAAAAATTATCTGGCGCGGGGCAAAACCGGCTACGTCCCACCGCAATGGTGTACAATTAATCAAGCCATTGATGCGATTCACCATTCTGGTGGCTGTGCCGTGCTGGCACATCCGGGACGCTACGGATTGTCGGCTAAATGGCTAAAGCGCCTGATTGCCAGTTTTAGCGCTGCTGGCGGGGATGCGATCGAGGTCGCACAATGTCAGCAGGCACCCGCTGAGCGCACGCAGTTAGCGCAATATGCCAGAGATAACAATCTGGCTGCATCGCAAGGTTCTGATTTTCATCAACCCTGCCCGTGGATTGAACTGGGCCGCAAATTGTGGCTACCTGCGGCGGTAGAACCGGTCTGGGAACGTTTTCCCGCACTGGCACCCGCAGTGGAATGTACGGAAAGGGGATAAGAGGTTTCTATGAGTCAACTGTTTCATATTCATCCAGATAATCCACAACCGCGCCTGATTAACCAGGCCGTAGAGTACCTGAATAAAGGCGGCGTGATTGTTTACCCAACGGACTCCGGCTATGCCCTGGGTTGTCGGCTGGAAGAGAAAGGGGCGATGGAGCGAATTTGTCGCATTCGTCAGCTGGACGGTCATCATAATTTCACGCTGATGTGCCGTGATTTATCTGAACTGTCTGTTTATTCTCAGGTGGGTAACAGCGCTTTCCGTCTGCTTAAAAATAACACGCCGGGTAATTACACGTTTATTCTTAAGGCGACGAAAGAAGTGCCGCGTCGTCTGATGAATGAAAAGCGTAAAACGATTGGATTACGCGTACCGTCGAATCCGGTAGCACTTGCCCTGCTTGAGGTGCTGAACGAACCCATGATGTCGACATCGTTAATTCTGCCGGGTAATGACTTCACGGAATCTGATCCGGAAGATATTCAGCACCGTATTGGCAAGCAGGTGGATCTGATTATTGACGGTGGCACGCTTGGACAGCAGCCCACCACCGTCATTGATCTCACCAGTGATGCACCTGAAGTCGTCCGTGAAGGTGTGGGAGATGTGAAACCGTTTCTGTAACCCACTCAGGTTTTACGGGTGACGGGAATCGTCGCCTGTAACCAGTTTTTAAACTGGCCGTAAGGGATATAGAGTGAAACATCTTTTAAAATCACTTTCCCGCTACGGCCATTTTTAATCGCATCTGAGTAACCTACGATAACCCCACCCAACGTATCGTCGCTGTTATAGACGCCGCCGCCGGACATGCCCTGAACGACTCCCGCATTTGAGGCCATGGCAATACACGGGCTTTTATTCCAGGTATTACGTATCGCCGTGCGCGCCAGATTTACCCCTTTAGACTCAACGGGCAGCGCCGAAATATAGCTGTATCCATACATTTTTACCGCATCGCCAATATCGGTGCTGCGGAATTGAGTCAGTGTATTTGGCGGATTCTTATGATAAATAATCGCGAGATCGCAATAAGGGTGATAAGACTTCACGCGCTGCACAGCGAATTTTGCCACGTGAGCGGCGGTCAGGCTGTAGTCGGGCGTTAAAGGAATGCTGGTGCCTAATGTACCTAAACCAAGAATGGTAGGGATGCCTGTCACGCTCATATCAACGTGCTGCATCGCCGTACGGCTGTACTCAGTATGGCCCACAGAACAACCGCTCAGAGCCAGCGTCAATAACGCTGCGCACACAAACTGTTTTTGCATAGTGGTGTCTTCAGGTGAGCATGTCTGTAAAATCCCTGGTGAAGATTCAAGACATGCAAATTAAAGCTCATCGTGAGCCGTATTAACGCAAATATTCCTGATGCGCCGGTGTATATATATTTAATAACAACCAGTTAGCGGCTTTTTCATACAGCGCCGTTTGAAACGTTGCGTCGTCTGTATGCTTATTAGATTAGGGCTGCTAAAAAGGTCGTATAATGGTTATCGGCTGAGATTGCCGCCAGTCCATTTTTTTAATGTAAATTTATTGTAATGAGAGAGCGAATATCGACACAGCCGTCTGACCAAAAGTGAGTCGGTCAGGTGGCATTATTTCGCACAGTATCCCGCAATAATTAAAATTGTACAACATATTTTTTCTTGTACAACTTTATTGTGGGTTACTCTATGAAATATCGAGTAAAGATGCGACGGAAAGAGGCGGTGAAGTGCGGTCAATGTGCAAAGCCCGCCCTGCGGATGATTAAAAAAATAAATATTTGGCTTAAGTGTGGTTTTCTGCATTTTTAAATTAACTCAAATGACATTCCGCCTGTAAAAATAAACTTTTCTCACCACTATATTTGCGCTGCTTATGACACTTTTACTCGGCTTTTAATGTTTCGCGATAAACCTATAGCGTAGAAATCATTAAATACAAATCTTTTTAATGCGAATTCTCTAAGAAGGGTTAACGGCAACATTATCTAAAACTGCTGCCGGTGAAACATTAACTTGAATTAAGTAACAAAGCGTTACTTTTTGCTGTTGAGGCAATTTATCGGTCATCAGTGCGCCATTTCACCACAATAAGGCAGATAAAATTGATGAAACGTGAAGCTATAAAGCGTTTCCTGAGGCTTTGTGCTTCACAACATGTCCTGTTGATGGCGAGGATAATCTCGATTCTTTAAGTACAGCGCGTTCATTATTATAATTATGCCTGCCGCTGATATCTGGCAGGGTCTGTTGCCAGACGAATGCGCGCCAGCGCTGCAGAAGGTGGATTCCATCAGGATAGCTGCCTGCCCGCGGTGCGAGTCAGGGCAACGCCATAATACGGGTTACATTACGAGGGACATCCTGTATAATGGGGCCAACAGGAAAATATAACCCATTGATTTTTAAGGTTAAATTCCTAATCCATCCGACGCCTGGGAAGGCGACAATGAGGTAGCTCCATGAGCGAAAAGTTACAAAAAGTCTTAGCGCGTGCCGGTCACGGTTCGCGTCGTGAAATTGAAACGATGATCGCTGCCGGACGCGTTAGCGTTGACGGTAAGCTGGCCACGCTTGGCGATCGCATCGAAAACAGCAAAGCCCTGAAGATCCGTATTGACGGTCATTTGGTTTCTATTGCGGAATCTGCAACGGAAGTCTGCCGCGTACTGGCCTATTACAAACCTGAAGGTGAACTCTGCACACGCAGCGATCCGGAAGGGCGTCCAACGGTCTTTGATCGACTGCCGCGGTTGCGCGGTTCGCGCTGGATTGCCGTGGGTCGTCTTGACGTCAATACCTGTGGGTTGATGCTGTTCACCACAGATGGCGAACTGGCTAACCGCCTGATGCATCCCAGCCGTGAAGTGGAACGCGAATATGCGGTGCGCGTATTTGGTCAGGTTGATGACGACAAAATTCGGCAGCTCAGCAAAGGCGTGCAGCTTGAAGATGGCCCCGCCGCATTCAAAACGCTGCGCTTTGCCGGTGGTGAAGGTATCAACCAGTGGTACAACGTGACGCTGACCGAAGGACGGAACCGTGAAGTTCGTCGCTTGTGGGAAGCCGTGGGCGTCCAGGTGAGCCGACTGATGCGTGTTCGTTATGGCGATATCACGTTGCCAAAAGGCGTTCCACGCGGTGGCTGGATGGAGCTTGATCTGTCAGCGGTCAATTATCTGCGTAACATGGTGGGGATGGATGATGAAACCGTCACCAAACTGGCTGTCGAGAAAGACCGTCGCCGCACCAAGGCCAATCAGATCCGTCGGGCCGTTAAGCGCCACAGTCAGACCAGTGGCAGACCTGCCCGCCGTAACCCTGGCAGTAAGCGTAACGCAACCTGATATCGGTTTGCACGTCAGAACAGATTCACTAAAAAAGCCGCAACGATTATCGTTGCGGCTTTTTTGTTTTCTCACTGTTCAGGTGACAACGGCTTACCGGTGAAACAGCGGAAACGCACCGGTAATTAACCCACCGGCCATCAACACCAGGCTGATTAAAATCCCCCATTTAATGGCAAAACGCTGGTGGTCACCGATATCCACCTTCGCCAGACCGACCAGAAGATAGACCGACGGAACCAGCGGGCTCAGTAAATGGAAAGGCTGACCCACAATGGAGGCCCGGGCAATTTCCTCTGCGGAAATACCGTAGCTGGCAGCCGTTTGGGCAATCACCGGCAGGATGCCAAAATAGAAGGCATCGTTAGACATAAAAAAGGTAAAAGGCAGACTGATTAAGGCGGTAAACACGGCGAGATAGGGGCCAAAACTGTGTGGAATAAAGGCCAACAGGCTTTTCGCCATGGCATCCACCATACCGGTTCCCGAAAGGATACCGGTAAAGATACCTGCAGCGAAAATCAGCGCCGTCACGGCCAGCACATTACTGGCATGGGAACCAATACGGGCCTTTTGTTCTTCCAGCGTTGGATAGTTCAGCATCACCGCAATCGCGAAGGCCAGCATAAACAGGATCTGAATGGGCATGGCACCAACAACCAACAGGACCAGCAGCACCGTAGTCAGAACAAAGTTTGGCCAGAACATTTTAGGCCGACGATTGGCTGCACACTCTTCAGCATCACCCAGCCCCAACTCAATATTATCCAGATGATGGTCGCTGATGCTCATCACGCCCAGGCGTTTACGCTCCTGCAAGCCAAACATGAAGGCCAGGCCCACAAGGGCAACACAGGCGATAAAAATGGCAGGCAACATCGGTATGAAAATGTCGAGCGCGTCAATTCGCAACGCGGCAGCGGCACGTGCCGTTGGTCCGCCCCAGGGAGAGAGGTTCATGATGCCGCTGGCAAGGTTAACCAGACAGGTCATCGCCAGCACATTCATGCCCAGCTTACGGTAGAGGGGAAGGAACGCGGCAATAGCAATCATATAGGTGGTTGAGCTGTCACCATCCAGTGAGACCAGCAGCGTCAGTACCGCTGTACCTACCAGCACCTTAAGCGGATCGCCCCGCACGATTTTAAGAATAAAACGCACCAGTGGATCAAACAGGCCAGCATCAATCATCAGGCCGAAATAGAGAATCGAGAAGGTGAGCATGACGCCTGTAGGTGCCAGGGTTTTCACCCCATCCAGCATCATGGCACCCAGCCCCTGGTAGAAACCACCCAGCAAAGCGAACAGGGTGGGAATAAGAATTAGCGCTATCAGCGCTGACATGCGTTTGGTCATGATCAGATACATGAAACAAACAACCATCGTAAAGCCCAGTATGGTCAGCAAAATAACAGCCCTCTCATTGGCAAAAGTTATTCAATTGTTATCGAACAAGATAATAATTTATGGATTTACTTAGCGTGTTAATGGTTAACCTCTTGTTTTGATTAACCATGCACAAAGATATGATATTAAAGCTAAATTTTTTTTATCATTTTTTTAACATAGAAGAGTGATCCCGATCGGTTTTTGCGGCCGTTCACCGGGCATTATGTGATTGTGATCAATGACTGATGTAAATCATGGCGGTCAATTTCAGGTAACGGAACTGGAAAGGGCGCGTGAAGTGTAATCGAAAATTTACATTTATGGCCGACAGGTTGGGGTAAACAGGCGCGTCAGAGATCGCATTTTTGCCGAAACCGACCCAACAGCGCGCTCGCGGCAAGCGGAATTCTGAGGTGCGACGGACGAGGGTTTAACGGTATTGGGCAAGAGGCTCATGTAACGATCGGGTGACAGGCTGACGATCAGGTTTACAGATTTATGCCGAAAAGATGCTGGTCAGACAGGCACCCCGTCCGACCTCTGCTGAATAGCATATAATAAGGTTACCAGTCTATTCCCTGCTGGGCCTGAATACCGGCGTCAAAAGCATGTTTCACCGGCCGCATTTCCGTGACGGTATCAGCCATATCCAGCAGGGTGCGATGGCATCCACGGCCGGTAATAATCACGCTTTGCTGAGCAGGGCGTTGTTTTAGGGCAGTGACCAGCTCGTCAAGGGGCAGATAATCCATACTGACCATGTAGGTGATTTCATCAAGAATCACCAGATCCAGGCTGCTATCACACAGCATGCGCTTCGCATGCTGCCAGACGGCAAGGCAGGCATCGGTATCGGTCTGGCGATTTTGTGTCTCCCAGGTAAAGCCGGTAGCCATCACCTGAAACTCAACACCGTGCTGTTCCAGCATGTTGCGCTCGCCATTTGGCCACTCACCCTTGATAAACTGGATGGCCGCGGCGCGCTTGCCATGTCCACAGGCGCGTAACGCGGTGCCAAAAGCGGCGGTGGTTTTGCCTTTGCCATTGCCGGTAAATACCATCAGGATACCTCTGACTTCACTGGCTGCGGCAATGCGGGCATCCACCTGTTCCTTTAAACGTTGCTGACGTTGCTGGTGGCGTTCGTCCGTCATTATTCAGCTGCTCCGGGTTTTCTGCCTGGCTGAGCATCAAAGCTCATACCGGTTTTACGGCGACTGTCGTCACCCATTAAATAGAGGTAGAGCGGCATAATATCGGCGGGCGTTTTAAGTTTACTGGCATCTTCCTGCGGAAACGCACTGGCGCGCATTTTTGTGCGCGTGCCGCCGGGATTGATGCAGTTGACGCGTAACGCGTGGTTTTTATATTCATCTGCCAGCACCTGCATCATGCCTTCGGTCGCAAATTTTGATACCGCATAAGCGCCCCATCCCGCACGACCGGTACGGCCCACGCTGGAGGTGGTGAAGACCAGCGATCCACTTTCTGATTTCAACAGCAGCGGTAGCAGGGCCTGGGTGAGGAAAAAGGTCGCATCGACGTTAATCTTCATGACCTGTTGCCAAACCTGCGGATCAAGGTCCGCCAGCGGCATGATTTCCCCTAAAATGCTGGCGTTATGTAATACGCCATCCAGATGCGAAAACTGTTGCGCCAGTTGCCCGACCAGTTGATGGCACTGCTCTGGCGTTGCATCAGACAAATCAAATACCACCGCGTGCGCCGGGCGCTGATTCAACTGGCCAATCGCCTCTTTGGTGTGCTGCAGCTTTTCCGCGCTACGGCCCAGTAAGATGACTTCCGCCCCATAGCGAGCGTAGGTCAGGGCCGCTTCCCGGCCAATGCCGTCAGAAGCACCGGTGACAAGAATCAGGCGATTCGCGAGTAGATCATTTTTAGGTTGATAGTGCATGTTGGGAGCCTCCCGCAACGTGAGGGTTTCACGCTTTATGCCTCAATTCATGCCATGACGCAATTGGCAATAAGTACATTCTGTGCCAGGTGCTGGCATTTCAGGCGACGGGTCTGGATAAACCAGTTAAACTAACCGTTTGTCAGTAATCCTCTGTTTAATAAGGCGACACGATGGATCTTCTTTTGAGTTATGGACTGTTTTTAGCAAAAGCGGTGACGGTGGTGATTGCCATTGCAGCTATCGTAATGATTGTTGTTAACGCCGCACAGCGCAAACGTCATCAGAGTGGGCAACTCCGCCTGACGCGACTGGGTGATGACTACACCAAAATGAAAGAAGAGCTGCAGCTTGAGAAAATGAAACCTCAGGCTCAAAAGCTGTGGTTAAAAAACAATAAAAAGGCCGAAAAACAAAAGGCCAAAGCAGAGAAACGCGCAGCGAAGCAGGGCAACCAGGAAACCACTAAACCCACGCTTTACGTTCTGGACTTTAATGGCAGTATCGATGCCAGCGAAGTTAAATCATTACGTGAAGAAGTGTCTGCGGTACTCGCCGTTGCCCAGCCGGGTGATGAAGTGCTACTGCGGCTGGAAAGCCCGGGTGGCATGGTACACGGTTATGGTCTGGCGGCGTCGCAACTGCAACGTCTGCGGGATGCCGGCTTAAACCTCACCGCTGCCGTTGACAAAGTGGCCGCCAGCGGAGGATACATGATGGCTTGTGTTGCCAGCCAGATCGTTTCCGCCCCTTTTGCGGTCATCGGCTCGATTGGCGTCGTGGCGCAAATCCCCAACTTTAACCGCCTGCTTAAGCGTAACGACATTGATGTTGAGCTACATACGGCGGGTCAGTATAAACGCACTCTGACGCTGTTTGGTGAAAACACGGAAGAAGGGCGGGAAAAGTTCCAGCAGGATCTGAATGAAACGCATCTGCTGTTTAAGCAGTTCGTGCATGAAATGCGCCCGTCACTGGATATTGACAAGGTGGCAACCGGTGAGCACTGGTACGGACGGCAGGCCCTGACGCTGGGCCTGGTCGATCGTATCTCTACCAGTGACGACCTTATTATTCAGCATATGGATAAATATACCGTGCTCGGGGTTAACTATGTGCGCCGCCGTTCAAGGATTGATCGCCTGACTCATAGCGCGGGGCATGTCCTGGAACGCTTAATGCTGAAGTGGTGGCAACGCGGTGACAAACCGCTGTTATAAGGGAAACCCGGCCAAGGCCTAATGCCGATCATTTAAGGATCGGTTGACCGATCCAGTGGCAGGTGTAAAAAGGGTTCATGTTCATCATGGACC
>NZ_JALNPN010000028.1:0-43680 GCF_024520835.1 Pantoea sp. Fr+CA_20
AGAAGTGAAACGCCGTAGCGCCGATGGTAGTGTGGGGTCTCCCCATGCGAGAGTAGGGAACTGCCAGGCATCAAACAGAAAAGCCCTGAACGAAAGTTCAGGGCTTTTTTACGTCTGTTATTCGGTAAAAAGTCTCTGTTAAACGTATATGGGTCACCACAAACACTGTTGATGCACTTAAAACAGCCGGGTGGCTCTCTCCTGACCTGTAAAAGGGCCAATAAAAGCTATGTAACCGGCCAGAAGAAGGACTGCTGGCGCAATGAAGTACGATTGCGGACAGGCAACTCTGGCAGTTGAAGCGTTGTGTAATCAGCGTTAGCGAAGTGAGAATATACGGGGAATCGACGCGCTGTATGCAGTTGTCAGGCGCGGCAGAACAGCACCTCCGTATGACGGAGGTGCTGAGAGATGAAGCAGGGTCAGTGAATAACCTGAGACAGGAAAGCGCGGGTGCGCTCTGACCGGGGATTCGCAAAAAACTCCTGCGGCGGCGCAACTTCTACGATCTCACCGCGATCCATAAAGATCACTCTGTCGGCCACCGTACGCGCAAAGCCCATTTCATGCGTCACACATAACATCGTCATACCGTCTTCTGCCAGCCCAATCATCGTATCGAGTACTTCTTTCACCATCTCTGGATCCAGGGCAGATGTCGGCTCGTCAAACAACATGATCTTGGGTTTCATACATAACGAACGTGCGATAGCGACACGCTGCTGCTGTCCCCCAGACAGTTGACCTGGGAACTTATGCGCATGCTCTTCAATACGCACCCGCTTCAGGTAATGCATAGCAAGCTCTTCAGCCTCTTTTTTGGCAATCTTACGAACCCACATCGGTGCCAGCGTACAGTTTTGTAAAACGGTAAGATGAGGGAAAAGATTGAAGTGTTGAAACACCATACCGACCTCAGTACGAACTCGCTCGATATTGCGCACATCCTCATTCAAATGAATACCATCTACAACAATACGGCCCTTCTGATGCTCTTCAAGATGATTGATGCAGCGAATCGTGGTGGATTTACCTGAACCAGAGGGACCACACAACACGATACGTTCACGAGGTTTCACCTGCAGATTAATATCTTTCAGCACGTGAAATTGCCCGTACCACTTGTTCACATTTTCAAGCGAAATCATCGCATTGGTTGAATCAGTTATTATTTGTGTCATAGAAACCTCAGTGCGATTTGCGCCCGGTGTGAAAACGTTTTTCCAGATACTGGCTGTAACGCGACATGCTAAAACAGAAAATCCAGTAGACCAGCGCGGCAAAGACATAGCCTTCAGTAGACATGCCTAACCAGGCGGGATCGACGGTAGCCTGTTGCACGCTACTAAACAGATCGAACAAACCAATAATGATCACCAGGCTGGTATCTTTGAATAACGCAATAATGGTATTCACCAGTCCCGGAATAGTCAGCTTTAATGCCTGCGGCAGGATGACCAGCATCTGGGTCTTCCAGTATCCCAACGCCAATGATTCAGCGGCTTCAAACTGCCCTTTTGGTAACGCCTGTAACCCACCACGTACTACTTCGGCCACATAGGCCGACTGGAACAAAATGACGCCAACCAATGCGCGCACCAGTTTGTCGATGGTCGTCCCTTCTGCCATAAACAGCGGCAACATAACCGATGACATAAACAGCACCGTTATCAGCGGCACGCCACGCCAGAACTCAATAAAAATCACTGATAGCGTTCGTACTACCGGCATCCGGGAGCGTCGCCCCAGCGCCAGCAAAATACCCAGAGGTAATGCCCCCGCGATACCAACAGACGCGATGATTAACGTCAGCGTGAGCCCACCCCATTGACGGGTTTCGACCCGGTCGAGTCCTAAGAAGCCGCCATACAACAGAAACCAGACAACGAGGGGATAACATACTGCCCAGGCGGCAATATAGCGCCCACGGTAAGGCAGACGTTTAACAAACATCGGAACGAGAGACGCGAGCCCAATGATCAGCGCCAGATTGATGCGCCAGCGCAGTTCATGAGGATAGAGCCCATACATAAACTGACCGAAGCGGGCATGAATGAAGACCCAACATGCGCCCTCTTTGGTGCAGTCAGCCCGTGTTGTGCCAAACCAGTTCGCATCAAAGATCAGCCAGTTCAGAGCAGGTGGAATCACATGCCAGATAAGCCAGATACAGAACAGGGTCAATAAGGTATTAAACCAACCTGAAAACAGGTTCTTGCGTGCCCATCGCCATGCCCGATTCAACGGCGAGGAGGCTATCAGCGGTGTTTCATGTGCAGTAACAGACATAATTATCCCGTTCTCTTAACGCTCAACCAGCGCGATTTTGCGGTTGTAGAAGTTCATCAACATTGAAATCAGCAGGCTGATAATCAGGTAAACGCTCATGGTGATAGCAATGGTCTCAATGGCTTGTCCGGTCTGATTAAGGACCGTGCCGGCAAACAACGACACCATATCGGGATAACCAATTGCAGCAGCCAGTGAAGAGTTCTTCACAATATTCAGATACTGGCTGGTAAGGGGCGGAATAATTACACGCATGGCCTGCGGGATAATGACCTGACGCAGCGTAACGGGATTCGGCAGCCCCAGCGAGCGGGCCGCTTCATGCTGCCCATAGGGCACGGCCTGGATACCTGAGCGAATCACTTCCGCAATAAAAGAGGAGGTATAGATCGACAGCGCCAACGTAAGGGCGGCCAGTTCAGGAATCATGACAAAGCCGCCCCTGAAGTTGAAACCGCGTAACTCAGGTATATCCCAGTGCATCGCTGCGCCAAAGCCCAGATGTGCAATAAAAGGGAACACCAATAACATCGCAATGGCGGCAGGCCAGGTGCGACGTAATTGACCGGTTTTAAGCTGATGCTGACGATTAAAACGGAACAGGCCGTAAATCGCTACAACAGCCAGTGCAAGGGCAATAACAAAAGGCCAGCTGCCCGGCGCATAGGTCGGCCAGGGTACGTAAAGACCGCGGTTACTGACAAAGGCGAGATCAAAAGCGTTAAGCGCCTGACGTGGACCGGGCAGATTACGTAATACCGCAAAGTACCAAAAGAAAATCTGCAGCAAAGGGGGAATATTGCGGAAGGTTTCAATGTAGATATTGGCGATTTTACGCAGTAACCAGTTATCGGAAAGACGCGCCAGACCAATAAAAAAACCCAGTATTGAAGCAAAAACAATACAGAGTGCCGACACCAGTAACGTGTTAGTCAGGCCCACCAAAAAGACGCGTGCGTATGTGTCACCTTCAGTGTAATCAATAAGATGCTGCACAATGCCGAAACCAGCATTGCGTTCCAGAAAACCAAAGCCGGAAGTAATACCGCGATTAGCGAGATTGATAACGGTGTTGTGGATGAGATAGCCCACCACAGCAAGTACGGTAATGATCGCAACTATCTGGTAAAGCCAGGCTCGAACCGTGGGATTACCGAACGAAAAATCCCTTTTCACGGTTGGGCGTTGTGACATGTTTAAACCTCAGTAACGAAAGCTTTGCTGGGGCACCGTAGAAAACGGTGCCCGACGGGTGAGGCGTGATTAACGTACCGGTGGTGCGTACTGAATGCCGCCTTTGTTCCAGAGCGCATTCTGACCACGGGCAATTTTCAGCGGGCTGTCTTTACCGACGTTACGATCAAAACTTTCCTGATAGTTACCAACCTGTTTAATGATGTTGTAAGCCCATTTGTTATCCAGCTTCAAATCTTTGCCAAAGTCGCCTTCAGCGCCCAGCAGGTGCGCCATATCAGGTGTGGTAGGTTTAGCCGTCATCTCATCAACGTTTTTAGAGCTGATGCCCATCTCTTCTGCGTTCAGCATGGCGAAAAGCGACCATTTAACGATGGTGAACCAGTCATCATCACCGCGACGCACAACCGGGCCCAGTGGCTCTTTAGAGATCACTTCAGGTAAGACGATGAAGTCATCTGGTTTACCTAATTTAATGCGCAGAGCGTACAGCTGAGACTGGTCAGATGCCAGGGTATCGCAGCGGCCACTATCCAGTGCTTTGGCGGATTCATCCGAGCGGTCAAAGGTGACCGGCGTGTACTGCATTTTGTTGGCTTTGAAGAAGTCAGCCACATTCAGCTCGGTATCAGTACCAGCCTGGATACAGACGGTCGCACCATCCAGCTCTTTCGCACTCTTCAGGCCGGCTTTCTTATGGGTCAGGAAGCCAATGCCATCGTAGTAGTTAACGCCGGTAAACATGAAGCCCATGCCGCCGTCACGTGATGAAGTCCAGGTGGTGTTACGAGAAAGAATATCGACTTCCCCTGACTGCAAAGCGGTAAAACGTTCTTTTGCGGTCAGCGGGGTATATTTCACTTTTGTTGCGTCACCAAACACGGCGGCGGCGGCTGCACGACAGATATCCACATCAAGGCCGGTAAATTTGCCGCTGGCATCTGCATAAGAGAAACCCGGCAGGCCATCGCTGATACCACATTGAACGAACCCTTTCTTTTTAATCGCATCAAGTGTGGTACCTGCATGAGCCTGCTGTGCAACGGCAAGCAGAGAAGCCGCAGCAACCAGAGTAGAGAGCATCATCTTTTTCATAAAGCATCCTGTGTGGCATGTCGTGTTGTGTTGTTATGTATTGCGCACTTTGATGTGCGTTCCTGTCTGTGGCGATCGGCCATCCACGACTTTGCAAAGCCAGTGCCAGGTTTGCATAATCCTGAAGTCACCTGAAAGATCGGGTAATAATCTGAATCATCTGGAGGGCTGCAATAATATGACGCACCAAAAGGAAGCATTTCGAGTCGAAGGGATCACATTTAGTGCAAATTGTTTCACTATTTAGCAACATTGTGAGCTGCATGGCAGGTGGTGGCTGTAAGCGATTGAGGTGTTGCGTAAAATGTTAATCAGGCTCACAAAAGGCTGTTATGACAGGGTTGAAAGGCAGGCGATCAGAAAATGATGAGCGTGTAGCGGGAGACAGTTTAAAAAGGACGGCCTGTAAAAATCACGCTGGCGACTGCAACTACAGTTACCATATTTGACGCAACTGTTTCACAGGATTTAAAACAATTTGCGCGTTAGCGCACAAATAAAAACGCCAGCCCTGAGGCTGGCGAGATTAACGGTCTGAACTGAATCAGTTCATGCCGTATTTTTTCAGTTTCTTACGCAGCGTACCGCGGTTGATACCCATCATCAGGGCAGCACGGGTCTGGTTGCCACGGGTATACTGCATCACCATGTCCAACAGAGGCTGCTCGACTTCAGCCAAAACCAGCTCATACAGGTCACTCACATCCTGACCATTCAGTTGAGCAAAATAGTTCTTCAGTGCCTGTTTAACCGAATCACGCAAAGGTTTTTGAGTTACCTGATCCTGTGAGTTAACGGTAGAAACGGTCAGTACGTCAGAATTTACGCGTTGTTCGAACATAGTTCTTTCAGCTCTTTATTTCGTTACGCAAGATTTTCGAAGTATGCCTCCAACGCCTCCAGCTGTTCGCTGGCATCCTCAATGGCGTTGAATGTGCGCCGAAACTGGTCATTTGGGGCATGTTCCTGGAGATACCAGGAGACGTGCTTTCGCGCTATACGGTATCCCTTGCCTGAACCGTAAAAGTCGTGCAGCTCACGTATATGCGAAACAAGCAAACGCTTGACCTCTGCCAGTGGCAGCGGGGCAAGCAGCTCCCCAGTGTCCAGATAATGCTGGATTTCCCGGAAGATCCACGGTCTTCCCTGAGCAGCGCGTCCTATCATCAGAGCATCGGCTCCGGTGTAGTCGAGCACTGCTCTGGCTTTATGCGGGTCAGTTATGTCTCCATTCGCGATAATCGGAATAGAAACACTCTGCTTAACTGTCCGAATACTGTCGTATTCAGCGTCTCCGTTGAACAGGCAGGCACGAGTGCGGCCATGTATCGTCAAAGCCTGAATGCCACAGCGTTCAGCCAATTGGGCAATCGCGACACAGTTTCTGTTTTCTGGATCCCATCCGGTACGAATTTTTAAAGTTACCGGAACATCAACGGCATTCACCACGGCAGAGAGAATAGACTCCACTACTGTGGGATACTGCAATAAGGCGGAACCCGCCATTTTGCGGTTCACCTTTTTTGCCGGGCAACCCATATTAATATCAATAACCTGTGCACCAGCATCGACATTAATACGCGCAGCCTGGGCCATCTCACTGGGATCGCACCCTGCAATCTGGACGGCACGAATGCCGGGTTCATCACTGTGCACCATGCGTAAACGAGATTTGTCACTGGCCCAGACTTCGGGATTCGATGACAACATCTCAGAAACCGCCATTCCTGCACCCATCTCGTGACAAAGCGTTCTGAAAGGCCTGTCAGTAATACCGGCCATCGGCGCTGCAATCAGTCGATTTCTCAGTTGGAGGTTTCCAATGCGCATGAAGTCGTAATGCCATACTGTATCTGCAAGGCGGCGTATATTACGCATTTTTTTAGGAAGATGAAAGGCCAAACTTTGAACAATTCACAAGAAAACGGCTTTCGCCCTCATCTTATCGCGGACATATGAATTAATTTATCTATAAATCAGTAGCTTAAACATTTGTGTTTATTTTGTGAACAAAGGTTTTTCCGACGAAGATTCGGCATTTGCCAGATAAAAAACGTCACATACCGTGATTAACGATACAAGCAACGGCTTAAGCGACGGCAAAAGCTGTGCTGCTGAGTGTTACAGCCTTCGGTGCTGTCGGTAACGGCTGTAAGCGAAACGCGGAACCGACGGCACAGACATTCAGGCAGTCCTGTCGAACTGGCAGGACTGCTTCTGTGACGGGCAACGTCTTAAAGACTAGGCGGTTTTGACGCCCGTAATACGACACCACTCTTCCTTGACCGCAACAGGATCGAGTGCAAAGTGCGCCACGTAGGCTTCACAGACGCTCTCGGCCTGGCTCTCCAGCACGCCGGATAGACCAAGATGCCCGCCCGATTTAGGCAGCACGCTGATAAGCGGTGCCAACTCACGTAGCGGCCCGGCAAGGATATTGGCCACCACAACATCGGCCTGAAGGTTTTCCGGCTGCTGGTGTGGCAGGAACAGCGTTAAACGATCGGCAACGCCATTACGCTCTGCATTGTCACGGCTGGCCTGGATCGCCTGAGGATCGATATCAATACCGATCGCCTGCGCCGCGCCGAGCTTAAGCGCCGCGATCGCAAGTATTCCTGAACCGCAGCCAAAATCGATCACGGTTTTACCGGCCAGATCCAGACCATCGAGCCAGGTCAGGCAAAGCGAGGTGGTAGGGTGAGTACCGGTACCGAAAGCAAGTCCGGGATCGAGCATTACATTGACGGCATCCGGATCGGGCACATCGCGCCAGCTCGGGCAGATCCACAGGCGCTCACCAAAACGCATAGGATGGAAGTTTGCCATCCACTCACGTTCCCAGTCTTTGTCCTCGATCTGTTCGATCTTGTGACGGAAATTCTCACCAAGAAGAGGATACTGAGAAAGTTCAGCAATTACGCCCTCCATGTCGCTTTCCGCGTCGAATAACCCGATAACGTCGGTATCGCCCCACAGGCGCGTTTCGCCCGGCATAGGTTCATAGACCGGTGTATCGTGCGTATCCTGGAAGGTGACAGATACGGCACCTGTTTCCATTAACGCATCGCTTAGTTCTTCAGCGTTTGCGCCAGAACTGTTAATTTTGATTTGAATCCACGGCATAACGTCTCTCTTAATTCAGTGTTGTGGTGCGCTGACCGCATGCGGTAAACGCCCAAACAGGTTGCCGACCAGGAACGCCAGCAGACTTAACAATAATGAAGGCACAATGGGATGAAAACCCCACAGTTGCAGACCCAGGGTCGCCAGAACGGCATAGCAGCCTCCGCCCACCACCATGCCGCTGAGCGCACCGACCGCATTGGCGCGCGCCCAATATAAACCCAGAACCAGTGGCCAGAGGAAAACCGCTTCCAGACCGCCAAAAGCCAGCAGGTTGAGCCAGATAATCATGTCTGGCGGATGCCAGGCGACGAAAAGCAGTATGATCCCGAGCAAAAAGGTCACCGTTCCCGATAAAATCCGCAGGCGTGGCTCATTATCACTTTGCTGCGGGGCGATGCGCAGATACAGGTCTTTGACCAGCGTAGCGGAGGCCTGCAACAGCTGGGCGTTGATGGTGGACATAATCGCCGCCATCGGTGCCGCTAAAAACAGCCCTGCAGCCAGAGGCGGTAACACGGTGATCATCAGTGTGGGGATAACGCTGTCCGGCACGGTCAGATTCGGTAATATCGCCCGACCGAGTGCGCCAGCCAGGTGCATCCCCAGCATCAGGAGCACAACGACAATGGTGCCAAGAATAATGGCCCGATGCAGCGCTTTACTGTCCTTATAAGAGATACAGCGCACCGCCGTATGGGGCAGGCCGATGACGCCAAAGCAGACCAGCACAATAAACGAGCTCAGGAAGGTCGGCGTAATAATATCGCCCGGGCCCTCAGGAGACAGCAGTTTGGGGTCGATCGCGTGCAGCTTGTCTACGGCCGAATGAATACCGCCAGCGTGATGAATGACGGCAAACAGCAGTAAGAAGGTGCCTATCAGCATCACAATGCCCTGCATCGCATCATTGAGGACACTGGCACGGAAGCCGCCAAAGGCGGTATAGAGTGCGATAGTGCCACCAAAAATAAGCAGTCCGGTGTCGTAAGGGATGCCGGCAGCGGTTTCCAGCAGACGTGCGCCACCAATAAACTGCACGGCCATCGCGCCCACAAAGGCAATCAGTAGGCTCAGGCTGGCTAACCAGACCAGCAGCGTGCTGCCATAGCGTGCATAGAGCATATCGTTGAGTGTTACCGCATTGTGCTTGCGTGCCAGAATGGCAAACTTTTTACCCAGTACGCCCAACGACAGCCAGACCGCGGGAACCTGCACCATTGCCAGCAACACCCAGCCCAAACCGTATTTATAGGCCGCACCCGGGCCGCCTATAAACGAGCTGGCGCTGATATAGGTGGTCGTGATGGTCATTGCCAGGACAAATCCGCCCATTGAGCGGCTGCCCAGGAAATACTCGGTCAGAAAGTTGCCTTTGCGTTGTTTACGCATCGCAAATACGGACAAGCCAGCAATGACGGCCAAATAAGCCAGTAGCGGAAGAATGATTTCAGTGTTCATTGTCATCCTCCAGCGACATATTCCGGAAGACCTTACGCACCATCATCCAGCATAAAAAAATGAACAGCAGAGGAGCAAAAATACAGGAGAGCTCAAACCAGCGCGGCAAGCCGGTTATGCCCATCGCATTTCCCCCTAACCAGGCCGAACCGCCCCAGACGGCTAACCATGCCAGTGTCAGATAGAGTGACCAGCGAGCTTCTTTGTGAGCCTGTAAATAACGCGCGTCCATAGTGTGACCTTAACGCCTGCGGGAAAAGAAAAAGGCCGGAATATCCGGCCTCAAACTGACTCAGCGTTGCGATTACTTCTCGTGCAGGCCGAGCTTTTTCTCCAGATAGTGGATATTGGTTCCACCCTGCTGGAAGTTTTCATCGGACATGATTCGCATCTGCAGTTCGATGTTGGTTTTAATCCCGTCGATAATCAGCTCCGCCAGGGCATTTTTCATACGTGCAATGGCGATATCACGGGTTTCACCGTAGGTGATTAACTTGCCGATCATGGAGTCATAATAAGGCGGCACGCTGTAGCCGGCATAAATATGGGACTCCCAACGTACGCCAAAACCACCCGGCGCATGAAAGCGGGTAATCTTACCAGGACTTGGCAGGAAGCTCACCGGATCTTCTGCGTTGATACGGCACTCGACCGCATGACCACGAATGACCACGTCTTCCTGTTTAATCGACAGCGGTTGACCCGCAGCAATGCGCAACTGCTCTTTGATCAGGTCAACGCCCGTGATCATCTCGGTAACCGGATGCTCAACCTGAATACGGGTGTTCATTTCAATGAAATAGAACTCGCCGTTTTCGTACAGGAACTCAAAGGTACCTGCACCGCGATAGCCGATATCAATACAGGCGCGGGTACAACGCTCACCGATAAATCCACGTAATTCTGGCGTGATGCCCGGTGCTGGCGCTTCTTCCACCACTTTCTGGTGACGACGCTGCATTGAACAGTCACGTTCGCCCAGATAGATGGCATTGCCCTGACCGTCTGCCAGTACCTGAATCTCAATGTGGCGAGGATTCTCCAGATACTTTTCCATGTAAACCATGTCGTTGTTGAAAGCCGCTTTGGCTTCCGCTTTCGTCATGTTGATGGACTGTTCCAGATCTTTATCGCTGCGCACAACGCGCATGCCGCGACCGCCGCCGCCGCCAGAGGCTTTGATGATGACCGGATAGCCGATGCGCTTGGCGAAAGCACGGTTCTTTTCCATGTCATCGGTCAGTGAGCCATCGGAGCCGGGAACGGTAGGCACACCGGCTTTCTTCATCGCCGTAATCGCAGACACTTTATCGCCCATCAGGCGAATGGTGTCGGCTTTTGGACCAACAAAGATAAAGCCAGAGCGTTCAACCTGCTCGGCGAAATCGGCATTCTCAGAAAGGAAGCCGTAACCGGGGTGAATCGCCACCGCGCCGGTGATCTCGGCGGCAGAAATCAGCGCCGGGATATTAAGGTAACTTTTGACCGACTGCGCCGGGCCGATGCAAACCGTTTCGTCTGCCAGCAGCACGTGCTTAAGGTCACGATCCGCGCTTGAGTGAACCGCAACAGTCTTAATGCCCAGTTCTTTACAGGCACGCAGAATGCGCAGCGCAATCTCACCGCGGTTAGCAATAACAATTTTATCCAGCATGGTTCGCCCCGTTATTCGATGACAACAAGTGGCTCGTCAAATTCTACCGGCTGACCACTTTCCACCAGAATGGCTTTAACTACGCCAGATTTATCGGCTTCAATCTGGTTCATCATTTTCATGGCTTCAACAATGCACAGCGTGTCACCTGCATTGACTTTCTGGCCCACTTCCACAAATGCTTTCGCATCCGGGCTTGGTGTGCGATAGAAGGTCCCTACCATAGGTGAACGTACGATGTGGCCACTGATTTCAGCAGGCGCGGCTTCTGCGACGGCGGCAACAGGTGCGACGGCGTTCGCCAGAGCAGGCTGCTGAGCGATGGGCGCAGCATAAGCCTGTTGCATCATCGGATAACCAGTATTTGCAGGTGCACGACTGATACGAACAGACTCTTCGCCTTCGGAGATCTCCAGCTCAGAAATGCCAGATTCTTCAACCAGTTCGATCAGTTTTTTAATTTTACGAATATCCATGAATGGGGTTCCGTACTCAGTTTGATTAATTAGTATGAGACAGGCGCTTCACTGCCGTTTGTAATGCCCACGAGTAACCGTCAGCGCCAAGCCCACAAATGACGCCAGCAGAGACATCAGAAAAATAGGAGTGATGGCGAAAAGGCTCGCGGCTGTGCACATTTGACAGGTGAACTTCAATAAATGGAATGTTCACCGCTAACAGAGCATCACGCATTGCTACGCTGGTATGCGTAAACGCGGCAGGATTGATAATGATATAATCCACATTGCCTTTTGCCTCATGAATGCGATCAATGAGCTGATACTCAGCATTGGATTGCAAATGGCTTAACCTTACATTCAACTGGTCTGCCTGATGGCTCAGACTGGAAACAATCTGAGCCAGGGTAACATCCCCGTATTTATCAGGCTCACGCGTCCCTAACAGGTTAAGGTTGGGACCGTTCAAAAGCAGAATATGTAATTTATCGGCCATCTTGCTGCCATCTCCCGCAATCATTGAGGCATCGCGTAAAATACCTTGCCGCTTTCCATTTGTCACCCGTCACAGTGAAAAAGAAGCGTCACATCGCAATAAAGCCGGGCATTATATCCGTTTCGTGGCATTTCGCAGCAAAATACTGGTCTTATCTGCGAAGTTGATCGGATGCGGCTCGCAGGCCGCATTTTTCGCAGACGATCGGCAATAAGAAGAGACTAGCGCGGCCACCATTTAATGAACTTTTTATAGCGCCAGGCTAACAATATCAGGGCTAAAAGCGCATAAATGATCGGTTGGGGAGACAGGATTTTTACCGACCACATATAGTGAATCGGCGCCAAAATAGCGACCAGATAGATAAAGTTATGCAAGGTTTGCCAGCGCCTGCCCAGTTTGCGCTGCATGCGTTGAAAAGAGGTGATCGCCAGCGCCAGCAGAATAAACCAGCAAATAATGCCCAGTGTCAGATAAGGACGTGAAATCAATTCGCTTCCGAGCAGGCCGAGGTTATTCACGCCCAGCTCCAACAGGTAGTAACTGGTTAGATGCAGGCTGGCCCAGAAAAAAGTCCAGATACCCAACAGGCGACGGGTCCGAATGAGCAGCGGTTGCCTGGCCACGCGTGTTAACGGCGAGACAAGCAAGGTTGCTAACAGCAGTTTCAGCGCCATACGGCCGGTAAAATGCTGGATATCTTTGGCAGGATCGGCGCTGAGTCCTCCCTGCATCGCGGCCATAATCAAGTAAACCAGCGGTAAGAAAGCCGCCAGATGCAGTAGCACTTTAAGCCAGCCGATCTGCTTTATTGACAGGCGCACTCAATAATTCTCCCGCAAATCCATACCACGATAGAGTGACGCAACCTGATCGGCATAACCGTTGAACAGTAATGTGGGCTGACGATCAACATTAAAAGCACTACCCGGACCAATAAAACGTTCGGTGGCCTGCGACCAGCGAGGATGATTCACATGCGGGTTCACGTTGGCATAGAAGCCGTACTCATTATCCGCAATCTGGTTCCATGTGGTAGGCGGCTGGTCGTGCGTCAGCGTAATTTTCACAATAGACTTAATGCCCTTAAAGCCATATTTCCAGGGTACGGTAAGCCGAATTGGCGCACCGTTCTGTGGCGGTAGGGCTTTACCGTAAACGCCCGTCGTCAGAATGGTCAGGGGATGCATGGCTTCATCCAGCCGTAAGCCTTCTACATAAGGATAATTTAGCCCACCCCCGATAAAGCGGTCCTTTTGACCCGGCATCTGATCGGGGGCATAAAGTGTCTGAAAAGCAACAAAGCGCGCTTTGCTGGTGGGTTCCGCCAGCTTCAGGAGTTTATTGAGTTCAAAACCTATCCACGGCACCACCATCGACCAGGCTTCAACGCAACGCATCCGGTAGATACGTTGCTCCATGGCAAAGCGTTTAAAAATATCATCCATGTCTAACGTCACGGGCTTTGCCACTTCGCCTTCTATCGTCAGCTTCCAGGGATCGGTTTTTAACGTTCCCGCGTTCGCTGCCGGATCGGCTTTATCCAGGCCAAATTCGTAGAAATTGTTATAGCCGGAAACCTTATCCGCAGGCGTTAACGGCAGGTTGGCCTGATATTGTGCGGGCTTGGTAAAGTCCAGCGCCCGACCCGCCGGCGCGGGCGGGCGGTCATTACCTTTGAACCAACTCAGAATATCGGCGTTGGCCATGCCCGGGACGCTGATTGCAGCAGCCCCCAGTCCCAGGGTCTGAAGCACCCGACGACGATTCATATTAAAGATGCTTTCTGGCGTTACATCTGCTTCGGTCAGGCGTTTTGTCGGCTTCATCGTCTCTTCTCCAGCTCGATTTTCACAATCAGCATGATGACTATTGCTTAAGCTGGCGAATTTTGCTGCAAAAATGTGAAATTTCCTGGCTGAAGCTTCCAATGAGAATGCGCTGAAAAAAGGATAATTAAGCGCTCTGCGCCTTTCTCAACGTTATACTGCGGCTTCGCGTATGACCTCGCTGTTGCCGGAAACAATTTGTGTTATTTTGCTCAAAATTCTTCCGGCTAACGTGCAGAGAGGCGGCGTGATCCGGCGGCAACCGTAGTGAAACAGGCACAGGGATGCGATTAACTACCAAACTTTCTGCATTTATTACATTTATTAGCGTACTGGCAATGGTTTTAATGCTGGTGGGCTGTGCTTTTAGTGTTTTCTGGCTCACCCATCAGCGTGTAGAAAATCGGGTACAGGTTTTGGCAACCGAAGTGGATAAAGTCCTGCTGAAACAGCCTCCCGAAGCGCTGGAAGCCTGGCTTACGCCGGTATTACCCGTGATTAACGCCGAACAGCTGTCCTTATATAATGGTCGGCAGACTGTTTTCACGCTTTCCCGCCATGAAAACCAAATGCTGCAGCATCAAAAAAATCGCTATATCCATTTTGACATTGCGCTGATGCACCAGCCGGGTATGCGATTGCAACTGACGATACTCGATCCCGCACAAACCTGGCTGCACTCTATTCCCGCGACGTATACGCTTGCCGCGCTGCTGTTGGTCGTACTGATCGTGGCCGTTATGCTGTCCATTACTCATCGTTGGCTGGTACGTCAATGGCGTGGGATGGAGCAACTGGAAAGCCGCTCAGCATTAATACTTGGTGGAGAACGTCGGCATTGTCGGCAAAAGCATGCTGATGAGTGGCCGCCCAGAGCCAGCCGGGCGATCGACCTGTTACTGTCCGATTTACAGGAAGCGGGCGAGCAGCGCGTCCGCATCGATACGCTGATTCGAACCTTTGCGGCTCAGGATGGCCGGACGGGGCTGAATAACCGCCTTTTCTTCGATAGTCAGCTGGCAACGCTGCTTGAGGATCAGGAAGATGTCGGGACGCATGGCGTGGTCATGATGATACGTTTTCCTGAGCTCGACACCCACGATGATTCACTGGGGCCAGTGCTGGTCGAAGAGTACCTGTTTAACGTCGTCAACATGTTGTCCACGTTTGTCATGCGTTATCCTGGCGCACTTCTGGCGCGCTATTTTCGCAGTGATTTCGCGGTATTACTGCCGCATCGTAGCCTGAAAGAGGCAAACAGTATCGCTGATCACCTCATCAACGCGGTTGACGCGTTGCCGCCTATGCGCAAGGTTAACCGCGACGATTTTATTCACATCGGCATCAGTGCCTGGCACAGCGGACAGACGGTGCCGCAGGTCATGGAAAATGTCGAAATGGCCACGCGCCGCGCGACGTTGTCAGGCGGCAATAACTGGTCTAATGGCGCAGGAAACCCTCTGGATGCAGGACGCGGCAGCGTTCGTTGGCGGACTTTGCTGGAAAATACCTTAAGTCGCGGCGGACCACGTTTATATCAGAAGCCTGCGGTGGACAAAGAGGGTAAGGTGCGACATCGCGTACTGCTCACGCGCATTTATGATGGGGACAAAGAGGTACTGTCGGCTGAATATATGCCATTTGTGCAGCAGCTCGGCATGGCCGAAAGCTGGGACCGCCAGATGGTATTACGCGTTGCCGCCTTATCTGAACTGTGGCCAGAAGAGACACTGGTCATCCCCATCAATATCGACTCGCTGCTGAAACGTCCGTTTATTGTCTGGTTGTACAATATGTTGCTGCAGTGCCCAAAATCTCAAAGAAAGCGATTTTTATTTGAACTTGCGGAAGGGGATGTCTGTCAACACATCAGCGATTTGATTCCGATCTTCCACTCATTGCAGGCATTCGGCTGTCGTATCGCGGTTAATCAGGCCGGTCTGACGGTGGTCAGCAGTGCTTACATCCGGCAGTTACCGGTTGAATTAATCAAGCTGGATGCAGGACTGGTGCGCAACATTGAGCGGCGTACGGAAAATCAGCTGTTTGTGCGAAGCTTGCTGGACGTCTGTAAGCCCACCGGGACGCAGCTGTATGCCGCGGGCGTGCGCACCAATGCAGAGTGGCAAACCCTGGTAGGATTAGGAGTAGAAGGTGGACAGGGTGACTTTTTTTCACCTTCACAGCCGGTTAACAGTAACGTAAAAAAGTACTCCCAGCGTTACCGTTTTTAACCGTTTGACCGGTTTCACGTTCTTCGCCTCAGCTTTTGATGAATATGGAACGATAAACGTGCAGAATACGTCGCCTGAAATGTTAGATTTTATGTCGGAGTAAAGTTAAGAAAATTCTTTAACATGCTGCTCTGATGCCGTGATATCGCTGTTCCGCTCGTATGCGTAACAGGCTTAAATGATGTAAAACGAATGCCGTCTATTTTTTCACCGAAGCAGAACGTTTTTGCGCCTTGTGGCAGCTTCGTGTGGTTGGTAAAGTAAGCGGATTTTATTTTCCGCCTCCAGCTTGCAGGATTATCCTTTAGTATGTTTAAAAAATTTCGTGGCATGTTTTCAAATGACTTGTCCATTGACCTGGGTACCGCGAACACCCTGATTTATGTAAAAGGACAAGGCATCGTGCTGAACGAGCCTTCCGTGGTTGCTATCCGCCAGGATCGTGCAGGTTCACCGAAAAGCGTGGCGGCTGTGGGTCATGACGCCAAACAGATGCTTGGCCGTACGCCAGGCAATATCGCAGCTATTCGTCCAATGAAAGACGGCGTTATTGCCGATTTCTTTGTGACGGAAAAAATGTTGCAGCACTTCATCAAACAGGTTCACAGCAACAGCTTCATGCGCCCAAGTCCGCGCGTGCTGGTCTGCGTGCCTGTAGGCGCAACCCAGGTTGAACGCCGCGCGATTCGTGAATCGGCCCAAGGCGCGGGCGCACGTGAAGTTTTCCTGATTGAAGAGCCAATGGCGGCCGCGATTGGTGCAGGTTTACCGGTTTCTGAAGCCACCGGCTCAATGGTCGTGGATATCGGTGGTGGTACCACTGAAGTTGCCGTGATTTCCCTGAATGGCGTTGTGTACTCTTCATCCGTTCGTATCGGCGGTGACCGTTTTGACGAAGCCATTATTAATTATGTGCGCCGTAACTACGGTTCATTGATTGGTGAAGCGACAGCAGAACGTATCAAGCATGAAATCGGCTCGGCTTATCCGGGTGATGAAGTGCGTGAAATTGAAGTGCGTGGTCGTAACCTGGCGGAAGGTGTGCCACGCGGCTTTACACTCAACTCCAATGAAATTCTCGAAGCCCTGCAAGAGCCACTGACCGGTATCGTAAGTGCGGTAATGGTTGCGCTGGAACAGTGCCCACCGGAACTGGCGTCTGATATTTCTGAGCGCGGCATGGTCCTGACCGGTGGCGGCGCATTACTGCGTAACCTGGATCGCCTGCTGATGGAAGAAACGGGTATTCCTGTTGTCGTCGCTGAAGATCCACTGACCTGCGTTGCGCGCGGTGGCGGAAAAGCGTTGGAAATGATCGACATGCATGGCGGCGATTTATTCAGCGAAGAATAATTGCCTCAACCGGCTGGAATCGTTGTAACAGTGCGCAGGGAGTAGCGTGTAAACCGGCGCTGCACGCATCGGTATGATGTGACCAGCCCAGGAAAGTGCGGCTCGCCCGTACTTTCTTACCTTGTAGTCGAGGAACACGCAGATTATATGAAGCCGATTTTTAGCAGAGGGCCTTCTCTGCAATTGCGTCTATTTTTGGCGGTGATTGTGGCGATTGCCATTATCATCGCTGATAGTCGCGTGAGTTCATTTACTCAAATACGCAACTATCTGGACACGTCGGTCAGTCCGTTTTACTTCCTGGCCAATGGGCCGCGCCAGCTTCTTGATGGCGTGTCAGACACGCTGGCTTCTCGCCAGCAGCTCGAACTGGAAAATAAAGCGTTACGTCGAGAGCTTTTTCTGAAGAACAGCGACCTGCTTATGCTGGGGCAATACAAGCAGGAGAACGCGCGCCTGCGCGAGCTGCTGGGTTCCCCGCTGCGTCAGGACGAGCACAAGATGGTGACTCAGGTTATCTCCACCGGTACCGATCCCTACACCGATCAAGTGGTTATCGATAAAGGCAGTGCTAACGGTGTTTACGAAGGCCAGCCGGTTATCAGTGATAAAGGTGTCGTGGGTCAGGTCATCGCCGTCGGCCAGTTTACCAGTCGTGTACTGCTGATTTGTGACGCATCACATGCGCTGCCTATCCAGGTACTGCGTAATGATATTCGTGTGATCGCGGCAGGCAACGGGTGTACGGAAGATCTGCAACTGGAGCATTTGCCAGGCAATACCGATATTCGTGTCGGTGACGTACTGGTGACGTCGGGCTTAGGTGGGCGTTTCCCTGAGGGCTATCCGGTAGGAGTGGTTTCATCGGTTAAGGTCGATACGCAACGCGCGTACACGGTCATCCAGGCACATCCAACCGCAGGTCTGCAACGTCTGCGTTACCTGTTGCTACTGTGGGGCGCGGATCACAACGGTGATATGCCGATGGCACCTGACGAAGTCCACCGGGTCGCTAATGAACGCCTGATGCAGATGATGCCGCAGGTTCTGCCTCCCGCGGGTGAAATGGGCCCGCCTGCACCTGCTACCCAGACCACCACGCCTGCTTCTGGCAGTAGCGAAAGCAACCCACAAGGTTCCGCTTCCCGCTCACGCGGAGGCCAGAATTGAGTCGATATCGCAGCCAGGGACGATGGGTTATCTGGCTGTCCTTTCTTATGGCCTTTATTCTGCAAATCATGCCATGGCCGGAACAAATCTATATGTTCCGGCCTTCATGGTTATTGCTGATCCTGGTCTACTGGGTACTGGCGCTTCCGCACCGTGTTAATGTGGGAAGTGGGTTTCTGCTGGGTGCGATTATGGATTTAATCGCGGGTTCCACGCTTGGCGTTCGCGCGTTGGCGCTTAGCATCATCGCCTATCTGGTGGCGTTTAAATTCCAGTTATTCCGTAACTTAGCGTTGTGGCAGCAGGCGTTAATGGTTATGGTGCTGTCATTAGCAATGGATGTGATCGTCTTCTGGGCGGAGTTTCTGGTGATCAACGTCTCATTCCGCCCTGAAATTTTCTGGAGCAGTGTTGTCGACGGGATTCTCTGGCCGTGGCTATTCTTATTAATGAGAAAGATCCGCCGTCAGTTCGCTGTTCAATAAGGAAATTTATGGTAACCCTTTATCTGGCATCCGCGTCTCCCCGTCGACGCGAACTGCTGACTCAACTTGGTCTGAACTTTGAGCGCATCATCACTGACGTTGAAGAACAACGTCAGCCGCATGAATCGGCCGAGGTGTATGTCCGTCGCCTGGCGCATGACAAAGCAAAAGCCGGTACGCTGATTGCCCCGCATGACCTGCCTGTATTGGGCGCGGATACCATCGTCGTGCTCAACGGTGAGGTGCTGGAAAAACCGCGCGATGCCGACCATGCCAGCGCGATGCTCAGTAAACTCTCAGGAAAAACCCATCAGGTCATGACGGCGATTGCTCTGGCTGACCGTCAGCAGGTACTGGACTGTCTGGTGGTCACCGAGGTGACTTTTCGTAACTTAACCCTGAGCGACATTACCGATTACATCGCGACAGGTGAACCTATGGATAAAGCCGGCGCTTACGGTATTCAGGGGAAGGGCGGAAACTTTGTGCGTAAAATCAATGGAAGTTATCACGCGGTGGTCGGATTGCCCTTGGTTGAGACAGCAGAGCTGATCGACCATTTTCAGTCACTGCGTGCCGTAAGGGGTTAACATGACGGCTGAGCTACTGGTTAACGTTACGCCTGCTGAAACGCGAGTCGCCTATATTGATGGCGGAATCCTGCAGGAAATCCATATCGAGCGTGAAGCCCGACGCGGCATTGTCGGCAATATTTACAAAGGACGCGTCAGCCGGGTGCTGCCTGGCATGCAGGCGGCATTTGTGGATATCGGACTGGATAAGGCCGCGTTCCTGCACGCTTCTGACATCATGCCGCACACCGAATGTGTTGCGGGCGATGAAAAGAAAAATTTTGTCGTACGGGATATCGCAGAACTGGTTCGCCAGGGACAGGATCTGGTGGTTCAGGTGGTGAAAGATCCGCTGGGCACCAAAGGCGCGCGACTGACAACGGATATCACATTGCCTTCGCGCTACCTGGTGTTCATGCCTGGGGCAGCGCATGTTGGCGTTTCTCAACGTATCGCCAGTGAAAAAGAGCGAGAGCGGCTGAAAGCCGTGGTAGCCGATTACTGTGACGATTTGGGCGGCTTTATTATCCGCACCGCAGCCGAAGGCATTGGTGAAGAAGAACTGGCACAGGATGCGGCCTTTCTGAAGCGCCTGTGGACCAAAGTCAGCGAACGAAAAAAACGTAATCAAACGCGTTGTCTGCTTTATGGTGAACTGGCGCTGGCACAACGTATTCTGCGTGATTTTGCTGGCGCAGCGCTGGACCGCATTCGTGTCGATTCGCGCCTCACCTGCGATTTGCTCAACGAGTTCACCAGTGAATACATTCCCGAGATGTCCAGCAAGCTTGAGCTTTACAACGGTAAGCAGCCTATCTTCGATCTGTTTGATGTTGAAAATGAGATTCAGCGCTCGCTGGAACGAAAAGTTGAACTCAAATCTGGCGGATACTTAATCATCGATCAAACTGAAGCGATGACGACGATAGACATCAATACGGGGGCATTTGTCGGGCACCGAAACCTTGATGAGACTATCTTTAATACCAATGTGGAAGCCACTCAGGCGATTGCACGTCAGCTAAGGCTCCGTAATCTGGGGGGCATCATTATCATCGACTTTATCGATATGAGTAATGAGGACCACCGCCGTCGCGTGCTGCATTCGCTGGAAACGGCACTGAATAAAGATCGGGTTAAGACCGGTATCAGCGGCTTTTCAGCGTTAGGGCTGGTGGAAATGACCCGCAAGCGCACGCGCGAAAGTATTGAGCACGTGCTGTGTGAGGACTGTCCGGTCTGTAAAGGGCGCGGCACGCTGAAAACAGTTGAAACGGTGTGCTACGAAATCATGCGCGAAATTGTCCGCGTGCATCATGCTTATGACTCGGATCGATTCCTGGTGTACGTTTCGCCAACTGTCGGTGAGGCCTTGAAAACAGATGAGTCCCATGCGCTGGCTGAAGTCGAACTTTTCGTGGGTAAACAGGTGAAGGTGCACGTAGAAGCGCTTTACACTCAGGAACAGTTTGACGTGGTGATGATGTAATACTGGCTGGTCAGGCTCACCATGCCTGACTGCACATTTTGGGGTAAAATGTGAACCCATACCGCTATGTCATAAGACGCCGGGTATGAGCAGCAACCATCCGTCGTTAACGGTAGACAAGGAGAGGTGTGAGTGAGGCAGTTGCCAAGAATTATGTTACTGCTGCTCGCGACAGTCATTGTGATTGTGGCGCTGCTTGTCAGCGCGCTGCGTCTGGCGATGCCGCATCTTGACGCCTATCGTAGTCAGGTTCTTCAGTTCGTCTCCGACACCAGCGGTGTCAAGGTTAACGCCAGCCAACTCCGAGGAAAGTGGGAGAATTTCGGCCCCACGCTACAAATCCGCGACTTAAATGTCGATATGAAGGAGACCGGCTCGCTCTCCATCGCACGTATCACCGTTGCGCTGGATGTCTGGCAGTCACTGCTCCACTGGCGCTGGCAGTTCCGCGATCTGACCTTCTGGCAATTACATCTCGACAGCACTCAGCCTCTGCTGACCAGTGACAGCGACAAGCACAGCTTTAAGCTCACTCAGGTCAACGATCTGTTTTTGCGTCAGTTCGATCACTTTACTCTGCGTGACAGCACCATTCGCTTTATCACCCCATCCGGTCAGCATGCTGAACTGGCGATTCCTAACCTCACCTGGTTGAACGAAAACACCCGACATCGAGCAGAAGGTGAAGTCAGCTTGTCGAGCTTTACTGGACAACACGGCGTAGTGCAGGTTCGTCTTGATCTGAAAGACAGTAATGGCTTACTCAACGATGGTCGTATCTGGATGCAGGCCGATGATGTTGATATGCGTCCATGGCTGGGCCGCTGGGTGCGGGATAACACCCGGCTTGACAGTGCCCGGTTCAGCCTGGCGGCCTGGGTTAATCTGCGTGATGGCGACGTCTATGCCGGCGATCTGCTGTTAAGTAAGGGCGGCGCAAGCTGGCAGGGCGAGAGCGGTCCCCACACGCTGAACGTTGATAACCTCACTGCCCATCTGTCGCGTTACAAAAATGGCTGGGTGGTCAATGTGCCGCAAACCAGGCTCAGCACAGACGGTAATGCCTGGCCTGCCGGTCATTTCTCACTCCTCTGGCAACCTCAGGACACGCAGATGCTGGGCAGCAACAGCGAGCCTGAGATTCGTGTACGTGCGACACAGCTGGCGCTGGACCACATCGCACCGTTGGTGCCGCTGTTTGCGCCCTTATCACCGGCATTGTTTGATAACTGGCGCGCATTACGACCGCGCGGCACCATTGACGGGCTGGCGCTGGATATTCCTGTCGATCAGCCTGAGCAGACGCGCTTTCAGGTTAAGTGGCGCGATTTCAGCTGGCAGTTCTGGAAACTGGTTCCCGGCATCAGCCATTTAAATGGCGAAGCGACAGGCAGCCTGAATAATGGGCAGGCCACGATTGCGATGGGCCAGGCCACGGTGCCCTATGGTGATATGTTCCAGGCACCGCTGGAGATCAAGCAGGTGACCGGCAGTATGAGTTGGTTGCGTGACCCGCACGGCCTGACCCTGGCAGGTCATAATCTTGATATCCAGGCGCGTTCACTTTGGGCACATGGCGACTTCCGTTATCAGCAGAACACCGATACGCAGCCTCAACTTGATATCCTGGCCGGTATTAACGTCAGCGATGCGGGCGATGCCTGGCGCTATTTCCCCACACCGCTGATGGGGCATTCGCTCACGCGCTACCTGAGCGGTGCGGTTAAAGGCGGCAAGGTAGAGAATGCCACGCTGCTGTTCAACGGCAACCCGGCGCTTTTTCCTTTTCAGCATAACGACGGCATGTTTCAGGTCTGGGTGCCTTTACGCCACGCAACCTATGGTTTCCAGCCCGGCTGGCCGGATATCAGCAACCTCGATATCGATCTTAACTTCCTGAATGATGGCCTGTGGATGCATGCGCCCCTGGCTAAACTGGGTGAAGTGGAGGCGCGTAATGTCAGCGCCACCATTCCTGATTACATGAAGGAAAAGCTGATTATCAACGGCGATATCAGCGGTGATGGTCAGCAAATTGGCGACTACTTCCAGCACACGCCACTCAAGTCCTCTCTGGGGGCGGCCCTTGAACAGTTACAGATTAAAGGTCTGACCAAAGGCCACCTTAAGCTTGATATTCCTCTGAATGGCAAAGACGTTCACGCCAGTGGTGATGTGGTGATGAATAACAATAGCCTGCATATCAAGCCGCTGAATACCACCATGACCCATCTGACCGGGCAGTTCCGTTATAACAACGGCAATCTTGAAAGCGATCAGATGCAGGCGGACTGGTTTGGTCAGCCCCTTAATGTCAGCTTTAGCACAAAAGAAAATCCTGATGATTTTGGCATTAACGTTAAGTTACTGGCTGACTGGCAACTGGCAAAAATCACCGGTATTCCGCCCCAGGTGGGCAGCCAACTGGCTGGGCATCTTCCCTGGCAGGGCGAGGTTAACGTCGCCTTACCGCATAAGGGCGGTGCGCATTACGACATCGCGCTGAAAGGTGACGGGAAGGAAGTAAGTAGTCGCTTACCTTCGCCACTGGATAAAAAAGCGGGCGAAAGCCTGCCTGTGGCCATCAACGCTAAAGGCGATTTAACGCACTTTGATCTCAGCGGTAGCGTAGATGAACGGCACAAATTTAACAGCCGCTGGCTGCTGGAGCCGGCCCTGCGCGTTGACCGTGGTATCTGGCTCAACGATACAAAGACAATACCGACGCTGCCAGATCATTCAGGCATGGTACTCAACTTACCTGCGCTGGATGGTGAGGCGTGGGCGGCACTGATGACGGCTGGCGAAGGTGGTACGACCCGTTCAACCGGTGAGCATCAGGTGGGCGGTGCAACGCTTCCGGGCAATATTATCCTGCGTAGCCCTTCTGTGAGTCTGGCAGGCCAGCGCTGGCATAACGTTGATACCTCATTAACCCAGGACATGGGTGGAAAAAACCGGATTAACGTCAATGCTGACGAGCTAAGAGGGCAGTTAATCACCTCACCTTCAGCGCCGTGGCAAATAGCCCTGGATTACCTTTATTACAATCCAGACTGGGAGAGCACTGGCGATAAGAAAAGTGCGTCCGCCTCACCTCTGGGGCAAAAAAGCGATCAGATCGACTTTAGCCAGTGGCCTGCTTTACAACTGCAATGCGCTGAATGCTGGCTGATGGGGCAGAAGTATGGACGGGTCACGGCCCGGCTTCAGCCTAAAGGAAGTACGTTAGCACTTACTAACGGTTTAGTGGATACCGGCAGCTCGCGGCTGAACATTCAGGGCGAATGGGTTAACCGTCCAGGCGACCAGCGCACCTCTTTAAAAGGCACGCTGCAGGGCAGCAACATCAATAACGCGACCAACTGGTTTGGCGTGAATACGCCGCTGCGAGATGCGCCCTTCAAGATTGATTATGACCTGCACTGGCGCTCGGCACCGTGGCAGCCCGCGGCAGAAACGCTGAGCGGCACGCTGAAAACGCACTTTGGTAAAGGACAAATAAGCGATGTGGATACCGGCGCCGCGGGACAGATTCTGCGCCTGCTGAGCTTCGATGCCCTGTTACGCAAACTGCGTTTTGATTTCAGCGATACCTTTAACAAGGGGTTCTATTTCGACTCCATCAACGGTACCGCCTGGATTGAAAATGGCGTCGTGAGAACTGACAACCTGTTGGTTGACGGCCTGGAAGCGGATATCGCCATGCAGGGCAATATGGACCTGGTGAAACGCCGCATTGATATGGAAGCGATAGTCACGCCAGAAATTTCTGCGTCAGTGGGCGTGGCGGCTGCTTTTGCCATTAATCCGGTGGTGGGGGCGGCGGTATTTGCCGCCAGCAAGGTGCTGGGACCGCTCTGGAGTAAAATTTCAGTCCTGCGTTATCACATCAGCGGACCGCTGGATAAGCCTGAAATAGATGAAGTAATGCGTAAGCCACGCGAAACCTATAACAAGTGATATTTGACGGCGTAACATAATTGCCGCAGGCTATGATTATCCGAGCACATATTAAGTGAGAAACGATGACTCTGAATCTGGTAAGTGAGCAGTTGCTAACTGCTAACAACATTAATCAGCAGGACCTTTTTTCCCTGTTAGGGCAGCTTTCAGAACGTCGTCTGGACTATGCCGATCTTTACTTCCAGTCCAGCTTCCATGAATCCTGGGTTCTGGAAGATAAAATCATTAAAGACGGGTCCTATCATATCGATCAGGGCGTGGGCGTGCGTGCCGTCAGCGGTGAGAAAACGGGTTTTGCGTATGCCGACCAAATCACGCTGAATGCCTTACGCTTATCCTCCGAAGCGGCACGAAGCATCGTGCGTGAACAGGGCAACGGCAAGGCCCAGACGCTGTCTGCCGTGGTTAACCGTTCTCTTTATGCGCCAGTCGATCCGCTCGGCAGCCTGAGTCGTGAGGACAAAATTGCGTTGCTACATCGTGTTGACCAGGTTGCACGTGCTGCCGATCCCCGCGTTCAGGAAGTGAATGCCAGCCTGACCGGCGTATATGAGCAGGTGCTGGTAGCCGCAACCGACGGTACTTTAGCTGCCGATGTGCGTCCGCTGGTTCGTCTGTCCATCAGTGTCCAGGTTGAAGACCAGGGCAAGCGTGAGCGCGGTTCAAGCGGCGGCGGCGCGCGTACCGGCTATGCATTTTTCCTGGCCGATGAGAATGGCGACGTGCGGGCCGATGCCTGGGCACGTGAGGCCGTACGCATGGCGCTGGTCAATCTGTCTGCTGTGGCTGCGCCGGCAGGCGCCTTGCCGGTTGTGCTGGGCGCAGGCTGGCCGGGCGTACTGTTGCACGAAGCCGTAGGTCACGGTCTGGAAGGTGACTTTAATCGCCGTGGCACGTCAGTGTTTAGCGGCAAGATGGGCCAACTGGTTGCCTCGGATCTGTGTACCGTGGTTGATGACGGGACCATTGAGGGATTACGTGGGTCGCTGGCTATCGACGATGAAGGCGTTCCTGGACAGTACAATGTGCTGATCGAAAATGGCGTATTGAAAGGCTATATGCAGGATAAGCTGAATGCACGACTGATGGGGGTAAATCCTACCGGTAACGGTCGTCGCGAATCCTATGCGCACCTGCCGATGCCGCGCATGACGAACACCTATATGCTGGCCGGTAAATCCACGCCACAGGATATTATCGAAAGCGTGGAGTACGGTTTGTATGCGCCTAACTTTGGCGGCGGTCAGGTCGATATCACCTCTGGTAAGTTTGTGTTCTCTACGTCAGAAGCTTATCTGATTGAGAAAGGCAAAGTGACTAAACCAGTGAAAGGGGCGACCTTGATCGGCTCCGGTATCGAAGCGATGCAGCAAATCTCTATGGTCGGTAACGATCTGGCGCTGGATAAAGGCGTTGGCGTGTGTGGTAAAGAGGGACAGAGCCTGCCGGTTGGCGTGGGCCAGCCTACGCTGAAGCTGGATAAGCTCACTATCGGTGGCACCGCCTGACAGAGACAGAAAACCCGCCAGCTGGCGGGTTTTTAGCTTTTACGGTGCTGTTTGTACTGCTCGGCAACCTGCTCAAAATAGTGGGTCAAATAGTCGATACAGACCTGTACTTTCAGCGGCAGTTTGTCTTTTTCGGTATAGAGCGCATAAACCGGCCGCGGATCGGATTGGTACTGCGGGAACAAAATATCAATCTCGCCTTTCTTGATTTCATCCGCCACCCACATCATCGGTACATAGGCGATGCCATTGCCGGCCTTAAGCCAGCGGATCAGCGTCTGAGAATCATTGGTAACGAAACGTCCCTGTGGCGACAGACGGGTGACGATGCCTTCGGGGGCAATCAGCTCAAAATTGTTATCAGGTCTGACGCTGTATTCCAGCCAGGCAAATTTCGCGATATCGCCAGGTTTTTCCGGCGTCCCGTGCTGCGTCAGATAGTGTTTAGCGGCACAGACCACCATCGGCATCGCCCCAAGTCGGCGCGAGAACAGGCTGGAATCCTTTAATGCTCCCACCCGGATCACCACGTCCAGCCCGTCCGCAATCAAATCTGGCGCGGGAATGCCGGTCACCAGGTTGACACTCAATCCGGGATAATCACGCAGCATATCGCTGGTCATACCGGCCAGCACGTTCTGCGCCATGGTGGAAGAGCTGCCAATACGTAATATACCGATCGGCGTGTTATTAAAGGCATACAGCTGTTCATGAACCTGGTTAGCCTCTGCCAGCATGCGGCGGCAGCCCTGATAATAGATTTTACCGGCCTCAGTAAGTCCTATGCTGCGTGTACTGCGGTTAAGTAACTTAACCTGGAGCGCATCCTCGAGTTTGGCGACGATCTGGCTGATCGATGACACGCTAAGATGAAGCTGCCGTGCGGCCGCGGTGAAAGAACCCAGTTCTACCACCTTCGCGAATATCGACATACCTTTAAGTCGTTCCATTGTTTACTCTGGCTAAAAAGTGATTTAGATCACATTCAGTAGAAAACGTATAGTTAAGCGCGTTACTATAAGCCTACCGGGGTATGACCTGGCGACGCTTCATTACCTGAAAACACCCGATGATACGCTATTATTAAGCCAGCCGTAGTTCAGATGTGGCTTATGGCGCACTGGCGTTTGCGTCCTTCAGGCGGTGAATTATCCCGGCCGTATCGAACTAAGGATTTTTAATGAGTGTACTTCCGGTATTTGTCATGTTTGGGCTCTCTTTTCCGCCCATCTTCATCGAACTCATTGTTTCACTCATGCTGTTCTGGTTGGTGAAACGCGTGCTGACGCCCAGCGGTATCTACGATCTTGTCTGGCACCCGGCACTCTTCAATACAGCCCTTTACTGCTGTGTATTTTATCTGGTATCCCGTTTATTTGTTTGAGGTTTACGTGAACACGCTTATAAGAAAAATCGCGCGTTACGCCATCACCCTTTTGCTGGTCATCATCGCTGTCATTATCATATTCCGTGCCTGGGTGTTCTACACCGAATCGCCCTGGACGCGCGATGCACGATTTGCGGCCGATGTCGTTGCGATTTCACCTGATGTCACCGGGTTGATTACCGAAGTCCCCGTTCGCGATAACCAACTGGTAAAAAAAGGCGACACGCTGTTTGTGGTCGATCGCCCACGCTATCAAAAAGCCTTAGATGAAGCACAGGCCGACGTGGAATATTACCAGGCGCTGGTTAATGAAAAACGCCGAGAGGCGGGACGTCGAAACCGACTCGGCACGTCTGCGATGTCACGTGAAGCAATTGAACAATCCAACAACGATTTGCAAACCAGCGAACACCAACTGGCAAAATCTATCGCTACCCGCGATCTGGCGAAGATCGACCTGGAGCGCACCACCATCAAGGCCCCGGCAGATGGATGGGTAACTAACCTGAATGTCTACCAGGGCGAATTTATTACGCGTGGCTCAGTTGCCGTCGCGCTGGTACAGCAGCGCTCATTTTACGTGCTGGCCTATCTGGAAGAGACCAAACTGCACGGCGTACAACCCGGCTTCCGGGCAGAAATTACCCCGCTGGGCAGCAACGTGACGTTGCGCGGTACGGTTGACAGCATCGCGGCAGGCGTGACCAACAGCAGTAGCAGCGTTGACAGTAAAGGAATGGCAACGGTGCAGTCGAATCTGGAGTGGGTGCGCCTGGCGCAGCGCGTGCCGGTACGCATCCGTCTCGATCAGGAGCCGGGCAATCTTTATCCCGCCGGGACGACGGCCACCGTGGTCATCACCGGTGCAAATGATCGTCAGCATACTGAGACCTCGCCCATCATGTCCTTCCTTAACCGTCTGCGTGAGTTTGGTTAAGAGGGCGATATGATTGAGTTCCTGCGTTTCCCGATAAAGCTGACCTTTGCGCTGGTTGCCGCGCTGATGATCGGCTTTCATCTTAACCTTGAAACCCCCCGCTGGGCGGTCATGACTGCGGGGATTGTGGCGGGCGGAACGGCGTTTGCGGCAGGCGGCGATCCCTATTCGGGTGCATTACGCTATCGCGGTATTCTTCGTATCATCGGGACGTTTATCGGTTGTATCGCCGCGCTGGTCATCATGATTGCGACCGTACGCGCGCCGGTCGTTATGCTGCTGCTATGTTGTATCTGGGCGGGTTTGTGCGTATGGCTGTCTTCACTGATTAAGGTAGAGAATTCCTATGCGCTCGGGCTGGCAGGCTACACCGCATTAATCATTGTCGTCACGGCAAATGCCAATAGTGGACTGACGCTGGTTCCGCAATATGCCGTGGAACGCTGTAGCGAAATCATATTGGGGATTCTGTGCGCCATTCTGGCCGATATGATTTTCTCGCCACGTTCGATTAAGAAAGTGATTGATGCCGAAGTCGAGTCTCTGCTGGTGGCGCATTACAGGTTGCTACAACTGTGTGTCGCGCATGAGGACAAAGAAGAAGTCGATAAAGCCTGGGGTGCGTTGGTGCGGCGTACCACGGCGCTCAGTAGCATGCGCAGTCAGTTAATGATGGAGTCTTCGCGCTGGCAGAATACCAGCCGCCGGCTGCAAATGCTGAATACTCTCTCACTGACGCTGATTACTCAGGCCGCTGAAACGTTCTTAATCCAAAACTCACGGCCTGACTACATTCCTACCCAGTATCGCGTGCTGACCGGAAAAGAAGCCGCCACGGCAGAAGCTGTACACAAGCGTATGAAAACGCTGCGACGGTTAATCGCCGCCGGCAGTAAAACGGCACCGGAGACGCTGGAAAGCTGGGTTGAGGCCGCAACGGAATATCAGCTGCTGATTAACGGCATCAAAAGCAATGGCCGTATTACCGACCTGGAAGAGCGTATTCTTCAGCGCGAGGTGGTGATCCAGGCGCGTTCTGCGGAAACCCATCATGCGATGATTAACGGTATTCGCACCTTCGTGGCCACCGCCCTCGGTTCGTTGTTCTGGCTGTATACTGGCTGGACCTCAGGAAGCGGCTGCATGGTCATGCTGGGTGTGATTACGGCACTGGCGATGCGGATGCCCAATCCGCTGATGATGGCCAAAGACTTTGTTTACGGTATGACGGTGGCTGTGCCGCTGGGGGCGCTCTATTTTATGTATATTTTGCCCAATACCCAACAAAGCGCCACGCTGCTGTGCATTGCCATTGGCCTGTTAGGGTTTATTTCAGGCATGTTAATTCAGCGCCGACAGATCGGAACACTCGGTGCCATGGTCGGCACAATTAACGTCCTGGTGCTGGATAATCCGATGCAGTTCAACTTCACCGTGTTCATCGACAGTGCACTGGGACAGTGGATAGGCAGTTTTGTTGCGTTGATGGTCATCCTGTTAATTCGGGATAAATCCAAAGCGCGCACGGGACGTAAACTGCTTAACCGCTTCATGTATGCGGCGGTTTCGGCGATGACGACAAACCAGGCTCGCCGCCGTGAAAATCATCTTCCGGCGCTCTATCAGCAGCTCTTTTTGCTGCTTAACCTGTTCCCTGGGGATATTGATAAATATCGCATTGCGCTGACCTTAATTATTGGTCATCAACGCCTGCGCGCTGCAGATGTGCCGATTAACGCCGATTTATCCGCCTATCACCGCCAGTTACGGCACACTGCCGATCGGGTTATCTCGGTGCGCAGTGATGAAAAGCGACGTTATTATTTTGAACGGTTACTCAAAGAGTTGGATGTCTATCAGCATAAGCTGGCGCACTATGACGCGCCGGACAGCGTGACCGAGCCGGTGAAGCGGCTGGCTGAGATGCTGACAAAATATCAAAACACGCTCGTCCAAATCTGAATTATGGCTGCCACAGGTGCTGGCGGCCATGATGCTGCTCCCTGTTACCTGACCTGTCATTTTTGCCATCTATACTTTCCTGACAGAAGACAAAACTGACAGGAGCAACCCAATGCATTCTCCACTGCAAGACAGCGAACTGTTCCAGACGGGCTATCTGGTAAACGGTCAGTGGCTGCAAACGGCGTCCACCTTTGACGTGACCAATCCTGCCACCGGTGAGCGCGTGGCTCAGGTAGCCAAAGCGGGTAAAACCGAAACGGAAGCAGCGATTAAGGCGGCACAAGAGGCCTTTCCAGCATGGCGTGCACAGACCGCGAAGGCGCGTTCAGAACTGCTTTACCGCTGGTACAGGTTGATCATTGAAAATAAACGCTGGCTGGCTGAGCTGATGACAACGGAGCAAGGTAAGCCGCTCAAGGAAGCAGAGGGCGAAGTGGAATACGCCGCGAGCTTTATTCAGTGGTTTGCCGAGCAGGCTAAACGCGCCAATGGTGAAATCATCCCGCCCGCCAAAGCGGGGTCGCGTATTCTGGCAACCCGTGAGCCGGTCGGCGTAGTCGCCGCTATCACGCCATGGAATTTCCCGATGGCGATGCTGACACGTAAGTTAGGCCCCGCGCTGGCAGCAGGATGCACAGGCATTATTAAACCTGCGAATAACACGCCGCTTTCCGCATTTGCCTTACTGGCGCTGGCAAAAAAAGCCGGTATCCCTGATGGCGTGCTTAATGGGGTGGCTGGCGACACACATGCCATTAGCGATGCCATTATGGCCAGCAAGGCCGTCCGTAAAATTTCCTTTACCGGTTCAACGGCGGTAGGGAAAACGCTCATGCGTAACGCTGCAGAGACGATGAAAAAAGTCTCGATGGAGCTGGGCGGCAACGCACCCTATATCGTGTTTGAGGATGCGGATATTGATGCGGCCGTGCAGGGCGCCATTGCTAACAAATTCCGTAATGCCGGTCAGGTTTGCGTCAGCGTTAACCGTTTTTTCATCCACAGTGCGGTCTACGAACGGTTTACCACTCAGCTTGCAGCAGAAGTGGACAAGCTCAAGGTCGGAAACGGGATGGAGGACGGCGTGATTGTCGGTCCGTTGATTGAAACCTCAGCACTGGAAAAAGTTGAAGAGCATGTCAAGGATGCGGTAGCTCAGGGCGGCAAGGTACTGGCTGGCGGTAAGCGACATGCGTTGGGAGGAAACTTCTGGCAACCCACCGTCATCGGCGATGCACATGAAGGGATGAAGCTGGCCCAGGAAGAAACGTTTGGCCCAGTGGCAGCCTGCTTCCGCTTTGATGATGAAGAAGAGGTGATCCGTCGCGCCAACCAGACTGAATATGGCCTGGCGGCCTATTTTTACACGCAAAACCTGCAGCGTGTATTCCGGGTATCTTCGGCGCTGGAGAGCGGAATGATTGGCATTAATGAATGTGCTGTCTCGACAGAGCTGGCACCCTTTGGCGGCGTGAAAGAATCGGGCCTGGGACGTGAAGGATCGGTGCTGGGGATGGATGAGTACCTGGAGGTCAAAGCGCTGCACCTCGGCGGTTTAAGCTAGATGAATATCCGGGCGGCCTCAGGTCGCCCAGAGCCGGATAACGGGAGTCGTCAGTATGAGAGTCGAGCGTTTTGATTTTAATGAGATTGTCGATCAGGCCCATTTCTTACGCCAGTTCTGCGATCGCTTCGCCCTGAAAGCGCGGTTTATCTGCGATCTCGATGGGCTCTGGGACGTCATTGTCAGCCAGGGGCTACCCATGCCGTTAAAAATTGAATTTGTGAATCTTGGCCAGGGGCAAAAACGCCGCTATGGCGCTTTAATTCTGTTGTTCGACGAGGCAGAAGAAGAGCTGGAAGGACAGCTCCAGTTTAACGTCGTATAACCTATCGCTCGATAGCATGCCACCACGTTAAGACATCCTCAGCGTTCGGTGGGTTAACCGGTCGCCGGAAGTGTGCAGCTACGGCAGAAAATCGATATTTCTCGACAGCCCTCGCAACCTCTTGTTTGGTTTCTCTTCAACTTTTTAGAGCGTGATAACCTGCGCCCGTTATGGTCTGGTCAGGTTAAATGAAAAGAAAAAAAAGCCCACTCACGCCCCACGATGCGACATTCCGGCAGTTTCTGTCTCAGCCCGCCATCGCGCGTGATTTTATGGAACTGCATCTTCCAGCGGAGTTTCTCGCTATTTGCGATCTGAGCACACTGAAGCTGGAGTCAGGATCTTTTGTTGAAGAGGATCTACGTCAGTATTTTAGTGATGTGCTTTACAGCTTAAAAACCACGGGCCGCGATGAGGGATATATCCATGTGCTGATTGAACATCAGTCTTCTCCGGACAGGCATATGGCATTCAGGATGATGCGCTATGCGATAGCGGCCATGCAGCGCCACCTTGATGCGGGATATAAAACGATCCCACTCGTGATACCGGTTTTATTCTACAGTGGTAAACGTAGTCCTTACCCTTTCAGTACCCGATGGCTGGACGAATTCACAACGCCTGCGCTCGCCGCTAAGCTGTACGGTAGCGCCTTCCCGCTGGTGGATGTTACCGTCATACCGGATGATGATATTGTCGGTCATCGCAGCATGGCTGCGCTGACATTACTGCAGAAGCATATCCATCAACGCGATCTGGCTGAGCTGATTGATAAACTAGCCCCTGTTTTACTCACCGGATATCTTTCTTCATCACAGGTTATATCGTTGGTACACTATATCGTGCAGGCGGGTGAAGCGTCTGATGCCGACGCTTTTTTACGTAATTTGGCACAGCGAGTGCCGCAACACGGGGACGCACTAATGACCATTGCCCAGCAACTTGAGCAGAAAGGCATTGAGAAAGGCCTCGAGCAAGGTATTCAGCTCGGTGAACAACGTGGTCTTGAGAAAGGACGCAGTGAGGGTGAACGTGCCGCCGCACTTAAAATCGCTCACACCATGCTGAAAAGTGGACTCGATCGCAGCACCGTCATCACAATGACAGGGCTGTCCGACGAGGATCTGACACAGCTTTCTCACTAACGTTTCTCTCTGTTAGCCGCTGGCGTGCTGATCGTATCGGCGGTCATGAACGGCTTTCCGCCACCGCCTCGCGATATCTGCCTACTGACATCCCTGAACACCGCGATAACCCCCTTTTATGCTGCCAGAACGGCTTCGGGTTCCCGGCATGGATCGTGACAAATGCCGGACTTTCTCTGTTTGACGGACATAAAAAAAGCCCCGGCGAGCGGGGCTAAAGGGTTCGTCATACTTAAGACGAGGAACTATTTATACAGCTGCGCGGTGATGTGATAGCTGTCACCGGTGTTCGCTTCGATAATTTTATAAGCGCTGGCACCTTGTTCATCTGCCTTCTGAGACAGCTGTGAACGGTAGTCGACAGGGGCACCTGCAACGCCACTGATGCTTACGGTTCCCACAGGTTGCAAGTTCTGCGTTTGGTCTGCTGTCACGAGTTGCGCTGCGGAAGCGCCAAAAGTCATTACGGAGAGCAGACTAACAGTTGCGATGGTTGCTTTGATTTTCATGATTTTTCCTCATTTATATCAACAACCTGCGGAATGAATAACATAGAGCGGGTCGTCGATCTTGTCAGGGGCGGCCGCCTGGCCGCGGATAGCTTATTTGTACAGTTCAGCGGTGACGTGGAAGGTATCGTCACGGTTGTTCTCAATGACGCGGTAGTGGCCTGCACCTTGTGCATCGGCTTTCTGCGACAGTACCTGGCGAATATTGGTCTGGTCGCCGTTGATACCACTCACGCTAATTGTTTGATTCAGCGGCTGCAGATTCATATCCTGCGCCTGTTGATTCGTTACCAGGCTGGCGGCGTTAGCACCAAAAGAGAGCAGTGAAGCCAGGCTCAGCGCGGCAATTGTTAATTGGGTTTTCATGATTCATTCTCCGGTAATAATGTTTAACCAGCGAACGCGTGGATAGCAGCTGGTTACCTGTCAGTACCAACGATTTTATTTGTACAGCTCAGCGGTCGCGTGATAGTTGCCATCGTTGTAGGCCTCAATAACACGGAAGGCTTTTGCACCTTGCTGATCGGCTTTATCGCTCAGTTGCTGTCTGATATCGGATGGCGCACCGGCCACACCACTGACACTGACTGTGCCGACAGATTGCAGATTCTGTGCTTGCGAAGCAGAGATATAATCTGCTGCTGAAGCGCCGAATGACAGGGCAGATAAAATGCTTAAGGCAGCGATGGTAGTTTTAATTTTCATAAAAGATGTCCTCGTCGTGGTTGTTCTTCTTTTTTATTAGTGTGATTCACATCACGAAAGTAAGTATAGGACTAATAACGGCAGAAATTAATACCTGCCTAATAATGTTTTGTTGACTCAATTTAACCTTATGGGATTTTTTTATAACCAAAAGTTATTAAAATTGTTGAAAAACCTATCTCAGGCAGGTAATTACGCATAAAAACAGTAAGATGCGTGACTTTAACTTTTAGTGCGAAAAATCATGGTCGATCTGGCTGCTTAACTATTTTTGCCTGGGTGATAGCGCCACTATTTGAATGTAAAGCAGTGTAAAATAGCGCGTAATGGTAAGTAGCATAAAAGGTATGACCAATATTTCTTGTTCTGAAAGCATCACAGCTTAATGTTAAATCATTGAAAAATAATGTATTTGGCGAGCGATGGTCTGGAGAAGGGATGAAAGAGAAAGGGCAGGGTAAACCGGCAGTGTGCTGCCGGTCAGGCGTAACGACTACAACTCTTGTTCAAACAGCACAAGGATCGCGTCGTGAAGTTGTTTGACGGTAAAGGCGCGGGCTGGGGTAATAAAGATAGTGTCATCACCAGCAATGGTGCCAAGGATACCTTCGGACTTACCCAGAGAATCCAGCAGGCGAGCAATCAACTGTGCGGCACCAGGACTGGTATGGATCACCACCAGCGCGTCATTGTAGTCAATGTCCAGAACCAGATTCTTCAGAGGGCTGGTCGTGGTAGGCACCCCGAGTTCGGCGGGTAAACAGTACACCATTTCCATTTTGGCATTGCGGGTGCGCACCGCGCCAAACTTTGTCAGCATCCGAGAAACTTTTGACTGGTTGATGTTCTCAAAGCCGTCTTCCTGCAGCGCCTGAACAATTTCGCCCTGAGAACTGAATTTTTCTTCTTTTAATAAAGCCTTGAAGGCTTTGATCAGATCGTCTTGTTTCGATGGGTTTCGCATAAGTTACCAGTAAACGTAAGAAAAACCGCGGTTCGGGCCGCAGTAAAGTCATTATTATGCATATAAATGAATTTTTATGCAATCGGTTGTTAATTGTACGAAGCGGTATCCATCGCGGGCGGCGATAATAGCAAAGAATTTACTCAGACCAAAACCCAGCTCACAGCCTGAAAAGGCAAAGGTTGCAAAGGTGTTATATTATTGATGAGGTAAGAAAATAAAAATGTACACTGCCGTTCTCTGTCTGCCGACGTCAAGATTGTCGGTCTCAGGTTATATCGATCACACTTTGGAGGGTTACCGGGTGGAAAGGCTGCATTTGTGAATGTCACTTACCCAGGGTAATGCTGACGGGACGAACAGGTCTGCCATCTGACTGCAATCCGGCGTGAGGAAGATAGTGGTATGATTACGTGCGTTTTTAATCCGGAGATTAAGTGCGTAAGCACGTAAAATAGTCGCGGATGCGCGTCATCGCCTGAGCAGTTGATTTAGGTCTGACACAGATGGAATTTCTGCTTTTCTCTGCCCCATCTTAATAAGGAGTTATGAATGAAAGTTGCCGTACTCGGTGCCGCTGGTGGCATAGGCCAGGCGCTAGCACTTCTACTCAAAACCCAGCTTCCCGCAGGTTCAGAACTTTCTCTCTACGACATTGCTCCCGTTACACCGGGCGTTGCGGTCGATCTTAGCCACATTCCTACCGCGGTTAAGGTCAAGGGTTTCAGTGGAGAAGATGCCACCCCCGCTTTAAAAGGTGCTGATGTCGTGCTTATCTCCGCCGGGGTTGCACGCAAACCCGGTATGGATCGCGCCGATCTGTTTAACGTCAATGCTGGCATTGTGCGCAATCTCATTGAGCAGGTTGCCACTACGGCACCTAAAGCGTTGATTGGGGTGATCACCAACCCTGTTAACACCACAGTGGCGATTGCGGCTGAGGTGCTGAAGAAACACGGTGTTTATGACAAGAATCGTCTGTTTGGCGTAACGACGCTGGACATTATTCGCGCCAACACCTTTGTGGCTGAACTCAAAGGTAAAAAACCTGGCGAAGTAGAAGTCCCGGTGATCGGCGGGCACTCTGGTGTCACTATTCTGCCGTTACTGTCTCAGGTTCCTGGCGTGACCTTCAGCGAGCAGGAAGTCGCAGATCTCACCAAACGTATCCAGAATGCCGGTACAGAAGTGGTGGAAGCGAAGGCCGGCGGGGGTTCAGCAACGTTATCTATGGGGCAGGCCGCCGCACGTTTTGGTCTGTCACTGGTCCGTGCTTTAAACGGCGAAGCGAATGTTGTGGAGTGTGCCTACGTTGAAGGCGAGGGTGAGCATGCCCGTTTCTTCTCACAACCGCTGCTGTTGGGTAAGAACGGTATCGCGGAGCATAAAGCTGTCGGTGCGCTGAGTCCGTTTGAGCAGCAGGCGCTGGAAGGCATGTTGGAAACCCTGAAAAAAGATATCGCCCAGGGCGAAGCGTTTGTGAAGCAATAATATCACCGCCCGAACAGGAAAACGCCCGGTCTGACCGGGCGTTTTTTATTTTACAGGCCGCCTGATTTAAAGGTCCGCGTTGTTGGCGCCCCCGTCCCGGCAGCGCTTTTTCTGCTTAAGGTTTCGACACGCATCTGGAACGGTGGGAACGGCATTTCAATGCCATGTTCGGCAAAGCCATGCAGGATAAGCTGATGTAATTCATGGCGAAGCGGCATGCGATGGCCCATCTCGGCCGCATGCACACGCAGTTCAAACAACTGTATGCCCTGTTGCAAATCCACCAGGAAGACTTCCGGCGGTGGTGTATCCAGGACATAGCTGCACCGTTCAGCCGCCAGTTTCAGCAAGGTAGTCACCTCCTCGCTGCTTACCTGCGCAGGCGCAGGGATGGTCAGCACCACGCGGGTGACGGAGTCTGACAGCGACCAGTTAACGAACTGTTCTGTGATAAAGGCCTTATTGGGCACAATAATCTCTTTGCGATCCCAGTCGGTAATTGTGGTGGCGCGGGTGTTAATGCGCGTAATACTGCCAGTCAGATCGCGAATAGTGACGGTATCGCCGATACGAATGGGTTTTTCAAACAGGATAATCAGACCGGAGATAAAATTCGCAAAAATCTCCTGCAGGCCAAATCCCAGGCCAACACCCAGGCCGGTCACCAGCCATTGTAGCTTCGACCATTCAATCCCAATCAATGAGAAGCCCAGCAAGCCACCAATCAGCAACAACAGATATTTAGTCAGTGTGGTGATGGCATAACCTGTGCCTGGCGACAAATCAAGATGCTGCAACAGCGCCAGCTCAAGCAGGGCGGGCATATTACGCACCAACTGCGTAGTAATCACGAACACCAGAATGGCGATCAGGACGGCACCCAACGTAATAGGTTGAATGCTCTCCACGCCCTGTACGGAGGTGTTCACATCCCATAAGCGGATATTCTCAAGGAAACCAAACGCAGAATGGATTTCTGACCACAGGACAATAAATGAGACCAGTGCAATCAGCGTCAGAATCGAACGCACCAGACGCAGTGACTGGGCGCTGATTGCATCTAAATCGATCACAGGCTCTTCAATTTCAATGACGTCAGTGTTTTGCGCCTGATCTTTTTCTTCTTCATTACGTGCGCGGTTGGCCAGCATGTCGGCCCGACGCTGACGTGCGCGATCGAAACCCAACCTGCGCCGTTGAATCAGCATCCAGCGGCGGATGATATGGTAAATAACCAGCAGGAAAAACCAGATTGCCACGGAGGTTTCCAGACGCGCCAGCAGCGCCTGAGCCGTTTCAAGATAGCCAATCATTGAGGCCAGCGCCGCCAGCAACGGAATGGCGATCATGATATTCCACAGCAGGCGGTTAATCATATTTTCGCCGTTACCTTCTTTATCAAGGTAAAGCGGAATACCCGCTCGCTTCAGGCTCACCGTGACAATACTCAGGGCACCGCAGATTAAAATAAAACACAGCCGGCCAAGCGTTGCTGAAAACAGGCGATCGTCAAGGTTGTCAAAGGTTATCAGCAGCATGATCAAGGGCACGATCAGGCCAATACTCAATGAGTAGTAGCGCATCGCGCGTGCCACGCGCACCTGCGGCCAGCGGAAGTGCACGATAAACAGGCCGTTAGAACGGGCAAACTGGGCGCTGACCATGAATATCCACAGCAGAGGCAGGGTAGCTGTGATGCCATCGCCAATGGCCACAGCGACAGGATAGGGCCAGGCATTTTGCAGGCCGTATCCCAGGGTTGCCCAAAGCACGGGAAGCGGAAGCGCCACCAGAATCGACCAGAACACGGTTCGGATGGTCAGGCGGAAGCGATCCTGAGTGACCTTGCCGACCTTGCTGGCTGAGCGCTCAAGAAAAGCATTGAAGTGACGACGTGTGCTAAGGCTAAAACCGACCAGCAGCACTGCACCCAGAATGGGTAAGACGGTACTGCGACTGGTAAACATCATCGCCAGGGCTTTGCCAAGCTGCCCCAGCGTATCCAGGGTCAGCAAATGGGACAGGCCTTTCGCCACGTCCAGAGGATAGCTTAATGAAATAGGGCTAACATCAGCCGTCCAGAACAGATAGCGATGTGTGGCATCTTTAACTTCGGTTAACGCATCCTGAAGCTGAGTATTGGCAACCTTGAGTTTGGTGATTTCCAGAATCAGCGTATCGCAGCCAGAAATCAGGGAATTCAGCAGTTCTCGTTGCGTTTTTAACTGTGCATCCAGAATACGCTTTTGGTCACTGGTAAAAGGTTGCCCGTCTGCCTGATGGGCTTTACGCAGTGCGTTCTGACGTTCAAGCAGATCTTCATAATGCAGGCGCTGGACGCGCAGCTGTGCCATTTCATTGTCGATCTGCTGCGACTTCGGCATATCAGGTAAACGCGCAACCTGCGCGCGAAGCGCATCACCGAGTAAGTTAGAGGCGCCCAGCCACTGAGACTGCTCCCGTAACGTCGCCAGCGCCTGACGTACCTGGATAATTTGATTCGTCGCGAGGCGCTGTTGCGACGCGACCAGATCCATGCGCTGCGCCTGCTGGTTCAGCGCACCAGATAAATCGCGGTTAACACGAAACTGCTCGCTAATCGCGGGCGGTAAATCGCCGCTGTTTTCCGCCAGCTGTTCCGTCCGTGCCAGCGCGGTTTCCGCCTCGCGCTGACGTTGCTCGTTCAACTGATTACGCAAAGCCTGCAGATAATTATCGAGCTGGGTCACTTTGCGCTGATGCACTTCGGCGCGCATGCGAGCCAGCTCCTGACGATTATTCGCTGACAGCTGCGCCAGCTCATACTCATCCACTTTGGCTTTGTTCGCGGCATTTTCTGCCTGGCGTGCCACTAGCTGGGCCTGACCGGCCGGTGTGGCAGCGCTGCCCGCGCTTTGTAAGCGCCGCTCACTCTCGGTTAACGCACGGCGCGCTTCTGTTTGCTGCTGCGGCAGCTGTGACAAGGAGTCACTGATCTCCCTGGCGCGATCCTGCTCCTGCTGCGCCTGGCGTCCTTCTTCGATCAACTGACTGCTGATTTGCAGGATCTCTTGTTCCAGCTCCGCGCTGCTCATGGTGCTGCGCACGCTCTTAGCGTTGTCGTTAAGCGTGGCGATCTGCTGCCTCAGCTCACGGGCAAGGCGCGGGAAGTCATCTATAACCTGCTGGTACTGTTGCGCGCGTTCGATAGCATCATCGCGTTCAGAAAGTGAGGCCAGGGCGGCCTCCAGCGACTGGATTTGCTCGGTTTGCGAGGCGGAATTTTTCGCTGCTTTGACCTCTTCCAACTGCTGTTTGAGTTGGCTGGCATCAGGCAGAGTGGCGGCTAGCGTGGCGGTGCTGAGCCAGAGGCTCAGCAGCAGACAAAAGATCGAACGCACGAACATAGGTTCTACTCGACAGCGTCAGGCGCGGTAGTCGTCAGTGGAAGGGCGATCGCCATAGGCTGGCCCAACCGAACTTTAGTTTCGGCCTCAAGGCTTTCTGCCAGTTTGATCCTGCCAGGCGCAAACAGATTGATAACGGTTGAACCCAGTTTGAAGCGGCCCATTTCCTGACCTTTAAGTAATACGACGGCACCGTCATGATCGGCTGCCGGGTAATGCCAGCGTTTGATAATCCCTTCGCGTGGCGGCGTCACTGTGCCCGCCCAAACCGTTTCAATGCTGCCGACAATGGTGGCACCCACCAGAATTTGCACCATAGGTCCCATATCGGTCTCAAAGTAACAAATTACGCGCTCGTTACGGGCAAAGAGATTAGGGATATTGCGTGCGGTCAGTGGATTAACGGAGTAAAGATCGCCGGGCACGTAGATCATTTCCCGCAGGATACCGTTACATGGCATGTGTACGCGGTGATAATCGCGCGGTGCCAGATAGGTGGTAGCGAATGCGCCATCACGAAACTGGGCGGCCATTTGCTCATTACCGGCCAGCAGGGCATCAATCGTGTAATAGTGGCCTTTCGCCTGGAAAATCTGGTCGCCTTCAATACGTCCGAGCTGGCTTATTGCGCCATCAGCAGGCAGAACAATCAGGCTGGCATCGGTATCGATCGGGCGTGCATCGTCTTTCAACGGGCGCACAAAAAAATCGTTAAAGGTGCGGTAACTGGCCGTATCAGGTTTACGCGCTTCCGCCATATCCACTTTGTAGTACCAGACAAAACCATCAATGACCAGTTTTGTCAGCCAGCCGCCGCGACGGCTTGCTCCCCAACCTGCAAGTTCAGTCAGCCATTTTTTTGGGAGAATGTGATTCAAGCCGAGTTTAAAACGATCAAACACCCTAGCCTCCTGGCTATCTTTCATAACATTGACAAAAAGGGAGCGGATTGTAACAGCGCCCCAGTCAGATGGCGAATACGTCGTTACGGGCCTTAATCTTCACTCTCAGCGAAGTTTTTCCGGCTTTTCATTTGTGCCATGCTTTCCAGAATACGGTGGTAGTTATAGAAGCGGGATTGATCGATTTTTCCGTTTTCAACGGCTTCACGAATCGCACAGCCCGGATCGGTGTCATGTTTGCAGTCACGAAACTTACAATCACCTAAGAATGCACGGAATTCGACAAATCCACGCGTGATTTGTTCCGGCTCAAGATGCCACAAACCAAACTCACGTACGCCGGGAGAATCAATAACGTCCCCGCCTTCTGGAAAATGATAAAGCCGGGATGCGGTGGTCGTGTGTTGACCCAGCCCGGATACGTCAGAAACGTCGTTAGTCAGAATGGCCGTCTCTTTCTGTTGGTCGAAGCCGAGCAGGGCATTCAGCAGACTGGATTTGCCTACGCCAGACTGACCCGCAAAGATGCTTATCCGGTCAGTCAACGCATTCTGCAGCGCATTCAGGCCATCTTTCGCATGGCTGGAAACCATCAAGACGCGATAACCAATCTTGCGGTAAATCTCCATCTGCTCATCAACCAATGCACGCGCGTTGTCATCCAGCAGATCGATTTTGTTCAGCACCAGCAGGGGCTCAATATCCAGCGTTTCGCTGGCCACCAGGTAGCGATCGATAATGTTCAATGACAGCTCTGGCAGAATGGCTGACACGATAATAATTTGATCGATGTTCGCGGCAATGGGTTTCACGCCGTCATAGAAGTCGGGACGCGTCAGAACGCTGGTACGCTCATGCACAGCCTCAACAATACCTTTGCCGCCGTTTAACGCGGGACGCCACACCACGCGATCGCCTGTGACCAGTGAGCGGATCGTGCGGCGAATATTACAACGGTGCGTCAGGCCTGCACTGTCCTCGACATCGGCATGCATGCCAAATCGGCTGACCACCACGCCTTCTGCGTCCTGCCCGAACATATTATCGTCCGCTTCCGGGCGCATTTTGCGCTGGTTTAAACGGCGATCGTGGTTCGCGCTGACGCGACGTTGTTGACCTTTCGACAGTTTATTTTTACTCACTCACCCTCACTGGTTTAGCTGGATTTCGCCCTGGGGGGCAAAACGTCTATGATACACCTTATTCACGATGAATGACGACTCAGCAACCACAGGTAACAGCATGGCAACTGGAAACGAAAATAATCTAATTTGGATTGACCTTGAAATGACCGGACTCGATCCGGAACGCGATCGCATTATTGAGATTGCCACTATCGTTACCGACGCCGACCTTAACATTCTGGCAGAAGGTCCGGTCATGGCGGTTCATCAGTCAGATGCGCAGCTGGGCTTGATGGACGAATGGAACGTCCGTACACATACTCATAGCGGTTTAGTGGAACGTGTGAAGGCCAGCAAGATTGACGATCGCGCAGCAGAAAAGGCGACCATCGAATTCCTGCAGCAGTGGGTGCCAGCCAATACGTCCCCGATTTGCGGCAACAGCATTGGGCAGGATCGCCGTTTCCTGTTTAAGTACATGCCGGAGCTGGAAGCCTATTTCCATTACCGTTATCTGGATGTCAGCACGCTGAAAGAACTGGCTCGTCGCTGGAAGCCAGACATTCTTCCGGGTTTCAAAAAGAGCGGATCGCACCAGGCTTTAGATGATATTCGCGAGTCTGTTGCCGAGCTGGCGTACTACCGCCAACACTTTTTGCAGCTTTAAACCGCAAAGGGTGCGCAGGAAATCGCCAGGTTGCTGCAATTATCAGCAAACGCATCAAAAGCGCAAAATTTTGCTGTAAGCATCTTGCAGCAGCAGCGATTTCTCGTATAATGCGCACCCCGTACCGGTGAAGAATTTATTACGGTACAAGGCGCGGGAATAGCTCAGTTGGTAGAGCACGACCTTGCCAAGGTCGGGGTCGCGAGTTCGAGTCTCGTTTCCCGCTCCAA